>JAYUZV010000022.1:0-41852 GCA_043751475.1 Chlamydiia bacterium
ACGCAAGGAGCTTCTGATCGCAAATATCGCAAAAATCGAATACTCATTTTTCTCGGTTGAAGATAAAAAATGGCATGAAACTTGGGTTAGCAAGAAAAATGAGCTCCCCGCTTTTTGCTCGGTTAAAATATGGCGCCGCGGAGAGGATAAAACTCCCTATTTCGATCGTGTCTACACCCTTCCACGTGCGCAACCGCCTGTTATTTATCCGGAGAGAGTATGAACCCATCTCATTATTCAACATGAACATCCTTCCCTTCATTTTTGCCCTTCTTATTGTAATGACTCTTGGGATCTCCTTCCTATTTGAAGGAGCTGCCTTTTCAGCTAGCGCCGAGCGCTCATTTACCGGTCTTTTTACATCGTGCCGCAACATTACAAATGATGCGGACAAGCGTGCCTATAAAAAAGCTGTTTCTCAACATCTTTCTAATGAAAGCAGATCTCCATCTCTTAAAACACCGGCTAATAAAAAAGGGAGTGAAATCAGAATTTATGAGAGTCGTCGAGATAAAAAAAATGTGATCGATCTTGAGCTATCCAAACTCAATTTCGCTCTTCTTTTGGAAGAGGGCGATGAGGTCGCAAAAAAGGATGTCTATTACGCTTTTTCTAATCTCATACGAATACTCTATGGAAAGAGTCCATTTTATACAGAGAACCGCGATGAGCATCTCCATCAAAAAATTGTCGATATGCTCATTGAGCTTGCTAAAGAAAAGAGAGAGGCCAGCACTCTCACAGAGCTGTTGCCAGAGAGAAACCATCCACTTTTTCCAGTTATGTTTAAGCTCATTCAAGGAACGCGCAACTACGATTTAGCAAGCGGCCGCGGTTACCCGCCGCTCGCCCATTTTGCGCGTTTTGATAGAGTTGAAAATAAGAAACCGCTATATTTTTATCACGCCTCAAGGCCTGTTATTAGAGCCTATTTTGGCGAGGAAATTGCCGAATTAATTGCAAAAGCTGAACTAGAAAAATGGGGCGCACATAAATCTAGTTATCAATTGACGCTTGCTGAAACAGAGGAGCTCTTAATCCGTGCAAGCAGTAAGAAAAGAGATTTTTCTAAGACGCTGAAGCAGACAATTGTCTTTGGTAAGAGGGGCTCTGTCAGAGTGCAGACAACCGGCTTTGACCCCGATTCCGGGATCTATATCACCACTAAGAATTAAGCTTACTATTTATAGGGGTTGTAGCCTTCGGGATAGAGGTTTTCATACCCCTCTTTTGTAATGATAATAGTATCCTCATAACGCACACCTCCTACACCTGCAAGGTAGAGGCCGGGTTCAATGGTGCAAACCATTCCCTCTTCAAGTAAAATGGTCTCACCTGTTTTGCTACTAATGCGCGGAGGCTCATGGAGCGTCTGTCCAATTCCGTGGCCAAGACTGTGGAGGAATAGTCCCTCCATATCACCCATAGCCTCTCTTGCTGCAAGGTCGATTTCTGCGACAGAAACGCCTGCTTTACATAGACGTATAGCCGCACTATAGGCAGCGAATGTGCGCTCATATAAGTGCTCCATCTCAACCGATGGTTTTCCGAAAAAAAAGGTCCTGGTCATATCGGAGTGGTAGCCATTGAGCGTGATACCTGCATCGACAAGAACGCTATCGCCTCTTTTTAATCTCCGCTCTCCGCTTTTATAGTGCGGTTTTGCACCACCCTCACCAAAAGCGATAATGGGATCAAAAGCGAGTTTTGATGCGCCATGCTGCCGACAGAATGTTTCGTAGAGTAGCACAGCATCGCTCTCGCGCATTCCTGCACGCAAATTCTCTTCTAGATAGGTGAAACCAAGCCATCCCAGCTTAGCACTCATCCGAAGAGCCTCTAGCTCCGCTGGCTCTTTAACCATTCGCACCCTTTCAACAGGATCTTTTTCAAGAGGGAGTAGGGCCACTGTTTTTTGAAGTTCAAGATAGCGCGATAAAAGGATTTTTTTTGGCAGAATAGATAATTTATCTACTTTTAATGAGAGCAGAATTTCTTGTAGAGCTCCTGCGGTTAGATCTTTTACCTCGCAGGGGCTCCCCTCTCGGGCGCTCTGCGCATAGCGTCCATCAACAAAAAGAAGCTCGCCAATTGGATGAATCAGCAGAAGACCTGTCGATAGGACAAGGCCTGTTAGGTAGTGGAGGTCTGTGAGATCTTCAACAAGCAGAGCTTGCCCATTTAAGTGCTCTCTAACTCTCTGAATGCGCTGCAGGAAGTTAGAAGAGTTTTTCAAGGTTTTCATGAGATAGCTCCATTACAATTTTTTTGCCTCGGAAAGAGTATAGAGACTCTTTGCATTTGAGTAGTGCATCAGCAATTTTCTCTCCTTCATGAATCGTTGAAGGGACCTTTGCGATGCGTAGTGCGCTTAAGGGGGCGATTTTTTTACCTTCTTCATCAGAATCAATCAGCGTTAAAATCAGCGGCTCTACATCGACACGAGATAGGTTCACTGGTATTGTTTCAATGATAAAATTACCCGGTGTCAGCGTGCGAATTTCAAAGCCGGACTGTAAAAATTGAGGGATCATCTCTTCTAATTTAGCTGATCTGCTTTTCGATAGAGAGAGGGTAATAGGAATTAGCAGCGTTTCAATATGTGCTGGATCTCTCTGCTGTTTTAGAAGGTTTTCATAGGCGATCTGTGCAGAGGCTTCCTCCAAGTTAATGAAGATAAGGCTTCCACTTTTTTCTTGCCACTCCTTAGGCGCGCTATCTCCTCTAAGCAGTAAAAATTTACCGAAAAGTGCAAGAGGAAACTCTCTTTTTATCTCGATTGGAAGAGAGGGTTGAGCCATCTGGTAATCGAACTTCTCGCTTAAGTAGCGTTGGGTTTGCTCTGCTTGAAATGTAAAGGTTTGTTTCTCTTTTGGCAGCGGCTCTTCAAAAAAATAGGTGGCTGTATTTTTACCCGCAAGAAGAGAGGAAATCTTCTCTGTCACAATAGTTTTTAGCTCCATCTCATTTTGAAAACGGACCTCTTTTTTTTGTGGATGGACATTGACATCAACCTCTTTTCCAGGAAGTGAGAGGTGGAGAAAAAAGATGGGAAAGCGGTCGCTTGCAAGGCGCTGTCCAAAACCATTTTTTACTGCAAATGAGAGGGGCATTGAGATAACAGGGCGCTGGTTAACAAAGAGGAATTGGCTTTGCCTATTTGGTCTTGTCTCAAGTGAGTTGCCTACAAAACCGCGTATGGCAATGCCCTTCTGTGCAACATCTATTTTTAAACAATTTTCGCGCAGCTCCTCGCCGTAAATGGTTGTGATATTAGTTGCAAGATTCTGAAAAAAATCGTCCTGAACAGGGGGGCCGGACAGAAAAATGGTACGCATCTCATCTTTAAGCTCAAAGCGGATATCTGTATGACAGAGCGCGAGAGTTTGAATAAGGCGATGGATTTCACTTTTGCAATAGGCAGGTGATTTCTGAAATTTACGGCGCGCAGGGACGTTATAAAAAAGAGATCTAATTTCAATTGTGGTGCCGCGTGTGCGGGCGGCTTTTGTAAGGATTGGCGAAGAGCTACCCTCCATTTCCAGCTTATTCCCCGAGGCTCCCTCTTCAGCTGTTGTAATGGAGAGTTTCGATATAGATGCAATTGAGGCGAGCGCTTCTCCGCGAAATCCTAGTGAACAGATGGAAGAGATATCTTCAATATCGCTAATTTTTGATGTTGCATGGCGCATTACCGATAGAAGGAGATCCTGCTGGCTCATGCCACTTCCATTATCGATGATGCGGATCAGCTGTAATCCCCCGGCTTGGATTTCTACAATGATTTCGCGTGCGCCTGCATCGATGCTATTTTCAATTAATTCTTTGATGACAGAGGCCGGGTTTTCAACCACCTCACCTGCGGCAATCTGGTTGATGGTTTTTTCTGATAAAAGATGGATTTTAGCTGGCGTAAGGAGCATAATTTCGTTTTGGGAGCAATTTGCTCCATTATAGGTAAAGAAGAGATTCATTTGAAATCAATCTCTCCCTCGCGCCTTAATAGCAGGGATAGGTTCATTTAAGGAGAGGGTATGCAAAAGGGAGCCATTGAGGTAGTAAAAACGCTTTCCGAGAAGGGCCATATTGCCTATTTTGCTGGGGGGTGGGTCCGCGACTATCTGATGGGCCATGAGTCTGATGATATCGATATTGCGACAAGTGCTCTGCCCGAGGATTTACAAGAGATTTTTCTTAAAACTATTCCTGTCGGCATAGCTTTTGGCATTGTTGTTGTGGTCGTGGAGGGGCATCAGTACGAGGTAGCCACCTTTAGACGCGATCTCGATTATGTGGATGGACGACATCCAATCGGTATTGAGCGCTGCTCGCCTGAAGAGGATGCAAAGCGACGTGATTTCACGATTAACGGGATGTTCTACGATCCGCTGCAAAACCGCATCTACGACTACGTCGATGGGCAGAGAGATTTACACCTTCGCACCATTCGCGCAATTGGCGATGCAGACCTGCGTTTTACAGAAGATAGGTTGCGTATGATACGCGCTATTCGTTATGCCACGCGCTTCGATTTTATTATTGATGAGCTGACAAAGGAGTCCATTATTCGCCATTCTGCAAGCTTGTTGCCGTCGGTTTCAATTGAGCGAATATGGCAAGAGTTCTCCAAGATGGCCAAATTTAATACCTTTGGTAAAAGTCTCTATATGCTCTATCGATTTGGTCTTTTGACAGCTATTTTTCCAGCGCTTAAAGAGGTGCCGCAAAATGAAATAGTAGCGCGCTGTAAAAAAATTGAGCAGCTGCCAAAAGGGCTTCCTCTTGTCGGTGTTATGCTTGAAATCTGTCCATGCACAAGCAGAGAGGTTGCTTTAGCGATGTGTAAGTTTTTAAAGCTCTCCGGTAAAGAGGTAAAATTTGCTCTTGCTCTATTTGATGCGCGGTTAAAATTTGGAGATAAAGACCTCGCCTCATGCGAAAGGTTCGAGGTCGCACAGTTGCTTGCACATCCTGATTCCGAGGCCATTTTGACATTTATCGGTCACGATTACAACCAACAGGCCCGCAAAGTGTTTTTTGCAGATATCGCAGAAATAAGAGCTTCGCTTGCGACACATATTACTCGCCTTACAGAAGGTAGACCGCTAATTTCGGCAGTGGATTTGCAGAAAATAGGGGTTCAAAATGGGCCTTTAATGGGCGAGTTGCTCCAGATGGCTGCGCGGATTTCAGTGAATGAAGATATTGCGAGGAAAGAGGATCTATTAGAGTCCAAGAGCTTCCGAAAACTTTTTTAAGTCGCGGGAAGCGGTGAGGAGTCTTCATCTTGAATATTGAGCTTCTCATGATGCTCTGTTAGATCATTAAATTGCTTGCCAAGGTTGCGCACAGCAAGAACCCAGAATAGAATTACAACCATTAAGATAGCACCTACATAAGGGATGCTGTAGGCAACTGTTCCAAGCGATAAGAGAAGCCCCTGGTGGATGATAGAACCGCCCGATTTGCCGAGCCGCGAGCCGACACCATCGATGGCAGCCTTGCCTTTTAACTTAGACTCTTCAGAGAGGGGGATAAAACTCATCTCTTTTGTTGTGTCAAAGAGAGTGTATTTAGAGGCCCTTGCTAGGCAGTTTTGGAGTGAACCGAAGAAGACGCATAGAAAGAGGGGTGTAACGCCGAGTAGGCCGGTCAGTATGTCAATACCGAATCTGTGGCACAGGGCAAAACCAAAGAAACCAATACCTGTGATAAGCATAATAAAGGGAGTAATAAGAGCGCTGGTGGTCCAGGAGCATCGGCGAATAATATTGCCGCTGACAAAAGCCGATATCAGGGTTGCAAGAGTGCCTGTTGCGGTCATCACATGACCCATGTAGTTGGTGTAATCGTTCGGGTTTGGATAGAGTTCATGTAACTGATCTTTCCAGACAACCTCGACAAGGTTAATACATACGTTGTACATGATAACGATGATCGCAATATAGAGCAGGTATCTGGATTTCATTAGGTAGGCAAAGTTCTGTCGCAAGCCCATTTTAACTTGTGTACGCTCACCTTTACCATCCGAGGTGCGCTTATATCCACTGCCCTGTTTGTTTAGATGACGAAAGAGGAGCATGGTTGCCGCTCCCGAAACAATTAGAATTAGGTTGAGTATGATAATTGTGCTTCCAAGAGAGTCCGAGCACCACGGGAGTGAAAATTTTGATGCGTAGCTTGTAGCGGCGCCTGAGAAGATCGCAGAGGAGTTGGCGCTGATACAGAGTAGTGCATAAAAACGTTTAGCCTCTTTTACTTTTGTTACCGCATTGGCAAAGCCCCAAAAGAGGACTGTCATGATAATCGTGCTCCACATTTCGGCCATAATGTAGTAGGCCGAGTAGGTCCAATTGCGAAAAATAGCGATAAGGCCCTGAAGGCCGACGGGTAGAATTGTCTGCATCCTATCAGCGAGAGTATTTGGGTGAAGAGTCTCGCGATTGGGGTATAAAATAAAGGCGAAGAGAAAGAAAAAGCAGAGAAAGATAGTCATCATGACGTAGAAGACATTTTCTTTCGAGAAGCGATTAGATAGAGCGGATAAAAGAGCTGTCATAATCAGGGCCATAGGCACAACAAGCCAGACTTTGATAAAAGGAAGAGCCTCGGCACCGGAAGAGGGGGCTGTGATAAGAAGGGAGTCTTTAAAACCGCGTAGAATATTATAATTGAAGCAGATGAGAAAGAAGATGATCAGCATCGGGACTGCTTTTTTCAGCTCGTGACGATGTATAGGCCAAAAAAAGGCGCGTAATCCACTAAATTCCGGAGACGATTCCCTGCTCATCGTTACCCTATTACGTGTTGTAAAACTCTTCGCAAGCGCTCATTTCTTGTGAAATAAGGAGCTGGAGGAACCTAATTATAGCGAAAAGTGATTATTTGACAAGCAATAAAAAAGGAATGTCCGCTTATTTTCACTATTCAAAATAAAAAGGCTTATAAATGTTGTTTTTAGTTTAATTTTTTGGCTATTTCCCAGCTTTATTCTACTCTTTTTTCATCAGCGGTTTAAGTCCTAACAGCGTTCCCGATTCAATAAATTCAAGTGTTGCACCACCCCCTGTCGAAATATGCGAAAAATGGCTTTCAAGACCGTAACTATTAATGGCCGCGACAGAATCTCCACCGCCAACAATTGTTGTTGTCTCTTTAAGGTCTGATAGAGCGTTTGCAAGTGCGCGCGTTCCAAAATCAAATCGTGGATCTTCAAATAATCCAACAGGTCCGTTCCAAAATAGGGTCTTTGCTTTTTTAAATCGTGCAGAAAAAGCGGCTACTGTTGCCTCTCCGATATCAAATCCTTTTAATCCGTTGCCAATTTCATTAGCTACCACAATCTCACTGCTGGCAAGTGAGGTGGCACAGCGAAAATCGATGGGCAGATGAATAGGCACTCCCCCGTTAAGCAGCTGGCCTGCCAGTGGAAGTAGCTCATGTTCGACAGGAGAGTCTCCGGTGGCTCTGCCGGCGGCTTTCATGAAAGTAAAGGCCATAGCTCCCCCAATAAAGATCGCATCGGCACACTTTAGCAGAGATTGCAGCACAGCGAGTTTTGATGAGACTTTGCTCCCGCCAATGAGGCAGTAAAAGGGTCGTTTTGGGTTTGTTAGAAGCGATTGTAGAAGAGAGACCTCACGCTCCACAAGCAGTCCAGCGGCGCTTTTATTTGGAAAGCAAAGTGGAAGTCTGGTAATTGAGCTATTATCTCTGTGGAGCGTTGCAAAGGCGTCTGAAACAAAAAAATCGCCAAGAGTTGCAAGTCGTTTAGCAAAGATGTCGCTTGGAGCCTGCTCTTCAGGAAAATTTCTTAGGTTCTCTACCATGATGATTGCGCTTAGCGAGGGTGAAAGGCGCTGTGCTTCTTCCAGAGTGAGATGTAAAACGGATTTACCTAAAAGCTTAGAGAGTCTATTAGCGGCTGGAAAAAGTGAGAGGTTTTCTCCGGATTTGCCGATATGGCTTAAGATAGTAAGAGATGCTCCGGCAGAGAGAAGCAGCTGAATTGTTGGCAGTGCTGCACGTATGCGTGTATCATCCGCAATTTCTCCAAATTTGTTTAAAGGAGTATTAAAATCCACGCGCAGTAGAACCCGTTTATTTTTTACGGGAAGCTCAGCGATAGTGCGAAGATGTTTCATAAAATCAGAGTTTATGATGAGAGATTATTTTTCAATTTTTTACGTGTTTCTTTGATTGAAAAAGTTAAATCGGCATCAAATTTCCACTGCTGCATCCAGGTGAGATAGTCGAGAGGAAGATCGTCAAAAAACTTGCCCTTATGTTTTCCAAGAGGCATTCGTTTGAGCATGATGGGGGATTGGAGAAGTTTAATAAGCCCGTCGATATCTTGATATTCAGGTTTTTGGACCATTTTTTTGAAAACAGCGACATTGACCTGCACATCTGGCATCGCTCTGTGGGCAACAGTTGCTGGTATATCCAAATGATCCCTTAACGTTTGGAGAGAATTATCGCTGCTCTCTCCATACAGTCTGGCTAGCCTAAAAGTATCAATAATTGCATTGCTCGGGTTCCATACGATGTGCTGTTTTGCAGCAGCTGCCTGCAAAAAAGCGATGTCGGTTGAAATCATGTGGCCAACAATGGTGTGATTGCCAATGAGCGCGAGAATTTTTGGCAGAACATCTTCAATTTTTGGTTTTCCAGCGACATCCTGATCGCAGATATTATGAATTCTTGTCGATTCTATGGGAATCGGTCTGCCCGGATCGATCAGCGTTTCAAAGCTATCAATTTCACCTTCAAGAGTAAATATAGATAGAGCAACTTCGATGATTAAATCGTTTTTAGGCTCAAGGCCTGTGGTCTCGAGATCGAAACAGACAAAAGTTTTTTTTGCACGACTATCCATTTAGATACTCTCTCCAAAAATAAGGTGGTTAATGAGTTCGATTAAGCGCTTTCTTGCAGCACCATCTTTGATAGAAAAGTGGATATAAGCAGTGCGATTTCGAGGGGCAGCTTCCATCACGTAATCGATAATCATTTTACTGTTTTTTTCAACTTCTTGGGGCTTTAATTTATCTGTTTTTGTTAAAACAAGTCCAAAATTTCTACCGGCCTCATGAGCCCATGTAATTTTTACGAGGTCATCTTTGGAGGGAGGGTGACGGCAATCAAGAAGGAATAGAATAGGTGATTTTGGGTCGACATGATCGAGAAGTTTTTCAATGGAATGGGCCCAAAGGGCTTTATCGGTTTTAGGTGCTTTTGCATAGCCATATCCGGGAACATCAACAAGGAGCAGCTGATCATCGATATTAAAAAAATTGAGCAACTGAGTTTTGCCTGGGCGTGTCGAAACTTTAGCGAGCTGTTTGGTATTAAATAAGTGGTTAATCAGCGATGATTTACCCACGTTTGATCTGCCCATTAAAGAGATGATAGGAATGCGCGTACCGGCGAGCGAAAAAGGCGGAGGAAAGTCTTGTGGCACAAGTGCTGACTTAACGAAGAGGGCTTTTTGAAATAGAATAGCGCCTTTCATTTTTCATCCGTTTGTTACTACAATTTTTCTACGCGTCTCATCTATATGGAAGAGCTCTATTTTATAATGCGCTCTTTGGATAAGTGATGCCTTATCATCGAACAAAATCTCCGGCCATTCGATACAACACCACTTACCAGAAAAAAGGTGGTCTGTAAACCCTAAAGCGCAGAAGAGTTCTTTTGATTCTATCCGGTATAGATCGAAGTGATGGACTGTTGGAGCTAGACCATCTGCGCTTCTCCCTTCATAAGTTTGGAGGTAGGTAAAGGTCGGGCTTGTGATTTCAGATGGCGCAGTCCCAGTTAAAGCGGAAATTACCCCTTTCAATAGCGTTGTCTTGCCTGCCCCCACCTCTCCGTAAAATAAGAGAATGGAATTTTTTGGTAGCAGAGCTGCAATAACTCTTCCAATTGCTTCGGACTCTTCCGGCCCATTTGAAATCCAGACTTTTTCCATTACCTACGTAAGGGAGCCCTACTCTTCGCTCTCCTCATTCCAGTGGTTAATTGCTTTTTCAAAACCGCCTATTTCTGTAAGCGCTTCGACAAAATCATCCACTTTTTCAGATTCGCAAAGGATGCTAATTGCAGCAAAAAAGCTCTCCTCAAAATCGCATTCTTCGTCAGGTATAGCGCTAAGCTTAATTTCCCGTAGTTCAGCGCCCTCCATAGCCTCTTGAATCGCTGCAGATTGAGAGGTGAACATCTTTTTTGTTTTGAGCATGGTATAGAGTGTGCGTGTTGCCACTTTTACCGGAGCTTTAACGAATGTGGCAATTTCCTCTGCGTTTTCTGTAACACGGAAGTTTTTTCTCATGGCCCCACTGCTATCGGGTCTGTTATCTGGACAAGTGGCTACATGGTTATAGGCTTCACTCTCGGCATTGAGATATAAATTATCGGCAAATGCGGCGTTGCAATGAGGGCAGATGTAGAGTTTTTTTGTCAGCTCATTTGCCACTATTTTTGGCGCATTACTATCAGCTACAACAATCGTCTTTTCGACAAAGAGTCTTTTAACGACCTTAGTATAGAAATCGGCTTGGCTGCTGTAGGCGATAAGCTGAGATTTTTTTGATTTTCTATATAGATAGGGGTGGATATTAAGGGTCTTTTCAAGAAAAAAGAAGTAGGCGCGATCTTTTGTAGGAATTTCTGATTTCCCTTCAAAAAAGGCGAGGAAATCTTTTTTTATTCCCTTGATTTTTTCTACGTTCGTTAAGATCTCTACTGTGCTCACAGGTGTCCTCAATTGGTCATTAAAGAGGGCGTAAAAGCCCCGTCCGAATAAGTAATGTTAAGCGAGAGCGAGAATATAATCAAGGAGTATACGTTTAGAGTTCATAAGAAAAACTTGCCCTCTGTTATGCTCAGTGATAGAATCGCAGTTTATTTATCTCTATTTGCACAAAATGGTGGGTTTGAATGAGGCAGTTAATAAAAATTTTAGAGGATATGGCTACGGGCGCCATCCTCGCTTCTTTTGGAGAAAGTGGCGTTGCTCCTGAGCTTTTGCGCGCCCAGATTGCACCAAGCAGCGATTTTAAACATGGTCACTACCAGTGTAATAGCGCTATGCAATTGGCTCGCCATTTGGGGCTTCCCCCTCGGAAAATTGCAGAGCAGATTGTAAGTTCCCTTCCGCCCGCCTCTCAAAAAGTTCTTGCTAAAACAGAGATTGCTGGCCCTGGGTTTATCAACTTTACTTTTGAAAACGCGTTTTTGGGATCATTACTAGATCAGCAGCTTGCTGATACCAGGCAGGGAGTCGCTCTTCCGGCGCGTAAAGAGAAGGTGATTGTCGAGCTCTCTTCCCCAAATGTGGCAAAAGAGCTCCATGTGGGCCACCTTCGGTCAACTATTATTGGCGATAGTTTGGCTCGGCTTTTTGAATTTCTTGAACACGACGTTCTCCGCCTTAACCATATTGGCGATTGGGGCACCCAATTTGGCATGCTGATTGCCTATATGAAGGAGGAGCAGCCAGATGTCTTGAATGGCAAGGTTATAAGCGATTTGCCATCGCTTATGGGGTCGTACCGCGCTTCAAAAAAGCGCTTTGATGAGGATCTTGCCTTTAAAGAGCGTGCTAAAAGTGAGGTTGTTTGTCTCCAAGGCGGCGATAGCACTTCTCTTCATGCGTGGAAGATGATTTGCGATATTTCAAGACGTGCTTACGGTGAGATTTATGCCCTGCTCGATGTTTCGCTACAAGAGCGGGGTGAGTCGTTTTATAACACCTACCTATCGGAGGTGGTTGAGGAGCTCAAATCAAAGGAGATGATCACCGAATCGGAAGGTGCGCTTTGCGTCTTTCTAGACGGATTTATTGGGCAAGAGGGCAATCCGTTGCCTATGATTATACGTAAATCTGATGGTGGGTTTAACTATTCAACTACAGATATGGCAGCTTTGCGCCACCGCGTTTCTATTGAAAAAGCCGACCAGATTTTAATGGTGGTCGATTCTGGCCAGCAGGTTCACTTTCAGATGATTTTAAAAGCGGCTGAAAAAGCGGGTTATTACGATCCCAAAAAAACGCGTATCGAGCATGTCGGATTTGGCCTTGTTCTCGGCGCTGACGGGAAAAAATTTAAGACAAGATCGGGTGATACGGAGCGGCTGATTGATCTGCTAACAGAATCGATCCAAAAAGCATCAGAAGTGATTATGGAAAAAGAAGGTGTTGCAGAGCTAACAGAGGATATGCGTGCCCGGGCAACCATTTTAGGTATTGATGCGGTGAAGTATGCCGATCTATCTAATGAGCGGATTAAAGATTACAAATTTAGCTACGAGAGAATGCTCCAATTTGAGGGAAATACAGCCGCATTTCTTCTCTACTCCTACGTTCGAATGGGCAGCATTCAAAGTAAAGCGACAAGGGCGCCCGGGCCTACTCAAATCGCCCACGAAACAGAAGTAAAACTCGCACTCCACCTCCTCCAATTTCCTGAAATCATCGACACTGTTGCAAAGAAGCTGATGCCCAATCTTCTTTGCAACTATCTCTACGAATTGGCTAGTTATTTTAACGATTTTTATCGCGACTGCAAGATTATCGAATCACCTGCTCGCCTCTCTATCTGCGCTGCCACAAGAAATGTGCTGGCCCGAGGCCTCGATCTGCTCGGTCTAAAACGCATCGAAAAGATGTAAAAGGCTCAAGTTTTTTTAGGGTCTGGGAATTTTGTCACAAAGAGTATCCAGCTAATCAAAAGAAGTATCCCTCCACCAAAGAGTGGGGCAGCAAGACTTATTCTTGCCAAATAAGCTCCAGCAATTGTTACAACAATGCTCGCTAGCGCGCGGATTGAGGAAATGCTCCCCATAATCTTTCCTTGATTTTCGTTTGATTCGAAATTAGAAATTGCTGTGATCAGTCCTGGCATAACAAAACTCAGCGCAATGACGTTCAGCGAGGTCCCTATATGCAAGCCAACAGATGTCTTAGCAAAGGGAAGGGCGGTGTAGGATAGGGCCATCACAAAAAGAGGAATTTTTACCATCGCTTTTGCCGTGACTAGCGAGGCCACTTTTCTTACAACAAAAAATTGCGAAAAGGTATAGGTAAATCCCATAATTGTGAGAAAAATACCGACATCAATTGTTTTAAAATTTTCTGTGAGATAAGCGGGAAGAAATGTTCCGCAAAGTGTCCATCCACAAGCATAAGCAGACCAGATGATAAAAGGCATGCGCAATAGAGGGTTTGTATAGGGCTCTATAAGTTCTGTAAAAAGACTCTCTTTTTTTATAGCGTTAGTTGGTGGGCGAGCTGTTTCCGGAAAGAAAAAATAGATAGAGAGAAAAGCAATCCCGAAGAAAAGCGCCGTGAGATAAAAGGGTGTAGCATAGGAGGGTCCTCCTAAAAATGAAATTTTTGCGCTAGCACTTCCGACACCAGGTCCGATAATAAATCCAAGTCCAATAGCTGTTTGGATTGATGTCATATTGCGCATCTTATCTGATACGCTGCTCATATCCGAGAGAGCTGCTTGTGCAACGGCAATATTTGCGGCAAATACTCCCGCAAGTAGTCGGCCCGTAAAGAGGAGGATTACAGAGGAGAATAGAAGTGATAGTGCGCTTATAAAGAATGCAATAGCTGTGAGTAGTGTGGTTGCTAGTAAAATAGGTCTACGCCCATAAGTATCGGACAGGCGCCCGAGTTTTGCGCTTCCAAAAAATTGGCCGAGTGGAAAGAGAGCAAGATAAAAACCGAGCAGTGTAATCCGTGCTTTTTCTCCCCAAGCTGGGGGTAACATTGTGCTATCAAACAAGATAGTGGGCAAGATAGCTGCAACCATGACCATCCCCATATAATCGAGAAAGGCAAGCAGCAGAAGAGGCCATTTTTTATTAAGCATAACTGTACTCTATAGATTTTTTTTTATAGGGCAATAGCTCTCTAAATAATGGGTGTTTTGGATTTTTGGCCGGGAATTTCGCGGACGTAGGAAGGAATGGCATAGCCGGAGAGGGAGGCACGGAGCTGCTCGATTAGGATTTTCCCGCTCGATTCACTCACCTCAAAGGCTTCGCTTCCTAAGACGCGATCGAGCTGGTGAAGATAGTAGGGAATGATACCGGAATTAACTAGTGCGCTGCACAGCCCGTGTAGTGTGGTGAGTGAGTCATTAACACCCCTGAGTAGCACTGTTTGGGCTAGTAGAGGGATACCGAGTTTTTGAACTGATTTTAATGCTACCAGTAGATCTGTATCGAGTTCTCGAGGGTGATTAATGTGGATAACAAAGAAAATTTGCAGAGGGCACTTTTCGAGTATAGCAAGAAATTGGCTGTCGATTCTTTCGGGAATGCCGATAGGGAAGCGCGTGTGAAAGCGTAGGCGTTTAACGTGCGGCATTTGGCTGATATTTTCGATTAAATCGGCAAGGATCTTATTGCTGAGCGAGAGAGGGTCTCCACCGCTTAAAATGACCTCATCAATGGAGGGGTCATCCCTTATATAATTTAACTCTTCTTCGAATTGAGATTGCTGCTTTTCGTAAGGGAAATTTTGACGAAAGCAGTAGCGGCAGTGCATGGCGCAAGCGCTTGTTGCCAGAAGCAGGACACGCCCCGGATATTTATGGAGCAGTTTTGCTGCTTTTTGCGCCCCGAGATCATCGACAGGATCGGCGCAAAACGAGGCGGCTGTTTTTTCTTTTTTTAAGGGAACAAATTGGAGAAAAATGGGGTCTGTTACGCTCCCTTTTTCCATTTTTTCTACAAGACGTAGGGGAATGTTGATAGGGAATGTGTCCGGTACCCCTAATTGCTCAATCGGCAGATCAAGAATCTCGGATAGTTTTTTCAGAGAGGTTATATTGGATTTTTGAATCTCTCGCCAAACAATTGCCACGCCTTAATACCGCTATTAAAAGGCGCTATTCTACTGCCGAAATCACTCAATGTCAACCAATCAAATAGTAACTTGTCTGGCTTCTTTTGCAATCTCGCTTGTGATGTCCGAGACACGTTTTAAATTGGCTCCTAAAGAAATCAGTTTTGCATCGAGATTTTCATATCCGCGGTCTAGAAAAGAGAGGCCGTAAATCTGACTCTCCTCCTCCGCCATTAACGCAGCCATGACATAGGCGTAACCGGCTCTTAAATCGGGTATTGTAATCTTTTTTCCGTGGAGTTTTGTGGGCCCTTTAATAACCAGGCTGTGTGGGTAATTTTGTGAGCAGAAGCGGCATTCGCGCCCGCCCAGACACTGCGTGAAAATGGTTGTGTCAGCGCCCATTTCATTCAGAACTGTCGTATACCCAAACCGGTTTTCGTAGATCGTTTCGTGGACAATTGAATGGCCAGATGCTTGGGTTAGCAGAACAACAAATGGCTGCTGCCAGTCGGTGAGAAAACCTGGATGGACATCGGTTTCTAGGTGGATGCCTCCTTTGAGCTCTCTTTCGTGATAAAATTCAATACCACTATTACGCACCGTGAAACCAGCGCCAATTTCGCGCAGCTTATTTAGGAACGGGATCATGTGCATATGCTCTGCGCCCTCTACAAAGACGCGCCCTCTTGTGCTGATTGCCGCCATACCGAGAGATGCGGCTTCAATGCGGTCGGGAATCACTCGGTGCTCTACATCATAAAAATGGGCGCCGCGCTCAATAGAAACTGTGCGGTTAACATCGACAGAAATGATAACACCGCTTTTTTGCAGAAAGAGAATTAGGTCGATAATTTCAGGCTCAACAGCTGCATTTTTAATCACTGTTTTACCATCTGCTTTTGCTGCTGCAAGAATAGTGTTTTCTGTTGCTCCAACTGAAGGAAATGGAAGCTTAATAACTGTGCCTTGTAACTTATGCTCTGCTTTTGCGATGTAACAGGGATTACCCTCGTACTCGCTGAGTTCAATTGTCGCACCTAGTTTTCGCAGAGAATCGATATGGAAATCAACCGGTCGCGGACCGATTTTACAACCACCAATAAGAGGTACAATGACCTCTTGCCTGGTACGGCCCAGAAGTGCGCCGAGCATCAGAATAGGAATCCGATTAGCCCCCGAAAAGCGTTGCGGAATCAGCGTTGTCTTGATCTCTTTTGTAATAATTTCAAGAGTGCCATCTTTTCTATTCCATGTGATCTCAGAGCCGATTTCGCGGCAGAGATCGACCGTGACCTCGACCTCTTTGATATCGGGCACATTATAAAAAATCGCGCGCTTATCAGACAGAAGTGAGGCGACAAGCAATTTGGTAATGCTATTTTTAGCGCCAGCAGCTTTCACCTCGCCGTGAAGGGGTTTGCCGCCATAGATTGAGAGGTGTTCCACAGATCAATTCCTTGGCCCGAAACGAGCGCGTAAAGATGGTTCACTAAATGTTTAACAGGTTAGAGCAGATCCGTGCAAATCCTTTTTAAAAAATAGGCAAGCTTTTTGTTTGAAAGCATATCGGTGAACCTGGTAAATTCCCCTTCATGTGAATATGAAAGAGGTTGCTTCATGCAAGTGCGTGTTGGTATTGGCCAGGATAGCCATCGTTTCCTTGCTACTATGGGTAAGGTATGTGTAATCGGCGGAATCGAATTCCCAGAAGATGGCCTTGGAGTAGCGATGCCAGGGCTTGACGCAGATTCTGATGGTGATGTGATTTTTCACGCCATTTGCAATGCGATTAGTTCTGTTACAGGAGTTCCCATTTTGGGGGGGATTGCGCAAGAAATGTGTAAAGATGGTCGGACAGATAGCGCTTTGTATCTCCAAGAGGCAATGAAAACACTTGGCAAGCAGAAAGTGACGCATGTCGCTTTGACAGTTGAAGCGCGCAGGCCCAGATTACAGGCCGCTACAGATAAAATACGGGAAAATGTGGCAAAAGAGATGGGGCTAGCAGTTGCCCAAATTGGAATGACCTCAACATCCGGTGATGGTCTTACAGATTTTGGACGTGGTATTGGCATTCAATGCCTTTGCATTCTTACAACGCAAGAAGTCTAATAGACATCGAGTAGATAGCGTTTTGTTTTGCGCAGGCTCTTAAAGAAAGCGCGTGCATCTACCTCAGACATGCCCCCCTGACTTTGTGCAATTTGGTGGAGAGCGTTATCGACATCCTTTGCCATATTTGTCGCATCACCGCAAATGTAGATAATAGCCCCCTCTTCCAGAAATTTCCAGAGCTCTTGTGCATTTTCTAACAATCTATTCTGAACATAGATTTTTTCTTCTTGATCGCGTGAAAAGGCGGTTGTTAATTTTAGATGTCCGCATTTAATAAGCTCGTTCCACTCCTCTTCGTAGTAGAAATCGTATGCGCTTTCTCGCTCTCCGAAAAAGAGCCAGTTGCGCCCTTTATGCTGCAGCGCCACACGCTCTTGCATGAAAGCTCTAAAAGGAGCCACACCTGTCCCAGGACCAATCATTAAAATCGGAACAGAGCCATCAACGGGCAGAGTAAAACCGTGGTTGGGTTGTAGGTAGATCGGGATAGCGCTTTTGCTCTCTTTAGCTAAATGGCAGAGATAGTGAGTCGCAACGCCGTAGCGCACCTCATTTTTGTATGTGTAGGAGGAAAGCGTCACTGTGAGGTGGACCTGATTTGGGTAGGTTTTTTGGCAGGAGGCAATTGAATAAAAACGAGGGAGCATAGAGGCGAAAAGGAGAGGAATTTCCTCTAGCGGAATCGAGGAGTGACTATTTTTTTCAAGGAGCTCAAGTGGCTCATAGCTTTTCAAGAATTCAGCGAGGAGAGATTCATTATCTAGTGCATTTTGGATGAGTTTTGCATCCTCAATATGATTCATAAGAGCCCTGCAAAATGCAGAGGTGAGTCTTGATAGATTGGCTTTTGTACGGAGAAAGAGTTCAAGAGTGACGACTTCACCACTCTTCGGTAAAGTGACGCTCTCATCCCCTGTGTAGCCCAAAGCTGTGATATAACGTGCAACAATAGATGGACAATTCTCTGGAATAACGGCAATTGAATCGCCGACTGCATAGGTGAGCGATGAATCTGTAAGATCAAGCGCAATATGCCAAGTCATTTTTGTCGATCCTGGTTTTGTCACGAGCTCTCGTGCGATGATTTTAGAGAGGAAAGGGGCTGTTTTTGAATGTGTTGACATAGCAGTTTTTTTCCTTTATTGATCAAAAAAGTGGACAATTTTCACTTGAAATCAGTATGTATAAGAACATGATACGATCTTCTTTTTTATTTTTTGTTTTTATCATTTTGGCAACTTTTTCTGCCTGCGCTGAGTATAACCATGCTCCCCAAAGGGGTTATGTCATTTCGCAGGATGAGGTGAATAGCCAAATTGATGCAAAATCGCAACAATCACTCTAAAAAAGGTTTTAAATCGCTTTTGCTATCCCATGCACTTTTAAGGGCACTACCTTTTTTTCCGGAAAGGCCACCGCAAAATTCCATTGCATTAAGCAGGCGCGCGCGCGTCCGATCTTTGCCCAGTAATTCTACAGAACTATAAAGAGGTAGTCCATGTTTTTTAGCCATAAGAGAGGCAAATAACAGAGGCATCACCATCTTTTTATGGCTGGCGGCAAAAGCGTTCGCCACATCGTGTGAGGCTTTTTCTATCCCTGCCTTGCCCCAATCTTCTTGCTCATCTAGTGACCAGATAATCGCCTGTAAAATTATTGGCAGGGCTGTTTTGGGCAGATCTCCAATTGTAAATAGACTCTCTGTATAGTCGAGGTCGTTGATAAAGAAAAAGTCTGCAATCTTAATGAAATCACCGAAGGTTTTCATGCGCGGTCTGCACAGCGGGATCAGCTTTTCCATAAATTCATCTGAAAAACTCCACTCCTTGATTTTTGAAAAGAGCTGATCTTCTGGAACGTTGTTTAGAAGATATTGCTGGTTGAGCCACTCGAGTTTGGTCTTATCAAAAATAGCGCCGGAGGTTCCGATGCGAGCGGGATCAAACTCTGCAAGGAGTTCGATGAGATTGTAAATCTCTCTGTCCTCTTTCATGCTGTAACCCATCAGTGTCAAAAAATTACTGAAGGCTTCAGGCAGATAGCCCGAATCGCGGTAGTAAAAAATAGAGGTTGGGTTGCGCCTTTTTGAGAGTTTCTTCCCATCTGGCCCTAGCAGCAGCGGCATATGGTAGAACTCGGGCGGTGTCCAGCCGAAGCTATCGTAGAGTAAAATATGTTTTGGTGTGGAAGAGATCCACTCATCGCCACGAATGACGTGGGTGATCTCCATGAGATGGTCGTCTACGACGTTCGCAAGGTGATAGGTGGGAAATCCATCGGCTTTTAAAAGGACCTGGTCGTCGATATCGGCCCAAGGGGTGGTAATGACTCCTTTTACCTTGTCTTCAAAGACACATGAACCTTCTCGCGGAACCTTTAGCCTGACAACGGCTTTTCTCTTTTCGACATTCAGGTAGCGGTCGATCTCGCTCTTGCTACAATTGCGGTAGGGGCTATCAAAGCCGGCATGGCCAGCTGATCTGCTTTTGGCGCGTATTTCAGCGAGCTCCTCTGGTGTGGCGAAGCAGTAGTAGGCCGTTCCATTGTCCAGTAGCATCTGACAATATTTGCGATAGATTTCGGTGCGCTCCGACTGCCTATAAGGCCCAAAAGGTCCGCCGACATCGGGTCCTTCATCCCACTGAATATTCATCCAATGGAGTGCATCAAAGATACTTTTCTCATATTCAGGACGCGACCTTGTTTGATCCGTATCTTCGATACGCAAAAGAAACTTGCCGCCAAAACGTTTGGCAAAGACATAATTGAAAAGCGCCATATAGGCAGTTCCCACGTGTGGGTCGCCTGTGGGTGATGGCGCAATACGCGTGCGTACACTTTTATTTTGGAGTGTCATTATTGTCTCTCTAATTGATAATTGCCCTTAAGTTTCTCTTATTTTTGCAATTGGTGCAAGTTTCACTTATCGAATAGGGGTAGCGGGGGATGGCTCTGTAAAGAGAATCAGATCTTTAAGCGCATGCATCGCCTCTGTATATTGCAAATCATTCTGTGTAAATTTGGCGAGCCCCTCACTATCAAAATCTTCTTTCGCAATCATTTTAATAAAGGTTTTATAGCTCCCATTATTTTCTATGCGAAGCTCTGAATTCTTCTTTAGTTTAGGCAGTAAATTTTTGTAATTGGTTAAAATAGGTTGGAGGTCAAACTTATACATTCTCCGTACTTGACCTCGCGAGATAAGGGGGATGTCCGATAGATCATCTTCAAAATTTGGGTGAAGAGCGTCCGAACTTAAAGGGTATTTTGAGAACTCTTCACCGACCTCCAAATTTGCTAAAATTCCGGGAATCACAATATCGGCTTTGACCCCTGTTAATTGTGGACTTTTACCAGAGACAGTGTAGTAGCGGCCACGGCTGACCTTATACTCTCCTTTTGAATCGATCTTTCCAAATTGGCTGCTCTCTAGTGTAAAGGTCTGGAAAGAGCCTTTGCCATAACTAGATGCGTCACCGATAACAAGTGAACGGCCATAATCTTGTAGCGTGCCTGCGACAATTTCAGAAGCTGAGGCACTGCCTCTATTAATAAGAACAAGTAGCGGGCCGGTCCAGACAGGATTTGATGTGGTGTTGCGCAGATGCTGCACGCGACCGGTATTATCTTTTACAGAAACAACAACACCCTTTTTAATAAAAAGTCCGGTTACCTCAACAGCCTGAGAGAGCAGTCCACCGCCATTATTGCGCAAATCGAGGAGAATCCCTTTTATTATATGCTCTTTTTTTAGGGTTTCAATCGCTTCTCGCAGGTCTGCTGCGGACGAGCTATTTTGGTCTTGGTAGAAAGAGTGGAGATGGAGATGGGCGACAATGCCATCACCAAAAGGCTCAAAATTCACCTCAAAACGCGACTCTTTTAAGACAATTTCACCACGGATAATTTCGACATCAAGTTTTTCCTCGCTCTTTTTCCCATCAGCAGAGCTCTCGCGCAAAATGGTCAGGTTGACAGGAGTTCCTTCCGCGCCGCGAATCAGCTCGACAGCTTCTGCGATCTCCATGCCGACAACAGGCTCACCGCCAACAGCAATAATTTTATCCATCGGTTGTAATTTGCCGCTCTTTGCCGCAGGAGATCCGTCAATGAGTTGTACCATCGTAAAGCCCGTTAGGTCATCGCGTAGGGAGGCCCCGATACCAAATAAGCGCTGTTGGACTTGAATCATAAATTGATTTGCCTCGTGGGGCGTGAAGTAAGCAGTTTGTGAATCGAGCGCTGATGCAATCGATTTTAGGGTAAGTGCCAGATTGTGCTTATCTCCATTTTTTCCAGAGAGTAAAAAATCTTCTTCCCTTTTCAGCCGTCTTTTTTGCATCCGGGCTAGAAAGTGCGTCTTGACATCGTCGCCGAGTTTCTCGGTGGTCTCTAGCTGTAGTGCGCGAATGGTCAATAATCTCTGAAGCAGCTCCTCTTCAGAAACCGTCCATTTTAAGGTTTTTAGGTCGAAATCGGTCGGCTTAACCCCGACGGGCAGCTCTCCTTTCGCCGTCTTTTCATCCACCAGCTCCTCTAACCGGGCTCTACGTATAATCGCCTCTTTCATGAGGTCACGAATAGCCATAAAATGGCTAAAATCCTCATGTTTAAGGGCTTTTACGGCTGTCGTAAGGGCTTCGCTACTCGGCTGTTGCCAGGAGGCGATTTCACTGGCTAAAAGGTAGGTTTTTGTCCCGTCTATCTCATCCAGGTAGTTTTCATAGGCTTTTTTAAGTAAATGCTCATCAATTTGGGGGGAGTTGACGTGGGCGGCAAGAATCTCCTCAATTTTGATCCGCGTCTCTTTGGGAGAGAGGTTGGGCTGAGTCGCAGAGCAGAGAAGGGTAATAATGAGCAAAAAATGGCCAAAAAGCGCCATTTTAGCCATAAACAGCCTAAGATTTTTTTGAAATGGGGCAAAACGGATAAACATTTTTTCTTCCTTAGCCTAAAGGGGGTGGATTCGGGCGGGTTTTTATTCCCGGGCCCTATAGTAAAGAATACTCCACCACCCCCATTTCTGCGAGAAAAAAAAGAGGCGGCAAAAGGGGAAAATAGGCGTATGCTTACTAGGTTTTTATTTAAATTAAATCTATTAGTATTGATATTAATTCGTTACTATGACATAATAAATATCTAAGACGCATTAAGTAATATATAAAGTACAGAGCTAACAAATAATAGAATATAATAATCGGAGGACAAAATGGATGAAGAGACAACAGTCATCATTCGGGAAGATGACCCATCACAAGGTAGCGGTGATAGAGAAGTATCAATTACTGAAGCGGCGCGTATTAACAACGTGACTCGTCAGGCAATTTATGTTGCAATCAAGCAAAAAAAATTGCGAGCTATTAAGAAGTCGACTCGCTGGACAATTAGCGTTAACGATCTTGATGAGTATAGACGTCAAAAATATTCACGTACAAAATCGACCTTTGAAGGAGAGCTCCTTTTTGATTCTAATAAAGGATTTTATTCAATCAACGGTGCGGCTCGTATGCTTGGAGTTCCTGCTCAAAAAATCTACTACGCAACACGTGTGGGTTTAATGAAAGCGACTCGTAAAGGCGCGGCCTGGGTTATCCATATCGACGAAATCAATGGATACAAACAGACCTACCTAAACCGTCAGATCACAGAGTCTAGCAATTAATTTTGCTAGATTTTCTATCTTTTTAGATAAAAGTCCGTAGCCAGAAGCTGCGGACTTTTTTTTGAGGCAGGTTCCTAACTTCATTAGTGGAGGGTCAAATCGCGGGGTTGAAGTTCGAATGCGAGGCCTAGCGTTTATTGGCAGATGTCTATAACTCTTTTCGTATGTGGCGTTTAATTACCTTTTTTACCACCACAGAGAAGGGTGAGGGCGTCGCCTTTCTTACGGTTTTTACGATCTACTCCTTGCCTCCGGCAAGGAGTAGATGTCATGAAAAGGGTACAAATGGCGGAGCCCTCTCTCTTCTCTGTGTTGGCAAAAAGTTAATTAAACGCCTTATAATAAATTGTTTGGGGAAATAGGCTCAGGTGCTCCGCTTCAAAATCTTTGCAAAGTTACCTGCGAATCTTACTCGCCTAATGGAGTTGGTTGGGAGGGAATTTGGAGTGTTTTTGAGGGGTTCATAACTGATTTATAGAAAGTTTGCCACTTAATCAGCTCCTCATCGATGAGCGATTTGGTAGCGATAAGCTCTTTCTTAAGTAGGCTTGCCTTTTCGTGCTCGCTCTCTTTGCTTAGCTGTTGATACTCGATTTTTACTTTCTGTAGGTGGCTATACCTTTCAACAAGATTGTTTGCGACTTTTGTTAGGTGCGCTTCAACAGGAGCTAATTGGCCCTCAAAGCGAGCTTTTACTTGCTCTAGGATCTCTCCTTTCTGCTCTTCTAGAAGATGTTTGCGGATACGCGCGGGTTCGGTGCGCTTCAATTGGCTGGCTAATCCCAGTTTAGAAAGGGTCCAAATTAGCCATTTTGAGGGGTCAAAATCAAACCAGCGGATCCCGTTTCTGTAGTCGTTTGCAAAGGTGTGGTGGTAGTTGTGGAAGCCCTCACCAAAGGTGAGAAATGAGATAAGAAAGTTGTCCATTGCCGAGTGCTCTTGGCTGTAGGACTGTTTCCCCCATGTATGGGCGATCGAGTTAATAAACCAGGTTGTGTGTTGCGAAACGAATAGTCTCAAGCCTAGACTGATAGCAAAAGCTCCTAAATAATCATTGAATAGATAGCCAATCAGTAGTGTTGTTGTGCTATTTGCAAGAATCATGAGTGGACCGTAGAGTCGATCTTGCCAATAGGCCAATTTATTTTTAAAAAGATCTGGAATAACTTTAACCTCTAGAGGAGGCCTCTTAACAAATAACCACAGAATATGGGCGTACCAGAACCCTTTTTTTATCGAATAGGGGTCGCGGTCGGTGTCGACAAAGGCGTGGTGAATGCGGTGGTCTGCCGCCCATTTAATGGCCGATCCCTGCACGCCTAAAGTTGCAAAAAAGAGGATGATAGCCTCGACAACCACATTGGTTTTGTAGCTATTATGGGAGTAGTAGCGGTGGTAGCCGCAAGTAATACTGAGTCCTGAGAAGACGAAGAGCGCAAAAGAAGAAATCCAGATACCAATTGAGGGTGTGTGGTGGATCAGGTATATCGGAAGAAGGGCAAAAAGAGCGATGTGGTATCCGCCGATAAAAAAAATGATCGGCCATCTTCTAGTTTTTTTTGTCATAGGCCTCTATTTCTCCATAAGATCTCTTTTTTACGAGGGAAGTGGCAGTTTCTTGCCAGATGATGGGTTGAAGTGCATCACAGACTTATAGAAAGATTGCCACGCGCTATACTCTTGCCGAATCAGGGAGGTTATCAAAGAGATCTCTTTTGTTAGCTCTTTTGATTTCTCGCTGTTTTTCTGCTTTTTAACAGCGCTGTATTCGGTTTTTAGCTTTTGAAAGCGCTGGTATTTTTCAACGAGGTCTTGAGAGATTTTCGTTAATTTTGCTTCGATAGGGGCAAATTGGTCGGCAAAGTGAGCTTTTACCTTCGCTAGAATTTCGCCCTTTTGCTCTTCCAAAAGATGTTTGCGGATGCGCGATTCGTCTGTGCGTCTCAGGTCTTTTGCAAGCCCTAATTTGCTTAGTAGCCAAATGGTCCACTTTGAAGGGTCGTAGTCAAACCAGCGGATCCCATTTCTGTAGTCGTTTGCAAAGGTGTGGTGGTAGTTGTGGTAGCCTTCGCCAAAGGTCAGGAAAGAGATGATGAAATTGTCTTTGGCAGAGTGTTCCTGGCCATAGGATTGTTTACCCCATGTGTGCGCAATTGAGTTGATGAACCAGGTGGTGTGGTTACAGAGAAATAGGCGCAGTCCCAGAGTGATTGCAAAAGCGCCAGCATAGTCGTTTAGCAGATATCCAATTAAAAGGGTTGTTAGCACGTTTGTTCCAACCATCAGCCAGACGTAGTGGCGGTGTTGAAAGGCTGTCATAGGGTTTTTGAAAAGATCAGGAACAACTTTGGGGTCGATCTTTTCTGTTTTACCAAAGGTCCAAAGAACATGAGCGTGCCAGAAGCCTTCTTGAATCGAGTAAGGGTCGCGCGCTGTGTCGACAAAGGCGTGGTGATGTCTGTGCAGAAAACCCCACTTAATTGCAGAGGCTTGAACCGCAAGGGTTGCAAAGAAAAGCATAACAGCTTGGACAGCACCGTTCAATTTATAGCTGTTATGAGAGTAGTAGCGGTGGTAGCCGCAGGTAATGCTGAGATTGCATGCGCTAAATAGAAAAAGGCCAACCATCCAAACCGCAAGGGATGGAGTGTGAGTCATGAAATAAATGGGTAAACCGATAAGCAGTGCAAGGTGGTAGCCGCAAATAAATAGAACGGATGACCAGTCTATAACTTTTTTTTCCATGGTATGGAGGCCTCGCTAATTTTGTTAATAGCAGCATTCTGGCATTTATTTCCAATTTTTACAATCAGATTTATTCTAACTGGCAATGTGCAATTGTTTCAATATGGGTAGTTTGTGGAAATAAATCATAGGGTTGTAAGGATACTATCTTGAATCCTGGAAGTTCTTTAAGTAGAGCAAGATCGCGCGCGAGAGTCGATGGATTGCACGAGAGGTAAACTAAAGTTTTAAAGGGTATCTTCTTAATCCGTGTCATTGCTTCTTTAGATAAACCCTCTCTGGGCGGGTTAATAAGGAGGTGCGTTTTTTCTTTAATCTTGTTGGTTGCTAGGAATTTTTCAACAGGTGCATGGACAAATGAGGCTTTTACTATTTTGTTTTGCAGCGCATTTTGATTTGCATATGAAATTGCCGAGCGGTTCATCTCGACTCCCACTGTCTTATGGCCTTGCTGCGCCAGCAGGAGGGTTGTGATACCGATACCGCAATAGAGGTCCAGTAGAGGTAGGCCGTCTGTGGGAAAGAGCTGAAGAATTTTTTGATAGATTTGCAGGCTCATTTCCGGGTTGTTTTGGGTAAAACAGGTCGGCTTATAGGCAAATTCAAGATTGCCTACTGTGAGCGCAAGTTTACATGTGCCAACTTCTATAACAGATCCGGGAGCAGCTAAATAGATTCCTTGAAATAGAGGGATAACCGCTAGCAGCTCCTGGGCTATTTTCTGTTCGATAGGGATTTTTGGGTAGAAGGAGAAAAGCGCAATAAATTTACCTTCAGTGCCTTTAACGATTTTAAGAGAACCATCTTCTACACCGCTATTTGGCAGGTGGGCAAGAAGGTGGTGGATTTGCTCAAAAAGAACTTTGTCTTCAGAGAAGATAGAGCAAGAATTAATTGCTATTTTTTCATTCGGGTTAACGCCAGTAAAAACGCCGGTAAATCCCCCTTCTTTTGGATTGAGTTTTAGGGTGATCTGTTTGCGATAGAGAGTGCTTTCTGGTGAAGGGACAAGTGGGTGTAAACGGGCTTCAAAGTGGCCGATGCGCTTTGCCGCATCTTTGATAAACTGCTCTTTGGCCGCTCGCTGCGCTTCTATTTTAAGGTGCTGAAAATCACAGCCTCCGCACTTTTCAAAGTAAGGACAGACAGGCTCTGCACGCTGATCAGATGGCTTGATAATCGCGAGACATTTACCAATAGCAAAGCTCTTTTTTTCTTGCGTGAGTTCAACTTGTACAAGGTCGCCTGGCGCAGTAAACGGAACAAAAATGGCTCTGCCGCTCTTTTCGCGCAAAATACCGGAGCCACCGAATGCAAGAGAGATAATTTCACCTTCAATCAATTGAGCACCCGAAAATCGCGTATTAATAGTTGAATGGAGGAGTTGAAGGTGTTGATTTGTGGCGTAAAAAGGATTGCAATTCTTCGCGGATTGTCGCTGCCTTGCCCTTTTCCAGATAGTTTCACGTAGACCTCTCCAGCCCTCTCACTCATGCCAAAACCGATCGCAATAAATTGTTCTTTACCTTGCTTAAGATGAAGTTTGAGGTGGGGTTTGGAAAGAGATCCGCCAACAAATGGTTTGCCAAAGGTTTTCGGCAGGCTAGCCTGTTCGGCAATTGTGTAGAGCAGTGGTGCGGGGTTTTCGTTGCCGAATGGCTCTAGATCGCGAAATGAACCGAGTAGCTGAGGGATATCTTTGAACTCAACTTCCGCATCGATATAGAGTTTAGCTGTCATATCCTCATCTTTTAGCTCTTCATTTGCCGCATCGATAAAGCTCTTTTTAAATGCTGGAATGTGAGCCTCTTCGATGGTCATCCCTGCCGCAAAGGCGTGGCCGCCAAAACTAAGAAGAATATCGCTGTTTTTTCTCAGTATGGGAAGAAGTGGAAATTTAGAGATCGTCCGCATAGAGCCTTTACCGACACCATCTTCAATGGCAATCAGCAGAGTGGGTCTATTATATTGCTTAGCGATACGTGCGGTTATTATGGGAATAATGCCCGGATGCCATTCGTTTGAGTAGAGGACAATGGCTCTTTCATTAAAAATTTCTGGGTGGGTCGCGAGGTAGGTATCAATTTTTTCAGAGGCATCTCTTTCAATATGTTGGCGCTCAATATTTTTGAGGTTAAGATCTTTTGCAAGTATTTCTGCATCGGCCTTATTGCCCAGCATCAGTAGATCGACTCCCTTTTGAGGAAAGTCAATGCGGCCGAGGCTATTGAGACGAGGCGCAATTTTTGAGGCGATTTCCATCGGGGTGATTTTACTTGGTTCAATTCCGCACACTTCAATGAGCTCTTGTAACCCTGTTCGTTTTAACTTTTTGATCCGCTCAAGACCATCGCGCACTAAAATACGATTTTCACCCGTCAGTGCTCCCATGTCCGCGACAGTACCCAGAGCTACAAGGTCTAGATATTTATGCAAGTCGATTGTCAGCGCTTCTTTGTAAAAAAGCTCTTTTTTTTCAATGAGGTGGTCATTGAGTGCATGGATCAACTTAAAAGCGACCCCAACACCTGTTAGATCTTTATTTGGGTAGGTGGAATTAATCAGTTTTGGGTTGAGCGTTGCTACGCACACAGGTAGTTCATCGGTCGGTTCATGGTGATCAGAAACAATGACATCAATGCCATACTTAACGGCTTCTTTAATTTCATCATGTGCGCTCACGCCGCAGTCAACTGTGATCAGTAATTTACAATTATGATCGCGTGCAAAAAGAATCGCATCGAGAATTAAACTCTGTTTCAGGGTGCTCCTATTGGGCACAAAATAGGCAAACGGAGCTGAGAGGTCGCGAAGGAAATCGGCTAGAAGTGTGGTCGCCGTGATCCCATCGACATCGTTGTCTCCGTAAATCAAGATTTTCTCGCCCTTTTTAAACGCGCTGTAGATGCGATCAATCGCCTTATCCATACCCAAAAGAAGGTAGGGATTGTGTAAATCTGTGAGCCTCCCGAGCAAAAAAGCCTCTATTTTTTCTAGCGTATCAAAACCGCGTATAGAGAGTATTTTTGCGATAATTGGATGAACACCAAACCTTTTACAGATAGCGAGTTCAAGTTCTTCGCTCTGTGGAGGCGGTGCCACCCATAGAGTTTCGGAAGTTTTTGGTTTCTGGTTCATGAGTGCCTTTCAAATAAATAAATATGTTCATCGATTGCATCAGCTCCTTTTAGGAGTGCGCAATCGATTTTGGTTTTCCCTCTTTTTTGAGCTCAAGCGTGTGGAAATAGTTGAGAAGCGGAGCTGCAATAAATAGGGAAGAAAGTGTTCCAAATAGCACGCCGATACCCATTACAAGAGAAAAACCAAAAATAGTATTTCCACCGAACATCACAAGAGGAATGATGACAAGTAAAGTTGTAATAGATGTCATAAGCGTACGGCTTAATGTGATATTCACAGACCCGGTAATCACCTCAGCAAAGGATTTATTACTCCCTTTTGCAGCATCTTCGCGAATTCTATCGAAGATGATAATGGTGTCGTTAAGCGAGTAGCCCACAATGGTCATAAGAGCGGCAACAGTATGCAGATCGATTTGTACCGGCACCCGCATTGCATAGAGGATACCAATGGCGGCTACTGTGAAAAAGAGGTCATGTGCAATGCAGAGTGTTGCGCTGATTGCATATTTAAATTCAAAGCGAATGGTGATGTAAATAAGAATAGCAAAAAGGGCGAGCACAAGGCCGATAATGGCGTTGTTTCGCATCGACTCCGACATCTGTCCACTCACATCGCTCCAGTTGGCATCGAGATGCGCTAGGCTTGAAGGAGCCACTGCAACACCCGATTTTTCAAGAGTGTTTACAACCCATCCAATTTTTGGGTTTGTAATCTCCTTATAAGCTTGAGTCTCTCCAGAGGGTAGTGCAAGAGATTTGCTTAAAAATAGGCGAATGTGGTTTTGCGGAGATAGTTCGCGCACCTCGAAGTCTTGCGAGGAGAGGCCTCCTTTTACAAGAGCTTTCTCGACGCTTTCTCGGTAGCTGCCACCCTCTTTTGCAGTGAGTTCGATGTTCAGTGCAAACCCGCCTGTAAAGTCCATCCCGAAGACAGTGGCTCTTTTTGCAACAAGAGCGCCAGTTCCAAGAATAAAAACAAGCAGCGAGAAGAAAATAGCAACGCGCGCATGTTTCAGGAAATTGAAGTTGGTTGGTTTAATCCAATTGGCCATAGTTAAAACAGGATCTTTTGCCCTTTTAACCCAGTATTGAAAGAAGGTACGGGTAACAAAGAGGGCTGTAAACATAGAGGAGACAATACCGATAATCAGTGTCACAGCAAATCCTTTAATAGGGCCTGAATCGAAATTCAGCAGGATGATTGCCGCGATAATAGTTGTGATATTTGAGTCAACAATCGCTGAAAAGGCTTTGCGATACCCAATTGTAATCGCAGGAGCGAGCTGCTTTGTCTTCATTTTGTTCAACTCTTCGCGGATCCTTTCAAAGACAAGGACGTTCGCGTCGACAGCCATTCCAATTGTTAAGATAATACCTGCAATACCAGCAAGAGAAATGGTGGCGCCGATGTTTTGAAGGGCTGCCCAAATAATTAGTAAGTTAAAGATTACGGCAACGCTTGCAATGACCCCTCCAAATCTGTAGTAGATCACCATAGAGGCAATAACAAGAAGGATAGAGCAGATCGTTGTAGCAATCGCTTGGGTGCGCTCATGCGAGCCGAGATCTGGGCTGATATTTTTTTCGGAGAGGATATGCGGAGTAAATTTAAGTGAACCCGCTTTTAGATCTGCTTCGAGACCATTGACCTCTCTCTGGGTAAAACTACCTGTAATGCGTGCAGAGTCGCGCAGAGCAGAATCTAGGTGAGGGGCGCTAATGACATAGCCATTTAAAATTACCGCCATGCGCCATCCTTTTCCTTTTGAAAAATGGCTGTACGGTGAGCCATCCATCTTCTCTTTTGCAAAGGCGCTTGTCCATGCAGAAAAGTCATCTTGAGGGTTTGATCCCGCATAATTCGTATGGTCTTTTACTGAAAAAGAGAGGAAGTTTCCGCTTGTCTGGTCGAACGAGGCATGGACATCTTTTAGACTGCTTCCTTCAAGGGCAAAATTGTTAAAAACAATCATTAGCGGGTGGGTATTTCCTCCCCACTCAGTTGGGCCATCTCCACGCAAGACGGCAATTTTAGAGAGGGTCTGATTAAAGGCCGAACTCGAATCGCTCTTGCCAGTTCTTGCAAGGCGCAATCCATTTTTGTATAGGACGCGCGAGGCCTCTGTGCGGGGCAGTCCATTTTCAATTTCTTCGCTATCGCCATATAGCTGTTGTGCTGCAATTTTTGAGATCTCTTCGGGAGATTTTTTACCGGTTACAAGCGCTCTATTCCAGACTTCTTGTAGAAAGCGGTTTACTGCTACCCCTAAATCGGGATTGATCTGACCAAATTTTTCGTTGACAAGGTGAAAATGCATCGAGGAGGCTTTAACAAGTTCACTTGCTGAAAGTGCTTGCATACCAGGAAATTCAAGAGTAATTAGGTCTCCCTCTTCGCGGATGCTCACCTCAGAAACACCCATCTTATTTACTCTGTTATAGAGCTCATTAATACCTTGTTTGATGCTAGCTTCATCCGAAATAGCGCGGTTGTTATTGTCGCGCAGCTGGATTTGCAGCATTTTCCCACCCGATAGATCAAGCCCCCAGCGGACAATTTTTCGTTCATCGCCGCGAAAATATTTTTTGAAGCTCAGCTTAAAGTTGTCCCAAAGGGCGCTCTTACTTGGTTTTGGCACATCAATTGGAGAGAGACCTTTCGTCCCGAGTTGGGCAGCGATATAGTCATCTTTTTGTTTTAAAATCTCTTCATGAATCGCATCATCGATCCGGTTTTCTTGCAGAAGTCGCTGCTCGTTTGTACCAAGTTCAAGAACTGCTTTTCTTTTTGAGCCGAGTGCTTCGAACTGCTCCCGGGATGCTTTGATTAAATCGGCAAAATAAGCCTCTTTTATGAAAATAAAATCACTTGCAAATTCCTTGTCGACGTTGAATTGTGCAGCCCGTATTCCATAGTAGCCGCGCTCTTGTAAGAGCGAAACCAGGGCATTAAAATCGCTCGCTAGATTTGTCGATGCCTCAGATGAGGCGTCTCTCTGGGCATTTTGGAAAATTTTATCGCCACCTTTTAGTATTAGGTAGGAAGAACCTGTGTTAAACCCTTTAAGTGGAGAGGAGTCGCTTAGGACAGGGGCGTATGAAATAAGCCCAAGTTTTCTCTCTTCTTGAGGGAGCTTCGCGTAATTCGTATATGTGAGAATAGGAAAGAGATCGCGCTTAAAATCGCGGTGCTTAGGCATCCAGCGCGAGGCGAGCATCTTCATGGTCTGATTAATCTCTTCTTTTGCAACTTCTTGTAAGTTTAGGGTTAGAAAGCTATTGCTTTGCGCAAGTTTTGAAAGAGATGCTTTATAGAAATTCCCTGCCGGGTGGAGCTCCTCGCCGAGCTGTCTACCTAGGCTTGCCACCGCATTGAAGAGGAACTGGTCGGCTTGATCCGAGAGAGCCAGCCCTTCTGGCTGATCGCTGAGACCCGCTTTAAATGCGAGAAATTCTGGGGTGATTTCAAGAGCAAAGGTGCTATCTTCCCAATTGATTGTGAGTTTGCTGAAGAAGGGAGACCTTCCGTCAAAAGCGAGCGTAACAGGGGCTGTGCTGCTAGATTGTTTTTTAAGTAGTTTTTCAATCTCCCCTTTTGTCCAAGGTTTTTTTCCGGCGGCTAGTTTTTCGCTATTTGTAACAACAAGAGTTTCTGCCCTTTTAAGTAGTGCCTCTTGGGTGGCAAGCTGACTGAGCTGAGTTTGCATTTCAGAGTTAAGAAACTCTCCTTTTTCGGCGAGAGCAGCAGCTTCAGCTTTTAAATTAGATAGGGTGAGTTTAACAGCCTCTTTTGATGATTTAATCGCCTCTAAAAAGTTAGAGATCAGCCCCTTTTTACTAGACGCATTTACTTGGGAAAAGGAGGCTAGATATTTGGTCATGATAGGAGATTTCTCTCCAAAGGTTTGGGCTGCTGTTACCAGATTTTGTGCGGATGCTACCGTTTGGGTAATGAGTTCATCGCTTGTAGGTTTGACCCCTTTAGTTGAAGGGAGTGAGCGCGCAATTTGGCTGAGCACAAGTAGGTCTGCCCCATTTTCACTTGTGCCACCCAGGAGCTGAGCCACAGAGGCAAGCCTATCGCAAGCGATCTCTTGCCAGAGAGGTGTGGGGACCCCCTGTTTATCCAGTTTTTCTGAGAAAGCGAAGTAATTAGATCGGCTTTTTTCGCTGAAATGTATCGGGATGCGTCTTTGCAAGATCACTGTACGAGGGCCCGCAATTTCGACCATTTCACTGTTTGCGGAAAGTTGTGCTGGAGGAAAAGGGATAAGCGCGCCAGCTCTGTCAATGTGATTTCTAAAGCGGATAGCATCAGCATCGCTCTTAAATGTGACACTGATTGTCTCTGGAGAGGTCGGGTCAAAGGCGATTTGGGGTTTCTTTATCGCTAAGTGGTTGGAGTATGAAAGAATAAAGGTGATAGCGTCTTCTTCTAATTGGTTCACACGCGATTCGATCGATTCAGTGATCTTCACAGACTCTTTTGCAGAGACATTTTCTTTCAATGGTTTGCTGTAGAAGAAAATAGTTGGAAGAATGTTGTAAATGGTTAGGGCAAGAACTGCAAGAATAAGAAAGAATTCCCAGCGGAAACCAGTTTTGTTTTTAAGAGAATTGTTTTTAAACACGAATAGACCTCGCTCCATATTTAAATAACCGCTTTATTAATGACGGAAACTTAAACTACCTTTATTTAAGATGTTTCTGGAACTTATAAGAAGTTTTGAGTGGGGTTTTTATGTCGGGGTTTGTTTTTGCAAGCAGGGCACATCAAAAAATTCATCCAAAAGCTGAAAAAAACGCCGGCTAGTTTTGGGCTAGGGCTTTGACTGGGATCTCTCCAGTGCGTTTTGGCGGCTTGTGGATTTTTAGTTAGTCGCATATTGTGTGTGCCTTTTTATTTACTCCCTCAGTACATACCACCTTGATTTTCTAGGCTTTTTCTAGGCTTTTTCTAGCTTTCTCAAGACTTGCTCAATTAATTTCTTATAGGTTCCTTATCTATTAAGAGTGATCATACGCGATGCACGCGATTCTGTCTACACGATAAGTGTAGTTTTGGGGTATGCTATTACTTCGATATAAAGTTAAGGAGTGCATTGAGATGAAGCGAATGATTGTTGTCGGCATGCAGTGGGGTGATGAAGGCAAGGGCAAGATCATTGATTTACTATCCGCAAAATCCGACCATATTGTCCGGAGTCAGGGGGGAAATAATGCGGGTCACACGGTCTTTTCTGATGGCGCCGAGTATAAATTTCATCTTATTCCTTCAGGTATCCTCTACCCCAAAACACACTGTCTGATTGCGGGTGGCACCGTTATTGATCTGCCCTCACTTTTAGCCGAAATTGAGCAAATCGCGCGCGCGGGTATTACCCCTAATGGGCGACTCAAAATTTCTAAATACGCCCATATTCTTTTGCCTATTCACCGCGAGATCGACCGCGAGATCGAGGGGTTAAAAGCAGGGGCAAAGGTCGGCACTACTGGCAAGGGAATCGGGCCGTGTTACGGAGATAAGTCGCTAAGGCTTGGTCTGCGGATCGGAGACCTCTATCCATTTGAAAGATTCCGCGTAAAATTTAGGGAGTTTCTTCGGATAAAAAATCGCGTAGTTGGAGAGGGATTAATCGAGGCCTTTTTAAGCGAATATGAGGGGATTGCAGCTCGTATTGCACCTTTTGTGGGTGATGTTGAGGCGCTTATTCACGGCGCTATTGATGCCGGTGATAAAATTCTTTTTGAGGGGGCGCATGGCTCGCTTCTTGATTTGACTTATGGTACCTATCCCTTTGTCACCTCATCATCGACTCTTGCATCGGGTGTCTGTGCGGCGGCAGCTGTTGGGCCTATGCAAATTGATGGCGTTTTAGGTGTTACTAAAGCCTACACAACACGCGTTGGTTCAGGCCCTTTTCCGACTGAATTAAGCGAGGATGAGCGCGCTCTTTTTCCAAGCGCCGTTGTGGCCAGAGAGATTGGAACAACAACGGGTCGTGAGCGCCGTTTTGGGTGGCTCGATCTGCCACTTTTGCGCTTTACAGCAAGGGCTAATGGCCTTTCGGCACTTGCGCTAACAAAGCTCGATATTCTCGATAAGGTGCAAGAGATTAAGGTCTGTACTCACTATCTTTTGGACGGAGAGAAGCTTACAACCCCACCAGTTTGCGCAGAGGATCTTGCGCGGGTTGTTCCTGTTTACGAAACTTATCCTGGATGGTCCTGTTCGACTAGCAAAGTCCGTGCCTTTGAGGAGCTTCCTAAGGCTGCCAGAGAATATATTGAAATGATTGAGAAAAAGCTTGGGGTGCCAGCGCAGATTATTTCAGTTGGCCCGGATCGCAGTGAGAGTTTTTTTCATGGGGAGCTCTCCTCCTCATGGGGTCTTTAAGGGAGAGTTAGAGAATGAGCGATAGGCAATCTCCATTTCCAGCGCATGTCGCCATTATTATGGATGGAAATAGGCGCTGGGCAAAAGAGCGCGGGCTGCCTGTCCAGGCGGGTCATTGGCAGGGGATGAAGCAGATAGAGAAGCTTATTTCTGAGGCAAAAAAAATGGGGATTAAAAGGGTTACGCTCTTTGCTTTTTCAACAGAAAATTGGGAGCGTGGGCAGAACGAGGTTTCATGGCTAATGCGCCTTTTTAAGCGCTATTTGCTGATGCAAAGAGATCATCTTGTAACAAATGGGGTGAGGCTACACGCCATTGGTAACCTGGCTCGGCTCCCAAAAGGAGTGCAAGAGGCATTTCACGAAACAATTGCAAAGACCGCTGCGTGTAAAGAGATTGATTTAGTTCTCGCCATCAATTATGGTGGTAGGGATGAGATTTGTCGCGCTGCAAGCCGATTTGCATTTGAGTGTGTGGCAGGAAATAGCAATCCGGATAATCTTACGGAGAGGCAGTTTGAAAAATATCTCGATACAGCGGGGTGGCGTGCCCCGGACTTGCTTATACGCACCTCTGGCGAGATGCGCCTGAGTAATTTTATGCTATGGCAATTGGCTTATTCAGAGATTGTTGTGCTGGATGTCAAATGGCCAGATTTTTCAGGGGAGGACTTGCAGCAGGCTGCTCTCCTATTTAAACAGAGAGAGAGACGTTTTGGAGGTGTAGGTGAGCAGTAAAGTAATCATGAAAGATCTCAAGCAGAGGGTATTGGTATCGGGCTCTCTTGTCATAGTGCTTGTCTGCTTAGTGCTCTTTTCCGCAAATCCTTTAGTGGGTCTTTTAATCTGTGCATTTGCTGCCCTTCTATCTGGAATAGCCACCTATGAAATGAGTCTATTAATCATGAAAAAGGGGTGGGATTTGCACCGCTTGATTCTTGTGAGTGCGAGCTCTATTCTTCCCTTTGCTTTTTATGCGGCCGTGCGCGATCCCAAATATCACGCTATTCCCTATATCCTTCTTTTTTCTGTTTTTTCTCTGCTCTTATTTCTCCAATTTAGGAAAATGATTACAGGGAGTATTGAACGGGTTGCACTTGAGCTACTAGCCCTTTTCTATGTATCTCTTCCTATGGGCCTTTTTTTCACGATTCTCTATCCCCCAGTGACTTTTTTTTCCCATCAAGATGGAAGAATCTGGTTTTTCTACTTAATTGCTGTAACAAAAATAACCGATATTGCCGCTTACTTTGTCGGTAGTCGCTATGGTAAGAGGCCCTTCTCGCCTCTGATCAGTCCCAAAAAGTCTTGGGAAGGAGCTATTGCTGGCTTTGTGGCGGCAGTGCTGACCAGCCTTCTCTTCCACTTTTTTACAAGCAGTGCATTTTCACTCTCACTCTTAGAGGCTCTCTGGCTCGGAGCCCTGATTTCTGTTGCCGGGATGTTTGGTGATCTTGCCGAATCTCTTTTTAAGCGTGATGCAATGGTTAAAGATAGTGGGTTTTTGCCAGGTGTAGGTGGAGCGCTTGACCTGCTCGACTCGCTGCTGGTAACAGTCCCTATTCTCTATTTTTTCTTAACGGCTCGCTAAGGAATTCTCCATTATGATTATCACAATTGACGGGCCGGCTGGAACAGGAAAGAGCAGTGTAGCGCGCAGAGTCGCCGCTCACTTTGGGATGGATTATGTCGATACAGGCGCTATCTATCGCACAATCACATGGGCCATTTTAGAGCAGAAAATTGACCTTGCAGATGGAGAAAAACTGGGAGCTCTAATCGAACATTTTCCTCAGCAATTTCGCGTCCATGATGGGCAATTTTTTTGGGGCAGCGTAGACATTACAGGCGCCATTCGCACAGCCGATGTCACCGCTTTTGTCTCGGAGGTTTCGGCGCTTGAAAGCGTGCGCACCCCTATTCTTTTTTTACAGCGCGCAATTGTCAAAGAGATGGCGCTTGACGCTGTTTTAGAAGGGCGCGATATGGGCTCTGTTGTCTTTCCAAATGCTGACCTTAAATTCTACTTGAGCGCAACCCCAGAGGTGCGCGCACTACGGCGCTACTCAGAGTTAAAAAGAAAAGGCCAGCTTGCTGGTGTAACAAAAAAGAAGGTGCTTTCTGATTTACAGAGGCGCGATGAATTTGATAGTGGAAGGGCGCTAGCTCCGCTGTGCAAGCCCGAGAGAGCCATCGAGGTTGACACTTCCCATTTAACAGAGGACAAGGTCGTTGCGCAGCTCATTTCCAAGATTCAGGCGATACTCGACGGTGCAGCTAAAAAGCGGCTTTATAACTTAAAAAATACAGGACTATTTGCCTACACAGTCCGCGTGATTATTATCTCATGGCTCAAGGTTTTTTATAGGCTAAAAGCGAGGGGAGCAGAAAATATTCCATCTGGTGGCGCTATTTTTGCAGCCACGCACGCATCATTTATCGATCCGCCCCTAGTCGCGGCTTGCTCGCCCTACATCACCTATTTTCTTGCGCGCAAAACCCTATTTAAAAACCCACTTTTTGGCGCCCTAATCCGTAAATTATTTGCCTATCCGGTTGATCAGCAGCGCTCTTCATCTGAACTCTTTAAAACTGTCAAAGAGCTGACAAAAGAGGGGCATAAGATTTTGATTTTTCCAGAGGGTGCGCGGACGCCAGATGGCGAAATTCAAGAGGCTAAGCGCGGCGTGGGGCTGATGGCGTCCATTGCGCGAGTTCCACTTATTCCAGTCTATGTCGACGGCACTTATGCGGTATGGAGTAAGAGCAGAAAATGGCCGAAGCTATTTGGCAAAACAGTCTGCATATTTGGCAAGCCTCTCTCTTTCAAAGATTATGCACATCTGCCGCAAAAAGAAGCCGTTGAGGCGATCACCAAAGATTGGTATAAGGCAGTTGTCAGCTTAAAGAAAAAACATATAAAAGAAGTTAAGGAGTCCTAAAATGGCAGATACTATCACCCCTGTAAACAGTGTAAATTTTGAAAAAGAAGTGGTTAATTCTCACCTCCCCGTACTGATCGATTTTTTTGCCGAGTGGTGCGGCCCTTGCAAAATGATCGCCCCGGTTCTTGCGCAGCTCGCCGATGAGTACAAAGGAAAATTAAAAATCGTTAAAATTGATGTCGACATAAGTCCAGAGCTTGCAGGTAAATTTAGCGTTTCAGCCATGCCCACCCTGATCATTGCCAAAGGTGGCAGTGCTATAGCTACTCAAGTCGGCGCCAACCCTAAAGCCGTCCTCAAAGCCTGGATTGATAGGACTATTTAATTAATGAAGTTAAAAAGATTGCGCACGCTTGAACTTTCGACCTTAGGTCTGGGGTGTATGGGCATGACCGGATTTTATGGGCTGGCGGATCCGAAGAAGTGCATTAAAGCGATTCATACAGCCATTGAAAATGGAATCACTTTTTTGGACACGGCAGACAATTATGGATTTGGCGATAATGAGACTCTTGTAGGAAGTGCTATTGCAGCCTGTCGCAACAAAGTCTCTATTGCAACGAAGGTCGGAGTTGTCTGTAACAGAGAAGCCCCTCACCTCGTTTCTATCAACGGACGGTCCGAGTACATCAAGCACCAGTGCATAGCCAGGCTTAAGCGACTCGGGGTTTCTGTTATCGACCGACTCCAATACACCCATTGAGGAGACGATTTATGCAATGGGGCGGCTTGTTGCTGAAGTTCTGGTGCGAAATATTGGCCTCGGAGAGGTGGGTGCCCAATATATCCGTAGGGCCCATGCGGTGCATCCCATCACCGCAGTTCAAGCAGAATATTCCCTTTTCTCAAGGGGAGCTGAGGAGGAGCTTATCCCGCTCTGCGAGGAGCTCGGGATTGGATTTATCGCCTGCAGCCCAATTTGCCGGGGGCTACTTAGCGGCAAGATTACTTCATTTCAAAACCTGTGCCCCGGCGATTTTCGCCAAAAATTTCCCCGATTTCAGCCAGAAAATCTCACTCACAATCTTTCGATTGTTCACTCCTTGCAAAAAAATGCCGATCGGAAGGGATACTCCCTGTCGCAGCTCTCTCTGGCATGGGTTGCAGCTCAATCTCCCTCGATTATCCCAATCTTCGGAACCACTCAATCCGCGCACGTATTAGAGAATATCGGAAGCATAAACATTGAGCGCACACCAGATGAAATTGATCAAATCAATGCAATTGTCGCGGAAGGAGTCATTCATGGAGAAAGGCACCCAGACATGGCTAAAAAGCTCTACGATCAATCTTGAAATATTCACCTCTTTTTTTCTCTAGAATGTCTCAAAGACAACACCAACAAAATTCATTGACAAAGTCTGCGAGTTTGTTTGAAAATAGATCGTTTCTATTCGCGAGTATTTAATCATGTTTAAGCGAATTTTAAAATGAATATCAGTGAATACAAGCTTGCTTGGAAAGAAGGAGATACCGCGCTTTATATAGACATTTATGACCGCAAGTATGCAGCAAAAAATGGGGATTTGGCATGGCGTATCAATAATCCTGGGCTTATTTCACGTCGTTGTCGTTTTGCCAGGAAAAATGGTTCAATAGGTACTTGGGACCAATACGCTATTTTCTCAAACCCTCTTCAAGGGCGACAGGCTTTAAAAGAGTGGCTATATTCTAAAACGCAATATCAATCAACTCTGCTGGCAATTGGCAAGTATTACCAGCCAAATTCTCCAGAAGAATTTGTTCAAAATTTGCCATTTTCAATCTTGCCTAAAACCAGATTAAAAGATTTAACAAATGAGGAGTTTGATCTCTTGCTTGCTTTCATAGAAAAGCTACGGGGGTTTGTGCGAATCGGAAATGAGGAGTTTCTCTTACTGCCAAAAATAGCTGGGAAAATTGAATGGGTAGATAAAAAAGAATTCTATCTTGTAGGAAACAATTTAGTCTTGACACAAGAGGAAACAATTAATTGGATTAATTCTCATCGATTGGATGCAGTCGTTGTTCATAATGCAAATGGTACCATTCATCTCCATTCTAGACGATCTTATCAAATGCAGAAATTAGACTTTTCCCAAAACAAAAAATTGCGGGGATCTACCGAATTGGATGTACTGACCCGAATCGTGGGTGAAGAAGTTTTGGCACAATGTGTTTGGGGATTTATCAATGGTATCAGCAATCGAAAAATAAAGGCTATTGAGTCGGCCAAATTAATCGCAAATACAGCGGGTAATGAACGTGTATTTGCATTGCAAAATGATCAGGTTTTTTGGGGGCTTAGAGATGCTGGTATCGCCATATTTTTAAAAACAGGCAGCGACACCCAAATTATTAAAAATACAGCCAAATTTCTTCGATATTTACTCGCTGTTTCTGAAACCGAGCGAGGAGGGCCCGTTATTTTATTTGCCCATAGCCAAGGGGCAGCTATCGCTGAGCACGCAATCACGTTATTGTCTAGCCCTGAACGAGAGAAAATTCGCATTTTTACTTTTGGTGGTTGGTCTTTTATTCCTCCTGATAGGGCTCATCCAGAATCTCATAATTACATCAGTGTCAGCGATTTAATCCCCAGGCTGGGCTCTTTCAATCTTCAATATCTTGCGATAAGAAAATATGAGTGGCTTAAAGAGGGATTAACCCAGGATGAGATCATCCGGCGACTCGCTTTTGAGGATACTATCCATAAATTTGGTCCTTTAGAGTCACGAGCTCTTAACACGTACGTAGAGGAACGATATCAATTTTATAGAAATGAATTGGATAAAATTCAGAATGTCACCGTTCTTGCTTCTGACAGCATACTAGAACATGCGTTTAATAGTTTGACTTATCAATCTATTCTTAGAGCTATTGTTGAAAAATATCGCCAAAAGCAAATGAACACTGCGGGTGCGGATTCCAAAAGTTCATCCATAGAATCGTTTATTTAAAAAGGAAATTATGGGCATCACAGACTCAGTTGAAAAGGATAGAAAAAGCGCTAAAATATGTGGGTGGATAGCAACAATGATTTACATTCCGCTTTTTCCTATTTTACTGATGATAACTGCTGCTATCATTCTTATATTTGACAATCTTAGTCGGGACTTTCCTCTGGGCCTATCAATCATATTTCTCTATCTGGCAGCCGCCATTTCCGTGCCGGTTACGTTCTACCGCATTTGGTCTTGCTATTTACGGGGTGAGTATCAGAAAAGTCGCTGCTCATGTTTAATACCTATCGTTGCCATACTAATAGCGAGCATCTACCATACGTCTGTTCAAGTTATTGAATTTTTATTTTCTTAAGTCGGTTAACCACCAGGGGAATGAAGTCCAAGCTTAATTAAACAAGAGGAAAAAATTATAAAAGCTAAGCGATTGTTTTGGTGCAGAGGAGGTGGTTTTTGCCGTTCTTGTGGGTGTAGGAGATCTGATCTGTTAGTTTGACCATCATCTGAATGCCGAGGCCTCCGATAGGAAGATCTTCGATCGGGGTGCCCTTTTTTGGAAGCGGTTTTTTGTTTTCAAGTGGGTTGAAAGGTGTGCCTTCATCGATGAGTTCAAATGCTACGCTCTTTTCATCACTTTTTTTTAGGATAAATTCAATCGTGCCGCTCCGATTGGGGTAGGCATAAGAGAAGATATTTGTTAGCGCTTCTTCAAAGGCCATTTGAAGAGAGATAGAGGTTTTTTGTGGAAGAGCAAGGATGTTAATTTCTTTCTCAAAGGCAGTAAGTATCGCGATGATATCATCTTTTTTTGTATCAAATATCATTGAATTGTCTCCGGAATAGTAGAAGTAGCCATCTCTACTTCTTGAAGAATTTTATCTGCTAATTTACGCATGAGAGGTGCAGCAACACCGCTTTCTGCTCCCTCAATTGTATCGAGCTGCCCACCAGAAAAGTGGAGTGAGAGTTTGGGCGAGGGGGTAAAAACAAGAAGGTCTTGGAGTGCATCAGAGTCGATGTGGTCGTAGTCGCTAC
>JAYUZV010000023.1:0-35282 GCA_043751475.1 Chlamydiia bacterium
TGCTGCATTAGATGCGGCAACAAGCGCTTGGTGAGAGGCTACATGGGCAAGCATCCCTTTACCGGTTACATCGCCGATTGCATAAACACCGGGAACGGCTGTTTCCATCTTCTCATTAACCTGAATTGACCCATCTCTTGTGGTGCCAAGGCCAATAGCGCGCAAATTCAGACCATCTGTTACTTTTGTACGTCCAACTGAGACAAGAACTGCATCGGCAAGGCACGCTTCTCCTGCCTCAACATTAACCTTTAAACCAGCCTTGGAATCCTCAATCGAGGTCACCTTAACTTTTGTCCTAATTTCAATGCCCTTTTCTATAAAAGCATCTGTTAGAGCTTTAGAAATGTCTTCTCCTTGCAACATCACAATTTTCGGTAAAAACTCAAGAATAGTTACCTCAACACCTAGCTGAGCAAAAAGGGAGGCGAACTCGCATCCAATATAACCACCCCCGATGACTGCCAGTTTTTTTGGCAGCTTTGTCATCTCTAAAATGGTTGATGAGTTGTAGATCTTCCGCGATGCATCTGTAGGAAAAGCCGCCATTTCCATGGGGGCTGACCCTGTTGCAATGATTGTTTTTGCCGTTTCAATGAGAGTGCGACTCTCACCGCTTACCACCTTAATAAGCTGAGCATCTGAATCTGAAGCCTCAAAGCTGCCCTCACCTTTAAATATCGTGATTTTTTTAGATTTAATAAGGCCGGTAAGACTGTCTCGTATCTCTTTCACGACGCTATCTTTGCGAGACTTCATTTTGCTATAGTCAAAAGAGATAGGTCCCACTTTAAAGCCAAAATCCGCAGCAGATTCAAAGGTGTGCATCATGTGCGCATTTGCGATAAGCGTTTTTGTGGGGATGCAACCGACATTCAGACAGGTTCCACCCATAAGCTCTCGTTCGATTAACGCAACCCGCTTGCCCTTCTGAGCCCCTTTAATAGCAGCTACATAGCCTCCAGGTCCTGCACCAATTACTACTAGGTCAAATTTTTCTTTTAAAGCGCCCATACTCTTACTCTTCTCTTTCATGCCAGGTATTTGTTCAACTTTACACGACCAGCGAAAATCTTGCTAGTAAGCTGCTGACTTTCGAATAAATCTTATTTAAATTAAAAAGTGTTGATAAGTAAATTAATATTTATATATGAGTGGGTGAATAAGAATATAAATAAGCGCAACTTATATGAATCTCATTAAAATGGAATTAAAAAAAGAGCAGATTCGTAGCCTTCTCTTAACCTCTCTGCTCGTTTTTTCACCGACTATCCTCCTTGGAAACCCCACCCAGAACGATGTCTCCCAAATCAATGGTGATATCAGTTTTGGAGGATCTCCAAAACACCTATCAATCACTGCCGGTGATGGCGCTCTAATCGATTGGAAGAACTTTTCAATTGGCAGAGGCGAATCGACGACATTTATCCAGCCAAATAGCTCATCTACAGTGATTAACCGCGTTACAGGCGACAAGATTACCGGAATTGATGGACAGCTTCTTGCCAATGGACGCGTTATTTTGATCAATCCAAACGGAATATGGATTGGAAAAGAAGGGTTTGTCAAAACAGCAGGCTTTATCGCCTCTACACTAGGCATGGAAAATCAGCTCTCATCGGACGATAAGACACTAAAATTCAAGGGTGACTCAAAAAATAGCGTAGTCAACCTAGGCACTGTTGAAACTGCGCACGGAGATATCTTTCTACTCGGTTTTCAAGTGAAAAACAGTGGAAATTTAAGCGCTCCTGAAGGAACCGTGGGACTTGGTGCCGGAAGTGAGGTTTTAATTAAACCCACTGGTTTTGGAGAGAGACTATTTATTAAGACAGGGCCAGAAATCGAGCCATCAAAGCGCAAAAAGGGGGCCGCCATTGAACATTCCGGAAAAATTAAAGCGTTAAAAGCAGAACTGAAAGCTGATGGGAACCCCTTCAAATTTGCCATTCAATCTAAGGGGCTTATCGAAGCAACAGGAGTGTTGGAGCAGGACGGTTTTGTCTATCTTGTGGGCGATAATGGTCTGGTCTCTGTTTCCGGAGAAATTATTGCACAAGCCCCTGAAGGTGCTGGCGGATCGATCTATATTTTCGGCGATAAAGTCGAGCTCATTGACAAAGCGGTTATCGATGCAAGCGGTGATAGCGCTGGCGGAAATATTCTGATCGGTGGCGCCTTTCAGGGGATAAATAGCCCCTATAAAAATGCGCGCGAGGTCACTGTCGCTGACAAAGTGCTGCTAAATGTGCGCGCCAATAAATTTGGAAATGGCGGCGAGGCGATTATCTGGTCAGATGCGGCAACAACCTTCACAGGAAAATTGATGGGCGAGGGCGGCGAATATGGAGGAAATGGCGCCTTTGTCGAAATTTCTGGTAAAGAGAAGCTCAAATATACGGGAACTTGCTTCCTACTAGCCCACGGAAGAGGCGCCCACGGAAACCTGCTGCTCGACCCAACCACCATCCATATTGTTTCAGGGCCTGTTAGCACAAAACAGAACCCTTTCTTTATTGCAGATGATCAGACAGACCCTGTGATTATCACCAGCTCCACGATTATGCAGCAGCTCTTTCAAGGAGGAGTGACCATCTCAACAGCTGGCGGAGTGGGTAGTGAAGAGGCGGATATCTGGATCGATTCTAATATCTCGTGGGTAACAAATAACCCACTTTCACTCCACGCCCACCGCGATATTCACATCAACGGCGTCATCACCAATACCCAGGCCTTCTCAGGGGCTAATCTATCGGTTAACGCAGGACGCAATGTCAACATCAGCAAGAGCATCTCACTTGGGAATAATAGCGGTAATGGCGGGAGTCTCATTAAAGCAGGTAACGATGTCAATATAACTGCGACAACTGCCCCCATTTTTTCTGATGCCAATGTCGATGCCGGCGGTAGCATCAATATTACAGGAGGCAATACAGCAGGCGCCTATGCCGTACTTGGAAACCCGACAAACCCGGTAAATAAGACGATTTGCGTATCGGCCGTAGGAGATCTCAACATCACAGGTGGTAGCGCGCAGGGGGCCTATGCGGCCATTACACGCCTCGGCGTTAATGCGCCCATTACAGGCAATGTAAGCGGCGATATCACGGCGACTGTCGGGGGGAATATAACACTGACAGGTGGCTCACAACCTCTCGCACAAGCCTATATCGGCCATGGTGGATTTAGTACAGCGACAAGCACACTCACCGTATCGGGCGCTGTAAATGTAAACGCTATTGGCAATATCGAGCTTGTTTCTGGAGGGGCAGCTGAAGCCTTCATCGGAACTGCTGCCAACTACAGCACCAGCCAAGAAATCGCAATCAATGCCGGCGGCAACCTCTACATGCACCACTCCACACCTATTGGCGGAGCCCCTCTCTTTATCGGCGCATCGAATGGTCCTCATGGCACGAGTATCGACCAGTCGCTTAACCTGACAGTGGGTAAAAACCTAACGCTCGACGCCCGAAATGGGGGTGCAACAACCCTTCAACCGATGAAAAATGGCTCTCTTGTCGAGAGTACAGCGCCGGACATTGCAATTCATGTCGGCGGCGATATTCAGCTCATTAGCGGTAACCAGCAGGGCTCCTTTGCCACCCTTTTCCTCTACAATCCAGGGCTCAAAACAGAGATTTTAGCCGGCGGCAACATCCGCGCCTATAATGGTTTACATGTCGATGCAACACTGCCGATGACGCACGGAACAAGTGATATCGGCGATCTCACCATCAAAGCCGGTGGCAACATCATTTTGGGTGGCGGAAATATGAGTGAATGCCCATTTAACACCATTTCGCAACACTCAAGCAAATCGATCTATTTCGAGGCAGATGCACCATTTCTAGCTGGCGATCTTTGGGGGCCTTTGGCTGTTGCTACCTGCTACAGCGAGAGCGACCCGTTTATCATCTTTGAAGCAGCAAGTCCAGCGATTCTATCCGATGGCAAAGGCGCTGTTGCCTTTGACACCGCGCGCTACAGTCCAACCATACCATCAAGCGTAGATGGCTTTCCGGAAGACCCCACAATTCCAAACCCTCTATTTACCCCTATCAGCGATGCTGTAAACCCAGTAATCTATCACGCAGATTCCGACTTTACACTGCTCAGCTCACCCCTCTATGCAGATGGAAGCACAGCCGCTGATCTTCTAATCGGTTCGAATATGCCGGTAACAGCGCACGTAGAAAACCGCAATTTACTAGGTGCTTCTGCTGGACATAATTTAACCATCAGCGGTCATGCGAATAGCAGCAGCGATTGCGTCCCGGGAATGATAGGTGGCGGATATCGCAATATCGCCCTTCAAGCCAGCAGCAATCTCACAGCTGCAAGCGGCGATCTACTTCTACTCGCTGCTAATGATGTCGATATGTTTGCAGAAAGCTCTCTTACAGCAGGCGGCAATGCAACTGTTGTTGTCGACAACAAAAATCCAACCATTTTTGGAGCAACCTACGGGGTGCTCAGAATGGATGAAACAGCTCATATCACCTCGGGGCAGAGCGGAACAATTCGCCTTTTCCTAGCAAAAAGAGATTATATCGATCCGTTTGTTTCACCTGTCGACCATACCGTGGTGCGCAATCAGGTTAATGGCCTTCTCAACGGTAAGCTCCTAAGTGAGACCCCAGGCTATGCCACCCTATTTGTTAATAATGCTAACGAGATCTATCAAAGCTTCTTCTGCGAAAGCGCACTGCCTCAGGAGTCAGATAACTTTACCGTTTTCTATAAAGCGGGTCAGCCACCTATTATCCTCCGTTCAACCGCGCGTAATAATCCAAATTTTGAACTCTTTGCCTACCTATCAAGCAGTGGCACGCGTTGGGAGGAGCTCTTTGAGAGCGCCTATGAAAAAGAGCGTGAGAGCGGAGCTGTAAATACCCTATCACACTTCGATCTTCCGCGAAGCAAAACGCTGCAAAGAAGATATATTCAGCGTAATACCTTGCATATGTATAACCCAAAGAGTTATACAGCATTTTAAATAAGTTAGGTTAATATTGCTCTATGAAAACTAATAGAAAAACAGTACTTTTTTCTCTCGCTCTGACATGTGCGACACTCACAGCTGAGGCGGCCCCGCGCTTCAACTTTTCACCGAAACATTGCGAGCAAAAAGAGTCGCAGCTTCCAGAAAAGGGTCAAGGGAAAATCCTCTTCAAAAAGACGGAAAAGAAGGAAAGGAAGGAGAGCACTAGCAATAAAGTGTCCGGCAGTCAAATTGACTATACAGACGCCAGTAGCGCCCTCATTAAGCAGCAGCCAAAAGGGCTACTTCTTGTCGGAGCTACCACCTTTTCCACACCAGAGGTCAATAGACGCGGTGCTCCGGATGTAGTTGGCCTTGAAAGCTCTAACCTCGAAATTCCAGGTAATGCTGAGGCGCTTAAAAGCAAACTCGACGCACTCTACTTCAATAAAGAGAAAATCACTCCGCACGATATCTACCTTGTAAAAATGGCGATTATCGACCACTGGCGTGATGCGCACTACCCACTTGTCCACGTCCACCTACCTGAGCAGAAAATTGTGGGAGGAGTCCTTCAGCTAGTTGTCTTAGACTCTCTGCTTGGCGAGATTCGGTATAAGGGCCACAGATATTTTAAAGAGAAAAACCTCGCAAAACATGTGAGTGCGCAAAAAGGCGAAAAAATCCGCACGGACAGGCTGATGGAAGATTTAAACAGCATGAACCGTAACTACTTCCGTAAGACTAACGCCCTTTTTGTCCCAGGGCAGGAGCCGGGAACAACCGACATCGAATTTATTACAGAAGATCGTATGAGCTGGCGCCCCTATATCGGTATTGATAATAGCGGCTACCGCGCAACCGACTACATGCGTCTCTACGCAGGTGTCAACATCGGCAACCTATTTGGTGCCGACCATCTCTTTGACTACCAGTTCTCAACAGCACCCAATTTCCACAAATTCTACGCCCACACAGCCAAGTATGCCATGCCCCTTCCATGGAAGCACTGGGCAATGATTTACGGCGGCTACTCGCAAGCCTCAACACCAATTCAACAGACATCGATTCCCCCTGCACCTGCGCCCCAAGGTGATACAAACCGCGGCATCAACTACCAGGCGAGTTTGCGCTACGAAATTCCACTGCGCACCTACAAAGGAATACTCCACGAGATCACGCTCGGTTATGACTTTAAACATACTAACAATGATATTCTACTTAACAAACAACTAGTAAAAGTAACCTCTGGCGTCAATATTTCGCAGCTGATGCTCGGTTATAATCTTGGCTATAGAACGTGCAAAGAAAAAATTGCCTTTACTCTTGAAGGCTTCTTCTCGCCGGGGAAAACACTTGGAGAGATGGACCCGGAGCGCTTTAACAACATCAGAGTGGGTGCAGGAGCGCAATACCTCTATGGCAAAGCCTATTTTAACTATATCAGAGGCCTTGGGAAACTCTTTGAAGGACGCGTTACCCTGCGCGGCCAGCTCGCTTCTAAAGCGCTTCTCCCGTCAGAACAGCAAGGAGTAGGCGGATACGAGACAGTTCGCGGCTATTTGGAGCGTGAGGTCAATGCAGATAACGCCGCTATCGGCAATTTTGAATTGCGCACCTCCCCTATAGCGATCCTTGGCTGCTTCAAGAGTAAAAAGATTGATGACGGTCTACAATTCCTCGCCTTTTTAGACTATGGCCTTGCAAACAATTACGGACCGATCCAATCGGTGGGTTCTATCAATCCACCATCTAAGTCGACCTCACTTGCAAGTATTGGGCCAGGGGCGCGCTACTACATTAGCACACACCTAATCGCTCGCTTTGATTGGGGTTTTCAGCTCCGCAAGACACCGTTTGGAGATTCATCTAATAACCGCATCCATTTTGGACTGATTCTAAGCTACTAAAAAAGTGGAAACTATTTCGAGCGCTATGAGAGGATAGGGGAGATAGCAGATCGCAAAGAGGGTATAAAGATGAGAACAACAGAAGAGCAGAAAGTCTGCACAAAATGCAACCACTCACTCCCGGTTGAAGCTCTTCAATGCCTCTACTGTGGTCACGACCTCTCCCGCGAGCAGCAGCCTCTTTATAAAAGCGGACAAAGAGAGCAGGGAGCGCAACAATCGCTAGAAAACAGCCTCTACACCTTCTATAAGCCAAGCTACGGAGAGAGTGCGGAAGTAAAGCCCGAAGCGGCAGCTCCACAAGCTGAAGAGAGCGCTAGCTACTCCTTTCAGCAGGCCCCACAGCCAATATACCCCTTTCCAGAGAACAGCGACGAAGCAGCACCATCTGCTGAAAAAGAAAAGGATGAGCTCTTTCTTCCCTTTATTTTGCTAACGGCTGGCCTAAACCTCATATTATTTAGTCTGCTTCTTGCTGTCTACGGTAAAAATGGAAGGCTCACGCTCACCTGGAATAGCAGCTACTGGGCCTTCTTTCTTCTTGCGGCACTGCCTATGGTTTACATCGGCTGGAGCCGCGCAAACCGCAGCAAGGGGGATTAACCATTCCCTACCTCAATAAATTTCTCGGTGACTCTCTTGAGGTCTCCTGTCTCCACAAAATTCCATGCAGTATTGTAAAGCGATAGAAAGCTGATGAAATCTGCAACGTAATAGTCCCAGATATAGTTATTAGCATCGCTATCGCTTGTACAGAGGCTTCTTCCATATCGATCCTTATTCTTATAAACCTCTCCTTCAGGCCCTGCTTCTCGACATGGGGAAAATGCGAATTCGATAGCGCCAATTTTTAATGGTCTAATCATGATATATCCAAACTGATCTTTAAAAACACGGAGGTTCATTTTTAGGCCTGCAGCCTCTGCATCTTCTATAACTGCAAACCCCTCTTTTTCTATCTGCTGAAGCCCCTCTGCTTCAAACCATGTTTGAAAGTCAACCGAATGGGCATATCCCCAAAGTCTGAGACGATTTGAGAGATTATTTGTTAATTCAGACCTATCTTGCGAGACAAATCCGCTTGAGAGAATAGCCTTGCGTAAATAAGAAGTGTGACTCCACCTTAACTCTCTTTCCGATGAATAATTCCCGGTTAATTTAGGGGGGTCATCAGATATTCCATGGAGGGTATAGCGCAAAAAAACAGGCGGGCTATACTTAGTATCTTTTAACACCCATCGACGACCCGTGTTATCAGAAACAGACGTCCAGTATGGACTTTGAGGATTACCAAATTCAAATCGATCTTTCCAGGCAACAACTACATGGTTTACATCACTTGGGTGGATTAGCCCATTAATCTCGAACCATGCTTTCTTCATCACCGCATCAAGATAAGGACGAAAACCAATGTCGGCTAGATAGCGCTCCGGATTTTCGGCAATCATCTGGCCATAGGATTGAGAGAAATCAATACCATGAATGACCCTAAATTTATCGTTAGCAGCAGCCTGATTAGCATCCCAGTAAAATCCTGATCGCTTCTCTTCCCTATCTTTTAAAGAAGATTCCTCTCCATCTATAGACGGCTCTTCTCCTCCATACACATAAAGACAGACCTTGTGATCATCACCACGTGAAAGGGTGAAAATATGTCCCTCATAAACAAACGCATAGTGCGATCCAACCTGCGCTTTATGAAGAAAAGGGGCGTCAAGATAAATCCACTGATTTATAAGAGCAATCATTCGATCCGAATAGATAAATGCGGCCAGTTTCATCGCAGCTGTAATATCAATCGCTCGCATCTGCATCAGAATACCCGCTGTCTGGAGCTGGAGTATATCTGGCATGGCCTCCGGAATAGTGGCAATGTCAACGGCAAATTTAGAGTAAATGGCGCAGGTAGAGGGGCACCCTTCAATAAAAAGTAAATCAATGCCATTCACAGCGACAACACCTTCTCTGCTGCCAGCTGTCAGATGAACCTTTTCTTTCACCTCGGGAGTAATAGCGGATCCATTTCCAGCAGTAGTTGGGAGAGCAGCTGCAATCTGCTCTCTTGTCATCTTTAATTGTTTTTCAGCTTTAGAGGGGGCGGTTGCAATCACAAGAGTCGGCTCATCACGCACCACCGTACCGCGTTTAAAACAATTTCTTATGCAAGGAAAAAGAAGCAGCAGCGCAAGGCCGATAAGTGTCGGAATAATGCCAAAAAAATAGATGCTCGCAACAAGCAGGATAACGCAAAGAATAAGTTTTAAAATGCGCCTGCACGAGCAGAAAGATTCAGCCACTTCTACCCGTTTTGTCGGCTCATTCGGAGCAAGACTAGTAGTTACACGAGAAAAACAACACATAAAAAAATAAGCCCGAAAACCGATCGGGCTTATTATAATGCAATTAACTAATTATCGTCATTAATATCTTGAGCGGGTTCTAACATTAAATCGTCTAACACCAGCTTAGGGCGCATCACCCGCTTCACACTCTGCATGACAGGGCGCTCTTTGGGCACGCTTTCAATTTCTATCTCCTCATCCTCTATTAGAGGAGCTGGCTCCGGTTCTGGGGCGCGCATTTCAAAACGGAATAGCGAGTGGCCGATCTCCAGTTTAATGCGTAAAATCAGGTCGTGGAAGAGGCGGAAAGCCTCATGTTTAAACTCAACTAGCGGATCCTTCTGACCAATAGCGCGTACAGCGACATCAGAGCGGAGGTGGTCGATAGCGAGCAGATGCTCCTGCCAGAGCTTATCAATAGCGCGCACCATCAGCGAGCGCAACACCTCGTGGAGGAAATTGTTAGAAGCTGCCCCTTCGCCGCGACCAAGCATCTCAGAAATGCGCCCCATAATTGCCATTTCATGGGTAATTTTTCTGTCAAAAACATCTCCTACAGCAGCAAGTGCAATCTCCTGAATCTGTTCGATTGTCAGATACTCATCTTCAAAAGTATTCGCATCAAAAGTGACTGGGAAATTAGTCATCAGCCACTGGCGATAGCCAGAGAGATCCCACTGTCCTTCCTCGTGGCGATCGCGCAAAAACTCTTCGCTCATCTGTACAAGAAGGGACTGAATAATCTCTTTTCCAATTTCTAGCGTATCCTCAACACAGAGCACCTCATTGCGGAAGTGGTAAATTTCAGAGCGGTGCAGATTCATCACATCGTCATATTCAAGCGTGTGTTTACGTATCGAGTAGTTGCGCTGCTCGACCCGCTTTTGTGCGGTTTCAATGGCTCTGGTTAAAATACGCGCTTTAATAGCTTCGCCTTCTGGTGGACGGAAGCGCTGTAAAATAGAGGTGATGCGCGGTGAGGTAAATAGACGCATCAGCGAATCTTCAAACGAGATAAAAAACTTCGAGCTACCCTGGTCTCCAAGGCGTGCACTACGTCCTTTTAATTGCCTATCAATACGGCGCGACTGGTGGCGCGTTGTACCAATCACACAAAGGCCGCCTAGGGCATCGACACCCTCTTTCAATTTAATATCCGTTCCGCGACCAGCCATATTAGTTGCAACAGTAATAGCACCACGCACACCTGCGGCTGCAATAATTTCCGCCTCGTCTTTGTGGTTGCGTGCATTGAGCACCGTATGCTCTAAATTTGCTGCGGTCAATAAGCGCGACAATTTTTCAGAGACCTCGACCGATTCTGTCCCAAGCAGAATAGGCCGGCCTACTGCATGTACTTCATGAATCTCTTTTAAGACCGCTTGAAACTTTTCGCGCTCTGTCATATAAATTTCATCTTCATAGTCGATGCGTCTGCACTTTCTATGGGTCGGAATGCAGAGAACATCAAGTCCGTAAATCTCTTTAAATTCGCTCGCCTCTGTAATGGCAGTTCCGGTCATTCCGGCCCGTTTTTCATACATGCGGAAGTAGTTTTGTAGCGTCACGGTTGCAAAAGTTTGTGTCTCACCTTGAATTTCAACATCTTCTTTTGCTTCAATTGCTTGGTGTAAACCATCAGAGAATCGCCTACCCGGCTGAGGGCGTCCTGTATTTTCATCGATAATAACAATCTTATCTTCAACAACGATATAGTCGTTGTCACGCTCCATAAGAAGGTGTGCACGGAATAGCTGTTTTAGGTTGTGGTAGCGCTCTTTGCGCCTCGCATCTTCTTCACGCAGAGCTATTTTTCTATTTAATTTTTCCTGACTCTCAAGACTCTCATCGCCGTCGATCTCCTCATATTCAAAACCAAGATCGATCATCGTAAAGTCACTGGCGCCACTTGAGGCAATTTCACCCCAAGTCTTAATTCCAAGCTCTGTTAGCTCATACTTGCTGGTGCGCTCGTCAACAACAATGTATAGGGCTGTTAGCGCCTCATAGCGCTCCTCTTTGTTTGGGTCAGCGTAATAGTAAAGGTCCCACTTATCAATACCGGCGCGCAAATCAGGATCTTCAACCACCTCGCGCAAAGTCTTATCTTTTGGTGTTCCCTTGCTAACAAGCCAGAGTTTATGGAAGGCCTCTTTTGCAAGCGCTTCTTCTTTACGGCCAAGTTTTGGTAGAGGTGCATTTTCATCGTGGCGAGATAGCAGTCCGAGCTCTTTCAATGCCTTTCCCGCATCAAGAGCTATCTCGTTGCAAAGCGCGCGCTGCTTTTCAACAAGCAGAGCAACATCATCTTTTAAGTCGCCATACATCTGACGAGATGCGGCAACAGGACCTGAAATAATCAGTGGAGTTCTAGCCTCATCGATTAAAATGGAGTCGACCTCATCGATAATTGCAAAAAAGTAGCCACGCTGAACCTGATCCTCGCGCCTTTGCGCCATCGAGTTGTCTCGCAAATAGTCAAAACCAAATTCTGATGCGGTGCCGTAGACAATATCGGACGCATAGATCTCTCTTCTCTCATGCGCAGGACTATTATTTGTCAAAGATCTGGCAGAGAGGCCAAGCCACCTGTAAATCGTCCCTATCCACTCGCAGTCCCGATGGGCCAGGTAGTCATTGACAGTCACAAGATGGACCGGCTTTCCGGACAGAGCATTTAAGTAGAGAGGCATTGTAGCGGTGAGAGTTTTACCCTCACCCGTCTGCATTTCAGCGATTGCACCATAGTGCATGGCAACTGCACCGAGAATCTGATTGTCAAAGGGAATCATATCCCACTTCTGATCATATCCAGAAACGTGGATATCAGAGCCGCACAGACGCCTACATGCATTTTTAACTACCGCATAGGCCTCGGGTAAAATACCGTCCAAAGTCTCTCCATTTTGCAGGCGAGCCCTAAATTCCGCTGTCTTTCCGCGAAGCTCATCATCGCTTAAATAGCGATAACTCTCCTCAATTAGACAGACCTCCAAAACAATTTTACGATATTTTTTGATAGCGCGCTCTTGCGCTGTTCCAAAAATTTTCTTTAGAATGCCAAACATCTGGTTGCAACCTATTCACTGACTTCCTTACCATTATAGGTAATCATTGTGATTCATTCCAGTCCGAAAACTCTTATGGGAGACTCTTTTCCAGAAAACCGTGCACAAAAAAGTTATGGCAGATCTAAAAATCAAGTATATCAACCGGAAAACCGGTGAAATTGAAGAAGAAACTATCTACAAAAGTTTTGCTATAGAGCTCCTCTATCGCGTTGGAAGTGGTACAGGTTTTCTCGGGGCCCTCTGCGCCTTTTTTCTTCTACCTCTATTTGCCAGACTCCCTTTTTTTTCCAATCTATACGGCTACCTTCAAAAACGCTCTGCAAGTAAGGAATATATCGCCCCTTTTATTAAAAAATTTAATGTTGATAGCTCAGAATTTCTTAAAAAAGTCGAAGACTTCACCTCTTTCAACGATTTTTTTACACGCGAATTACGCCAAGGATCGCGCCCAATTGTAGATCAATCAATTGTCCTACCTGCCGATGGCCGCTACCTTGTAATCGATGACATCTCTAAAACAGATGGTTTTTTTATCAAAGGTCAGCAGTTTGACCTCTCCTCTTTTTTACAAGACGAGGTTCTAGCCAAAAAATATGCGCGCGGCAGCATGGTAATTGCAAGGCTCTGCCCGACTGACTACCACAGATTTCACTTCCCTTGTGATGGAAAAATTAAAGGCAAACCACGCCTAATTAACGGCCCACTCTATTCAGTTAATCCACTTGCCCTGCGAAAAAACCTCCAATTTATAGCTGAAAATAAGCGCTACATCACCGAAATTGAATCTAAAATATATGGGACGCTTCTCTTTGTTGAGGTCGGCGCTACAAACGTCGGCACTGTTGTGCAAACATACGAAAAGAATCGGGCTGTTAAAGGAGCGGAGAAAGGATACTTTGCATTTGGCGGCTCGTGCATCGTGATGCTCTTTGAAAATGGCAAGATCCTATTCGATGACGATCTGATTCGCAATTCACTCCAATACCTTGAAACCTTTAGTAAAGTTGGCCAGTCACTTGGTAGGCCCTACTAATGAAGAGCAAATAGGACACTCTTCAATACGATGCCCTCTAGCTGGACAAAATTTACGAGCAAAGTAGATCATTTGCAAGTGGAGGGTTACCCATTTTTCTTTCGGAAAGATCTTTTTCAAATCGCGCTCGGTCTCTACCACATTTTTTCCCTTAGTCAGACCCCAACGCATCGCACAGCGGTGAATATGCGTATCAACGGGCATGGCGCTTTTTTTAAAGGCCGCACACATAATCACCGACGCACTTTTATGGCCAATACCAGGAAGTGTTTCAAGCGCTTCAAGAGTGTCTGGAACCTGCCCACCGTAATAGTTAATCAACCGCTCGGACAGCTCCCAGATATAGCGCGCCTTGTTTTTTGAAAGCCCACAAGGACGTATGATCTTTTCGATCTCCTCCACAGATAGAGTCACCATTAATTCTGGCGTATCTGCCCGCTTAAAAAGCGCTGGCGTCACCTTATTGACTCTCTCATCTGTGCATTGTGCTGAAAGAAGAACAGCAACAAGCAGCGTGTAGTGACTATTCGCAATTAAGGGAATAGCAGGATCTGGGAAGTAGTGATCTAAAATTTCGACAATTTTTTTCGCCTTTAACTGCCTACTCATTTACCCACACAGAATTTAGAGAAAATGGAGCTAAGAAGCTCCTCTGTTACATCGACGCCGATAATGGCACCAAGCTCCTTTAATGTTGTGCGCATATCAGAGGCAACAAACTCCGCAGAGAGCCCCTCTTGAAGGCCCGCAATGACTTTTCTGCAGGAGATAATCGCACTTGAAAGGGCGCTATGGTGGCGCATATTTGTCAGGACAATCTCCTCCTTTGATGGGGCCCCATTTTTCCAGAGCATCGATTCGATTTTTTCTTTTAATGCTGTGAGATTAACTTTCTCTTTGGCTGAAATAGCAACACTCTGAAAAAGCCCAATCTCCTTTTGCCTAAAACCGTCCAAATCACTTTTATTAAAAACAAGTAGCGTCATAGCAAGATCGCGCTGCTTAATTAATTCCAAAATCTCATCTGGAGCTGCTTGTGTGCCGTCGAGTACGCATAAAAGAATATCAGCATCTAAAGCTGTTTTATAGCTGCGCCTGACTCCTTCCTGTTCAACCAGTTCATCTGTCTGCCGAATACCGGCTGTATCGATTAATTTAAAGTGGAGATTCCCAAGTAAAATGTCCTCTTCCAATAGATCGCGCGTTGTTCCTGCAATTGGGGTTACAATAGCGCGCTCGCTGCCAAGCAAAGCATTCATCAATGACGATTTTCCCGCATTAGGTGCGCCAATAAGGGCAAGTGTAAAGCCGTCATGAATCCGCTTCCCTTCATGAAAGGTGTCCCGCAATTTTTCCATCTCTAAACAGATCGTTTCAAGCTGCTCTGTTACTTGCTCAAATGAAGCAAATTCAAGCCCCTCTTCGGGAAAATCAACCCACGCTTCAAAAATAGCGGCAATATCAAATAGCCCTTTCTGAAAGCTTCTAATCTTTTCTGAGAGGTGGCCGGAGAGCTGCTGATCTGCTGCATGGAGCGCACGAGCACTGCGCGCACCGATCAATTTCTGAACAGCCTCTGCTCGAGCCAAATCGAGCTTTCCATTCATAAAAGCTTTAAAAGTAAATTCACCAGGCAGCGCCGGACGCGCACCGGCTTGTAGCGTCAACTGAAAGAGCGCGCGCGTAATAAAACTGCCGCCGTGACACTGGATTTCAATTGTATCCTCACCTGTGTAAGAGCGCGGTCCTTTCATAATAAGGAGAAGCACCTCATCTACCTTTTCGCCATCAAAATTACGAATGGTTCCAAAGTGTGCTGTGTGACTTTTATATGAAAAAATATCGCCTGAAAAGATCTTGCTAATAGTCGAAAATGCATCCGTTCCGGAAACACGGATAACAGCTATTCCTCCCTCGCCAGGAGGCGTAGCAATAGCTGAGATCGTCTCACCCGGAAGATAGGGGCGGTTTGTAAATTCCATCTGTTAAAAATTGCTTTGATAAATTGGCTACGCAATTCTAACAGAAAAATTATATCTTTTGCAGTGCCAGTGTAATTAACTGTGAAAGATCGCTACTATCTACAAGCTCTCCGCTAGCTAACTTCACAGCTTTACTTGCCTGAAGTGGATTATACCCTAAATTAATTAGGGCAGAGGTTGCATCGGAAAGGGGGTCCGCCGCGCGCTTTAATCCGCCTATAGCCTGGAGAACAGAGCCTTTTCCAAACTCTTTACACTTGTCGCGCAATTCAATAATCAGCCGTTCGGCCGTCTTTTTACCGATACCCGGCACTTTGCTAATCAGTGAAATATTTGCTTGCATAATGGCTGCCTGAAAAGCAGCCGGATCAAGGTGGCCAATCAGAGCAATTGCTGTTTTAGGACCAACACCAGAAACTTGGGTCACCTTTTCAAAGAGTTCGCGCTCCTCCATCGACAGAAAGCCGTACGATTTATGGGCATCTTCGCGAATGACTGTGACAACAAAAATTTGTATACTCGATCCAATTTGTGGGAGATTTGTATAAGTGCTTAAGGGAACTGTAAAGCTATATCCTATCCCACCATTTTCAACAGTGACACTTCCAGCTACCGCAAAGGTCAACACCCCTTTTATATAATCAATCATAAAGACCTCATTAACAAATCTACACGCCCTTTATTAAATGCATGGCAAATGGCAAGACCAAGTGCATCGGCCGCATCTTCCGGAGTTGGACAGACGCTGAGCCCCAAAATCTGCTGCGTCATCTGCTGCATCTGGTGTTTACTAGCAGATCCCGTTCCAACAACCGCCTTCTTGACCTTCCGTGGCTCATAGCAAAAAATCGGGATGTCCTGCCGCGCTGCCGCAATCATCACAGCACCACGTGCCATACCGAGTTTCATGGCACTTGCAATATTATCCTTCACAAATTGCGTCTCAACCGAAACAGCATCTGGCTTATATTTGGCAATCAGCTGCTCCACACCATTAAATATAGCAAGATAACGCTTTTCCAGGCTCATCCCTTTTGCTGGCCGAATAGCACCAAAATCAATCGGTAAGCACACGCGTCCATCAGTTCGAATCACTCCGTAACCTGTCACAGCAGTACCTGGATCGATACCCAAAATAATTTCTTCTTTATTATTCATTACTCCTTACGCACCAAAATAAAAGTGATATCATCATTTTGCGCTGTGCCCTTAGAAAACCTCTTTATCTCTTCAAGCAGCTGAGTAGCAAGAATTTTAATTGGTAGATGGACCCTGCTGGCAATAAATTTTCTCATTTGCGCTGTTCCATAAAAATTGCCTGCATCATCGCTCTCTTCATAAAGACCATCGGTATATAGTAAAAGAAGATCCCCAGAATTTAAATGGTTCTTGCCTGTTTGATAAGAGACATCTTTATTTGTTGCACCGAGAGGTGGGCCTGAGGATAGCATCTGATCGTCAATTATGCCACTTTTCCGAAAAATAAGAGCTGGCGGATGTGCAGCAGAAACAAACTCCATCTCTCCACTATTCCCATCCAAACGGCAGAGAAAAGCGGTTGCAAACATAGAACTCTCTCCAGAATCGAGACAAGCGAGTTCATTTGTCAAAGAGAAGATATTTGCAATCGATCTTCCAGCGAGAATAAAGCTGCGCAACATGCTGCGTATAGCAATTGAAAAGAGACACGCGTCAATTCCTTTACCTGCAGCATCTGCAATAGCAAGGCAGAGCTTTCCATCACCATCCAAATAGAAGTCGTAAAAATCTCCTGAAGCCTCTTTAGCAGGCACAAATCCACTGGCAATCTCCAATCCCTGGCACACAGGCGCTTCCTCGGGAATCATCTGCCTTTGCATATCAGCACCAATCGAGAGCTCTTTTGCTAGAACAACTTTTTCATCTCTCTCTTTTTCTTTGGCGGATCTCTCGGCAAAAAGAGCATCCATGGTCTGATTAAATCGCTCTCCAAGTAAGTTGATCTCAAAACCCATAGGGTCCGCATCATACCGCGCACTCTCTTCGTGCTGCTTTACCCTATTCATGACACCTACTAATTGATTAAGCGGTTTATTTAAGCGCCGTGAAAGTAAAAAGGTCGCAGAAAAACCTAAAATCAGAAGAAAGAGCAGTTGAGAAATCAAACGTTCGGCCGCTTCTGCACGACTCATTTTTTGCAGAGCAAAGTGGTTAACGCTAAACAGCAGATAGATATTTCCATCACCAATAGCCACTTTCAATTGATAACGCGGCTCGGTTGCTTTAACACAAGGTAGATCGGAAAGAGTAAAATTTTGAGCAATAACAGTTGGATAGTTCTGCCAATTCGAGTCCTCTAAAGGCCCCCCTTCTGTCAAAAAAACGGGTTTATTTTTTTCAGCAATTCCTGTTGTAAACGAGGCCTGTTTATGGGCCATTACTCCTTTGCGTGAAAGTATTTCACCTACATCTGTACCGCTAATAAGAAAGCCACTACGGACTGGAATCACGCTATAGAGAAGATACTTCTTTGATGCGGGATCAACAAGTAAAAAATTTCTTTGATCAACTGAAAGAGCAAGCAAGCTACCTTCAAGCTCTGGTGCACTGCTAATAACCACCCGCGCTAAGCCCAAGCCCTCGATCTGCTCCACATAGAATAGCGAGACAAGGTCGAGCCGCTCTGCCCACTGGCGCATCAGAGCGGCTGAATTGCTCTGATTTGAAATAATTTCTGGTAGCGCAGCTAAAAGCGACAGCACCTCTCTCTCTTCATGGATAATTTCACCTGCATAACGAATCTGCGCTTTTATTCCCCTATCAAGCCCTGTAAGTAGCTCTTCCCGTTTTGCGCGATAGTCGTGGACGAAGAGGTATAGAGTATGGAATAATAGCGGAATAATTAGACAGAGAACGCAGACAAAAATCACACGTGCACTTAGCGAATGAGGGGCCTGATCTCTTTTTTTACTCATATTTTTCATTATCTACAGGAAATATTAAAAGTGACATCAAGACTATTTTTTGCATCGTAGCAATTTAATGTATAAGGTTTCAATGAACAGTGACAAAGAAAAAAGCGGACGGCTTACTGGCCGAGTGATTTCAATTCGACCTGAGGGGGTCGATGTTCTCATAGGGCATCGCACTCTGCTCTGCTCCATTAGAGGCTCTGTTAAACAGAGACAGATTAAAAAAAAGGAGCAAAAAAACTTAATCTGCATCGGTGATTTTGTCTACGTAACAGATCACGGAACATCTGGAACTGTCGAATCTATTGAGAAGAGAAAGACGGTTCTCTCACGCGCCGATAATCTAACACGCCGCAAAGAGCATCTCATTGCAACTAATATCGACCAGGTTCTTATTACAGTTAGTGTCGTCTCTCCTCCTCTTAAACCCGCAGTAATAGACCGCTATACAATTGCAACCCTAAAAGGGAATATGACCCCCATTCTTGTTGTCAACAAAATGGACCTTCTCAAAAAAAATGCTGCTGAAGAAAAGCTTTTAAACGAGCTGCTGCTCATCTACAAAAAAGCCGGTGTTGCTTGCTATCTTGTCAGCAGCGAAACGGAAGATGGTCTTGATGAATTAAAAGATGCAATGAAGGATAAGACCTCCGTTTTCTCTGGTCAGTCAGGTGTGGGAAAATCTTCGCTGATCAATTTACTACTTGGAACCGATTTCGCAACAAGCGATGTTGTAGGCCGTACCAATAAAGGAGCGCATACTACAACGCGCGCTCACCTGGTACAAATGGAAAATGGTGGATTTTGCATCGACACCCCAGGTATTAAAAGCTTTGGTGTATGGGAGCTTAAAGAAGAGGACTTAAGCGGCTACTTTACCGAAATAAGTGAATCTGCAACAGCGTGTAAATTTCGCAACTGCTGCCACACAATAGAAGTGGGCTGCGCTGTACAACTAGGTATAAAAAATGGAACGATCTCGCCTATCCGCTTTCAATCGTATAGCGCACTGCGCAGCGAAATCGCGGAACCGGATAAAAAGCGCACACAAAACCGATAAGGCGAGAGTTATATGTAAACCCCTTCTTTAGGAAGCGCCTATTATTTATTTGTATCTACATCTCTTTCCCTACATGGCCCTTGAGTCACCTTTTTTACTACCACAGAGAAGCGAGAGAAGAGTGAGGGCTTCGCCTTTCTTACATTTTTTACGATCTACTCCTTGCCTCCGTTAAGAAGTAGATGTCATGAAAAGGGTATAAATAGCGGAGCCCTCACTCTTCTCTCGCTTCTCTGTGGCAGTAAAAAAGGTAATTAAACGCGACATACGAAAGGAGTTGGAAAAATAGGCTCAGGTGCTCCGTTTTAAAATCTTTGCAAAATTACCTGGGAATAGTTGAACAGCCCGTAGATGGACTCTGTGGTGAGAAAATAACGATTAATGAGTTCAGTGTAAAGCGGCTGTACATTGGCTCTTTCAATAAATTTCTTGCTGAGAATCGCGCTCTCTCTTTTAATGAGAGCTACAAAGAAAACACCACATTCCATGGCTCTACTTCAAGAAATAAACGCCCTAGAAATTCTCGATTCAAGAGGCAACCCCACCCTCCAGGTTACGGTTACAACAGATTCCGGTGCCTCTGGAACAGCGTGCGTTCCGTCCGGTGCTTCAACAGGAGAGCATGAGGCGTGTGAGCTCCGCGACGGAGATAAGAGCCGCTACAAAGGAAAAGGGGTCAAAAAAGCCGCTTTACACGCCTCATCTACAATAGCAGATCTGCTGCGGGAAAAATCGATCTTTGCCCAGAGCGAAATTGACTATTTAATGATCAATAGTGACGGGACAACAAGGAAAAAGCGGCTAGGAGCTAACGCCATTTTAGGGGTTTCCCTTGCAGTAGCAAAAGCTGCTGCTGCTGAAAAAAATGTTCAGCTTTATAAATACCTAAACCGCTCTTCTACCTACCGTTTGCCTATGCCTATGATGAATATCATTAACGGCGGGGTCCACGGAAACAACGGTCTTGATTTTCAAGAGTTTATGATTGTTCCAGTCTCGGCAAAATCACTTGCTGAAGCTGTGCGCATGGGGTCAGAAATTTTTCATACACTCAAATTGCTTCTAGAAGAAAAGGGAGAGATAACATCCGTGGGTGATGAGGGTGGCTTTGCACCCAAATTACAAAGCCATGAGGCGGCTCTTGATTTTATTATTTCTGCTATTGAAAAATCTGGCTTTACAGCTGGAAAAGATGTGACTCTTGCGCTCGATTGCGCGGCATCTGAATTCTACGATAGAGCCGCTGGTCTCTACCTCATCTCTGGTAAATCTTATACCTCAGACCAGTTGATAGATTACCTAGAAAAGTTATCGCAAAAGTATCCCATCACAAGCATTGAGGATGGGCTCGACCAAAATGACTGGGCAGGATGGAAAAAGCTAACGAAACGTCTTGGCGCGCGCATACAACTTGTCGGTGACGATCTCTTTGTCACAAATAAAATCTTTTTACAGCGTGGCATTAACGAAAAAATTGCAAATGCAATTCTTATTAAACCAAACCAAATTGGATCCCTTACAGAAACCTTAGAAACCATTGAACTTGCACAGAAAAATGGTTATGCATGCATTCTCTCCCACCGTTCTGGTGAGACAGAAGATACAACCATCGCCGATATCGCTGTTGCTACTAGCTGTGGCCAGATTAAAACAGGCTCGCTATCAAGAAGCGAGCGCGTGGCTAAATATAATCGGCTCATCACAATCGAAGATCACCTCGGTAAAAACGCTCTCTTTCAATAAGTAAAACCCATTTCTATTCTACCGCGTGATCTCGCACTTTTATGTGCTTGTACACCCATGAATATAATCTGGATTTACAAGACAAAATTTCTCCATTTTAAAAGAAATATCCAGGTCGATTTACAGAGAATCAGAATCTTAGCTTTACTGTGATTAAAAACCTCTAGCAGAGAAAGTAAGAAAATTTCTATATAGCCCTATAATAACATGTAAAGCGGAGCATGATGCTGCGACACTCTCTCTTTATTTTTGGAGAAGCGGAGAAAGGGGATTTTTGCGTTCCCTATATTTGTAATTCTATTAAACAATTGATGCAGCTTTTCGGAAATAAGGGAAGTAGCGGCATTGAAGCAGCCATCCAAGCGATTCTTTTGGGACGCGACTGTATTTTTTTTCGCGTCCATGAAGAGGGGTTTAGCCGCGAGGACTATTTTAAAGGATTTAATGTCCTGCGGCACAACCAGATTCTGGGAAACCTATCAGCCATCTGTATGCCAGGGGTGGGCGATCAGGAGCTGATTCATGCATCACTGCCCCTTTGCGACCTCCACGGCAGTTTGCTTATCGTAAAAGAGACTGACATGTTCGACTATCTGCTGACCAGCCGTGGCAACACTCCAAAATACCGCTAAGCGAAATAGGCGAGTAACCCTTCTTGAGTCGCCCTCATTGTACGCTCGCCCTCTTTCCAGTTAGCGGGGCAGACCTCACCGTATTTTTCATAAAAAATAAGCGCATCGAGAAGACGCAAAACCTCGTCCACAGAACGTCCAAGAGGAAGATCATTTACAAGCTGGTGACGTACAACGCCTTGCTGATCAATCAGAAAAAGCCCCCGAAAGCTAACTCCACTCTCCTCATTTAATACATGGTAATCGCGTGAAATTGTTTTGTTTAAATCTGAAATAATCGGGTAAGACACTCCCTCAATTCCGCCTTTCTGCTTTGGTGTGTTTAACCAAGCGAGGTGGGCAAAATGGCTGTCGACAGAGCACCCAATAAGAGCGGCTCCACGCTTTTCAAACTCAGCCAATTTTTCTTGGAAAGCGTGCATCTCGGTTGGGCAAACAAAGGTAAAATCAAGGGGATAGAAAAAGAGGACAACAAATCGTCCAAGAAATGACTCAAGAGAAAAATTATCAATGATCTCTTCTTTGAAAGCTGCTTTTGCTGTAAAGCGAGGGGCTTTTTTCCCTACAAGTAGACTATTCATACCTATTTTCTCCTATTATTTGTATCGCTTTAACCAGTTTATTTCATCGCCAATTGTCGTCTCTTCTCCGTGCCCCGGAATCACACGGGTATTCTCTGGAAGAAGTGCTAAAAGAGCCAGTGAATGAGCCATTTTTCTTCTATCCGATGTCGGTAGATCTACCCGCCCCATTCCTCCACAAAAAAGAGTGTCCCCTGAAATCAGGGTCTTCTCATTTTTCAAATAAAAACAGACCGATCCGTGAGAGTGGCCGGGTGTTCGGAGGATCTCGATAGAGAGCTTTCCGAGCTGAAAGTGAGCCAAAAAATAGCGGGGAGCTAAAACCGGAGCAATATCTGCCCCCATTAACTCATCGCTTCCCGGTTTAATGAGATTATAGCCATCTCGCTCATCGACGTACACTGGAAGTGCAAACCTTTTTTCCATGGCAGCACAATCGATAATATGGTCCCAATGGGTGTGGGTAAGAAAAATAGCCACCGCAGTGAACCCCTCGTCCTTTAAAACGCGCTCTGCCACCTCTAAAGCACCACCAGGAGCATCAATTAAAAGTGCTTGTCTGCTCTCTGAACAGGCCAGAATAACCAGATTAGTGCCGATTGGTTCTAAGGGGAAATAGCGTAAAAACATAAGAAAAACATGCGCCGGAAGGGATTCGAACCTTTAACCTCTTGATTCGTAGTCAAGTGCTCTATCCGTTGAGCTACCGGCGCAAATATAGGATATCGGTGTACATCATGAACTATTCGCTTCTTTTTCAGCAAGCAAGAGGGGCAAATTCTCTACTATTTTATCTCCACTCTCTATAAAATACCCAGTAATGGAACGCTATTTTGACGCTATTGTATTAGAAAAAACCGACCTGCCCCAGGTTCTTGCTACCCTGCGGGCTCAAAAAATAAGTTGTGAGTACACAATTTACGAGAGCAATCAGGTAAGAATCGGCTTTAAAAGTGCAAAACCACTTCAAATAGCTCGGCTAGCAGGGCTCTCTAATATAAGAGAACTCTCTACAGAAATTAATTGGCAGCAGCAGTGGGAGATGAGCGATCTTGATATGGTTAACGGGATAGTCACTCTCCCTGTCGCTAATAAAAAGATCTATCTAAAGCCTGGCCCCGGTTTTGGCGATAGTAGCCATCCAACAACCAGCCTGATGATGCGCCATCTACAGAAACAAGTCTACGGACAGAGGGTTCTCGATATCGGGTGTGGCAGCGGCATTTTATCTCTAGCAGCGGCAGCCGCAGGCGCAAAAGAGATTATAGGTATCGACATCGACCTCCCATCTCTTGCCCACGCCCACAACAACCTGAAGTGTAACCCAGAACTACCCCCTATCTCCTTTAGCGACACATTGCCTGAACTCGCTTCTGGACCTCTCATAGTTCTTATCAATATGGTCTTAGTTGAGCAAGAAAAGGTCTTTTCTTGCTACAAAACGCTTTTTAACCGCCCAGACACCACATGGCTTGTATCGGGAATACCCTCGTCTAAACGAGAAGATTTTTTTGAAAGCCAGCTCTATCGCAGTCATTATTTAATTGAAGAAGATCAGCTAAATGGCTGGTCTATCTTTATAGTCACCCTCTAATTAAACCGCCGATAGTAAGGAGGTGAGCCGCTAAATGAGACCCTTCTCTTATCGCACTTTGAACAGTAGATAATGGGTCGAGAATCCCCGATAAACTCAGATCACACCACTCGCCTCTCAGGCCATTGTATCCACCCTTTTTTCCCGCATATATCTCTTGTAACAGAAGATCTGCATCAGCTCCACAATTCTGAACAAGCTCTCTAAAAGGAGCGCTTGCAGCCCCAAGAACAATCTCAAATCCCACACGCTCATCTCCGCTCGACAGCTCTTTTTGGAGCGGCTCAGCAGCCAGAATAAGTGCAACACCTCCTCCAGGGACTACGCGCTTTCCGGATGCGGCGCGCACGCTGCGCAGTGCTTTTTCAAAGAGCTCTTTGCGCTCGCCTATTTTTACAAGAAGTGCGCCACTGCTTAAGTAAGCAAGCCTCTGACGCAGAAAAGGGACATCTCTATTTTTAGCAATTTCCGACTGAATATGGGTCCGGCGTGCAACTTTCGCGGGAGTATCTTTTGACTCTATGAATAAAGCGCTTCTCTCCTTGGTGATAGAAAGAGAGGCGATTTTCCCAAAATGGTACTCTTCTATCCCTTTCTCGTTAGAGAAAAGAGATGTCCCGGCTGCTGCAGCTAAATCGAGAAGAATCTCTCTCCGCTCCTCACCCTCTGCAGGTGCCTTAATAGCAACAAGGGGGAAACCTCCCTGAACTTTATTGACAACCAGAGTTGCGATAGCCTCTTCAGAAAAATCATCTGCAATAATCAGTAGCGGAGCGCATCTATTTAAAGCTGCATATTGTAAAATAGCTGCTACCTCTTTGGCGCTCTCCAATTTTCTACTCGTTAAAAAAAGGCTGCACAGGCCCATTTCAACGCTCATTGTTTCGGGATTTGTTATAAAATAAGGCGAGAGATAGCCTCGATCTAAATGCATCCCAGAAAAAAATATTAGCTCCTTATTAAAACCACCTGCGCTATCCACTAAAATCGGCCCGTCTGTCATGCTAGCAGCGCGCGCCGCCATCTCTCCAATCTCTTCATCGCCTTGAGCCTCATTAATGGCAATTGCAAGCAACTGCCCTTCGGTTATAAGAGATCCAAGGCTTTCGAGCTCCTGGCAAAGCAGTTTACACCCCTTTTCAATGCCGCCTTTAAGCAAAAATGGATCACTCCCAAGCGCTACCTGCGCCGCTCCTACACGAAAAATAGCAGCGCATAAAATTGCCGCTGTAATAGCACCATCTCCGGCAATTTCTCTCATTTTCGTCTGAAGAGCGCATACTAAAGTAGCGCCCATATTTTTAACCTGGTCCTGAAAGAGAATAGCCTTGCTAATCGCGCATCCATCTCTTAATTCAACCAAATACCCATCGCGCGAGGTAAGAGCGGGCTGACCACCTGGCCCAAAAGCTGTCGCAAGTGCGCTTTGCACCTCACTTATCCCCAGGTGGAGCAACTCGGAGCGCTGCGCATTAAGCTGAATAGTATTCACAGGTAAACCTTTGCGTTATTTCTATATCAAATAACTTAATAGCGCAGGTAGCGCTCTCTGACAAGAAGAAACTTCTCACGGGTCTCTTTTCCGACAAGTAACATCTGCTCAAACCCATTTTTTTCAGACATCAACAAGTTGTATACCTTCGCATTTCCACTCGCTTTATTGAACAGTTCTTTTCTGCTTTTGGCCAAAGTAGCGATTTTCTGCTCAAACTCTTTTGGATAGAGCTCTTTAATAGTAGTTAAAAGCAGATATTGTACAGATACCGGAGAGAAATCACCCTTATCGGCAATAATAAGCTTGACGCCCTGACAATCTTGTCCATGATAGGCCCCGGAAAAAGGACGGAAGTAAAAGGGCACAAACTTAATACCGGGCAACGCGGCACGGTTCAGCGCGACTGCAAATTTTTCAGCATCGATCCAAGGCGCGCCAGCAATCTTAAATGGAAGGGTATAACCGATGCCAATACTCACAATGCCAAGCTCGCCGAGAAAACCGGTTGATGCGTAATAAAGCGGGGTATCTTGTTCTGGGATGTTAGGACTTGTCGGTATCCAGGATAGGTCCAGATCGCTAAATCTCTCGCTGCGGCTCCATCCCTTCATTTCAATGACTTGAAGTTTACAGCCAATCCCATATTCAGAGTTAAAGTAGGTCGCAAGCTCGCCAATTGTCATCCCATGACAGTAAGGAACGTTGATATATCCAATAAAGGAACGAAAATCGACCTCCAGCATAGGACCGTCTACAATTACTCCCCCCATCGGATTTGGCCTATCGAGGACAATCACCTCTATCCCTCGCTTAGCAGCCTCCTCCATGATATAGAAAAGGGTGGTGGTGTAGGTATATGAGCGGGAACCGATGTCTTGAATGTCATAAATTAAAAGATCTATCCCCTTAAGCATCTCATCCGTTGGTCTTCGGGTAGCACCATGGAGACTATAAATAGGTATACCGCTCTTATGCTTTTCATTATTAACGGACTCTGCTGCATAACAAGCTCCATTAAGTCCATGTTCTGGGGCAAAAATAGCCTTTATATGGATCTCTTTATGACGGCGAAATCTCTCGAGCGTAAGCATCAAATCTGAATCGCGGCCCGTTTGGTTGGTCACAAGACCGACCCTTTTAGTACCTATTGAACGGTAGATCTTCTCATTAAAAAAACGATCGACTCCGAGTTCGGGCTTACTGCTAGAAAAAAGAGCTGTAGAAAATAAAAACGAGAGATAAATTATATTAAATAAAGTGTTCATAATGTTTTTATATAACAAAATTTCAAAAGTGTGGTATTAATTAAATAATCGCATATTTATAAGGTAATTTCATGTCCCAAGTCCCACCTAATGTCAAAAAAGCTATCGATATCATCCAAGGCGTTAAAGGTAAAACTCTTAGCCAAGACGAGCAAATAGCTGGCTCAATCGAGCTTGCAGCAATTATCCTCCGTGAGGCAAATGCCACCTTAACATCTGACGAAAAAGCCCTCCAAGACCAGATGTCTGCAATGATGAGCGACACTAAGGGCAAGGTTTTTACAACAACGCTAACAGACAGAAGCCTTCGCTCTAACAACTCAATAATTGTTGCGGATCAAATGGTCTACCTCATGGAGAAGTATGGCATTCCAAGCTATTTCCCGCTATTAAAACGGTCACAACTCCAAGCATTTAAGTTGTCTTATAAAATATCTTCTCTTGTCTCTTATGCAGCAGTACCTCTTGCGATAGCCTCACTTAAGCAAGAAACATCAAAAACAATTATCTTATCTGATGACGACAACTTAAAAGAGCATATCGAAAAACGGCTGGCTGAAGGGGTAAAAATCAATGTGAACTTTCTAGGTGAAGCGATGCTTGGGGAGGAGGACGCAACGGAGCGATACAACGCTTATATTGAAGCGATTAAAGGCAAGATTGTCGACTACATGTCAATTAAGATTTCAACCATTTATAGCCAGATTAATACCCTTGCTCCTGAAAAAACATTGCGAAAGCTATCAGAGAGATTGTCAGGACTCTACAGGGCAGCGATGGAGAGCTCTCCTCACAAATTCATCAACCTCGATATGGAAGAGTATAAAGATCTGCGCATTACAGTTGATCTTTTCAAATCTGTCCTATCGCAACCGGAATTTAAAAACCTCTCTGCCGGAATTGTTCTTCAAGCCTATCTACCCGACTCATTCGCTGTCCAGCAAGAATTAACCGAATGGGCCATGAAACGCGTGGCAGATGGCGGCGCTCCAATTAAAATCCGTATCGTAAAAGGGGCTAACATGATGTCTGAGCAAGCAGAAGCTTCGCTCTACGGCTGGCCACAGGCTCCTTATAAAACTAAGGATGAGGTTGATGCAAACTATAAGCGCATGATTGTCTATGCATTCCAAAAGCAGCACGCAAAAGCAGCCCATATTGGAGTTGGCAGCCACAACCTCTTTGAAATCGCCTTTGCCCTTCTTCTACGAGCGGAAAATGGGGTAGAAGAATCTGTTATATTTGAAATGCTTGAGGGCATGGCTGATAATATCCGTCGAGTTGTGCAAGCGATAGCCGGAACGATTCTTCTCTATTGTCCAGTTGCATCCAGCAAAGATTATCACATAGCCGTCGCTTATCTCATTCGTAGACTCGATGAAAACACAGCACCGGGAAACTTTCTCAGCTGCGCTTGGGGACTCACCAGCGATAGCAAAGAGTGGCAAGATCAAGTTGCAAGATTTACAAAAGCAGTTAAAGAGATGGATAAATCTTCTCTGCTGCCGCGCAGAAATCAAGATAGAAGCAAAGAGATGCCGCAACCACCTCAAGCTACCTATCACCATGCGGAGGATACGGACTTTACACTCCAAGCTAATATCTCATGGGCAGATCAAATTCGCCACGACAACATCGCCCATTTTGCCGCTATTAAAGCAGAACAGAAGCCCCTCCAAATTCCACTTGTTATTAACGGCAAAGAAATTTCAAGTAAAGAGCTAGGAGAGTCTATTGACCCTTCAACCGGTTATTGTATTGCACAGCACGCTCTTGCATTAACAGAAGATATTGATAAAGCCCTTGCTTCAGCTAAAACACACCAAAAGTCTTGGGGTTCTAAAACATTTAAGGAGCGCGCTCTTATTTTACGAAAAGCAGCAGGAAATATCACAGCAAATCGCGGCCTTTTAATGGGCGCTATGATGGCAAATGTCGCAAAAACATTCCAAGAAGCCGACCCCGAGATTTCTGAGGCTATTGATTTTGCGAATTACTATGCAAATAGCTTAAGCGAAATGGAGGCGCACAGCGATCTTAAGTTTACTCCAAAAGGGGTGGTTCTTGTTGCTCCTCCTTGGAACTTTCCTGTAGCGATTCCGTGCGGTGGTATCGTGGGCGCTTTAGCTGCTGGAAATTGTGTCATCTTTAAGCCAGCACCAGAAGCTGTTCTTTGCGGTTGGGAGCTGGTCAAACTTCTCTGGAATGCGGGTGTTCCAAAAGAAGCTCTCCAATTCATCAACTGCCAAGATGATCCTGTCGGCTCCTATTTAATTAGCCATCCGCAGTTAGATGCTGTTATTTTAACAGGGTCTACAGCAACAGCAAAACTTTTTCTAAAACTACGCCCAGCCCTTGATTTAGCAGCTGAAACCGGCGGTAAAAATGCTATTATTGTCACAGCTCTTTCAGACAGAGATGCTGCCGTTAAAGATATCGTTCAGTCTGCATTTGGCCACGCTGGTCAAAAGTGTAGTGCAGCCTCTTTGGTTATCCTCGAAAAAGAGGTCTATGAAGATGAAAACTTTAAACGCCAGTTACGCGATGCCGTTGAGAGCTTACAAGTGGGAAGTGCCTGGGACTCTGCAACAAAAATCCCACCGCTTACCCTCCTTCCATCCCCAAATCTCCTAAAAGGAATGAATGAGCTAGTTGGAAAAGAATCTTGGCTTGTAAAGCCAAAGATCGGTAGCAATAATCCTCACCTTGTCTATCCGGGTATTAAGTATGGTGTTGTCGAGGGGAGCTTCATGCACCAAACAGAGCTATTCGGCCCTATTTTAAGTGTGATGTGTGCAGATAATCTAGACCATGCACTACGCCTTGCCAACGGAACCGCCTACGGATTAACTTCTGGTATTCACTCCCTAGATGAGCGCCAAATTGAGAAGTGGAAAGATAAGATCGAAGCTGGAAATCTCTATATCAATCGCGGCATTACCGGTGCCATTGTGCAAAGACAGCCATTCGGTGGTTGGAAAACGAGTAGCTACGGTCGCGGGATTAAAGCGGGTGGTATTAACTATGTCTCCCAATTTACCCATATTGAGCAGAAAAGCTTTCCTAAATACGATGGAGTGTTGGCTCTAGAAACACCCAAAGAGTTGATTAATCTAGCTAAACAGGTAAATAACGCAACTTGGGTGGCAAGCTTTACCTCTTATAAAAAATATTACACTGAACTTTTTAGTAAAGCAGTCGATGATGATTTGATTATCGGCCAAGACAATTTTTCTATTTATAAACCAATGGAAAAAATGGCTTTTAGAATTGGAAAAGATGATCCGCTTATCGATGTTTTGCGCGTTTTAGCCGCCGCCAAAATTTGTAAAACAGCAATGACAATCAGCACTTCGGATAGCTCAGTTCGAGCATCCCTAGAACCACTGAATATTATCACTGAAGATGACGATCTATTTAACAAACGAATTGAAAAGGGAGAATTTGCTCGTATCCGCTTGCTAAGTGCTCCAAAAGATCCGCTGATTCAAGCGGCAGCCACTTCAATGACCTATCTCGATTCCGCACCTGTGCTGGCCAATGGCAGGTATGAGCTACTCCACTATCTGCGAGAGGAGTCGATCAGCTATAACTACGGCAGATATGGTTATCTGGGTGACCGTGAAGAGGAGCGTCCAAATAGAGCTCCTATTCTTTAATTTCTCTCCCCTTTTTCAGATGTAAAACAGCTGTACATTTGAAAAAGGGAGATTTTTTCTAAAGAGTTTGCTATCGTCAGTAGCAAATGACAACCCTCCTTAACCCTCACCAGCAAAGTGCTGTTGCCCACATCGAAGGGCCCCTTCTCGTCCTTGCAGGTGCTGGATCTGGAAAGACACGTATTGTCACAGAACGGATCGCTCATCTGATTGAGCGCGGAACACCCGCAAGTCAAATTTTAGCTGTTACATTTACAAATAAAGCGGCTGAGGAGATGCGCTCGCGTATTCAAAAAATATGCAATAAAAAAGTTTTAGCAGCCACTTTTCACTCGCTCTGTGCCCGTATTTTACGTGAGTCAATCAGCGCTCTTGGCTACACCAGTGATTTTATTATCTACGATAGTGATGATGCGCTAAAACTTCTTAAAGTTTGTATGAAGAGCTGCGAGATCAAAGATGAAAAGGGCGAGATTAAACTCTTTCATAATCAAATTTCTAATGCAAAAAATGCGCTGCTATCTCCAGATGATCTCTCTGAGGATGAACTCCTCTTAAAAAAAGTATACGGGCTCTATCAAAATTCGCTTAAATCCTATAATGCCCTTGACTTCGACGACCTTCTTTTTCTAACAGTTCAACTCTTTCAAGAACATCCTGAAATCCTTACGCGCTATCAGAATGAGTGGCAATTTCTACTGATTGACGAGTACCAAGACACCAACATGGCACAATATAAGATCACTCGCCTTCTTGCCGAGCGCCATCACAATCTCTTCGCTGTTGGTGATCCCGACCAGTCGATCTACTCCTGGCGGGGCGCAGATATCAATAACATCCTTAACTTTAAATCAGATTTTCCCGGTGCAAGAGTTGTAACACTTGAACAAAACTACAGAAGTCGCGACAACATTTTGCAAGCGGCCAACGCGTTGATCTCAGTTAATCAGAAACGCTACGAAAAGAGATTGTGGAGTGAGCGCAGCTCTGGAGAGCCAATAGGTCTGTACATCTGCGATAGCGATCGAGCTGAAGCGGAATTTATTATAGAGAATATTAAAAAGCATCAGCGCAGTGAAGGTATTAAACTCTCAGAGTGCGTTGTTTTTTATCGCACTAACTCACAGTCGCGCACCATTGAAGATGCTCTGCTTAAATATGGCATTCCCTATCAGATTGTCGGAGGACTCTCTTTCTATCAGAGACGCGAGATCAAAGACCTTCTCGCTTTTGTCAAGCTTCTTGTAACCGACTCTGACTTTATCTCCTTTACGCGTGTTATTAATTTGCCAAAACGCGGCATCGGTGACGGAGCCATTACTCAAATTAAACTCCTCGCTGAAAATAATCAGATCGGTATTCTCGCTGCATGCAGAGAGCTTCTGAACGGCTCGCTTTCGTGTAAATTCTCCCAAAAACAGCGAGAAGGTCTTAAAGCATTTATTGACTCAATTAACAAGCTACGCACGCTTAGTAAAACAAATCCTCCGATTAATGAATTGATCAGTGATGTTGTACAAGAGATGGGCTATCTCACCTATCTGAAAGAGGATAAAGAGAGCTATGCAGAGCGGCGCTCCAACATAGCAGAATTGATATCTAAAGCCGCTGAGTGGTCGGCAGATAGCCAGAATGGTTCTCTCCAAGCCTTTCTCGAAGAGCTAGCCCTAAAATCTTCTGCCGAAGAAAATGCGCAAATCGATGATAAGTTACAGCTGATGACGCTTCATAATGGAAAAGGACTCGAATTCAAAGTGGTCTTCATCACCGGAATGGAGGAGGAGCTCTTTCCACATATTAACTCGAGGGATACTCCCGATCAACTGGAAGAAGAGAGGCGCCTTTGCTATGTCGGTATGACACGCGCAAAAGATCAGCTCTACCTAACAGCAGCGAGGTTTCGCTATCTCTGGGGCACTCCACGCCAGATGCGTCCAAGTCGCTTTCTTCAAGAGATTCCAAAAGAGTTTTTAAAAGCGCACCACCATCAAAGCGGTGATCTCTCACCAACAGTAGATCCTCTACCCGAAGAGAGCGAGCTAAAGGTTGGCAGTTGGGTTTATCACAGAGATTTCGGCAAAGGAGTTATTCACTCCCTCTCAGATTCACCAATGGGCCCGATTTACGAGATCTTCTTTCAAGCAGATAGCGCACCACGAAGACTTGTCGCTAAATTCGCCAAATTATCGCAAATCCAAAGTGAAGATTAATTGCATATAATTTCTTAAATAAATAGATCCAACTACACACGAAAAAAATAGGTTAGCTCTTTCGCGTAGCTTCTTGTTGATTTATCTGATCTCTTTGCTCTAAACTCTTTTTGATAGAATTTTATGGAGTGAAAAATGCGACAATTTCTTCTAGTTTTTTTATGCTGGGCCGTAGCTCTATCTGGAGCTCCTCTTGAGAAGACGCTAATTCACACAGAGAAGTTCTATGGCTATTGCGATCACCATTACAATTACGATAAAGCTCCACTAAGACCTCTTTCCGTAAAAAAACATGACCTTATCTTTGTAAACGAGAAGTGTCTTGACTCATTTTTTAGACGGATTCACCCTCAAATTAGAGTGCCCTATATTTTGGTAACAGATGGCAATGGTCCTGGCTCTTTTGCTCCCTATCTAGACGATCCAAAAATTAAGGCGTGGTTCGGATCTGATCTCAATATGGTGCATCCAAAAGTTCATAAGCTTCCATGCAGCACACTTGAATATGCGAGCGATTTTTTTCCAGCCTTTGCTGAAATTGTTGAGAGCGAAATTCAGAAATTAAAACTGGTCTATATTCCTTTTTTCTATACGAATGAGGGTTCACAGCTTCTTGATAAACCATTTACCTCTTCTGGAGAAGCTATTTCAGCACTTGCATTTTATAGGCAAATTAAGGAGGCCCATTTTATTCTCCTTCCTCATTTGGAGAGCGCTAATGATCCTCTTGTATGGATTGCACTACATCTCGGCGCTATCCCGATTGTCAAACGCTCTGTCGCCTCGCCCCTCTTAGAGGATCTGCCGATTTTACTTGTCGATGATTTTAATGCGCTTTCTGAAAAAAGCCTTATCGATGATCTGCGCGAAATAGAAAAAAAGAGGCCGAATCTCCAAAAACTGACCATAGACTACTGGTTTGATCTCATTGACGGGCAGAAAAAATCGCCTATCGATTTTATCGATTAGCAAACCCATCGATCTGCGCATCATTTAATCGGACAAGAATTTTTAATGGGTTCTCTCCGGGTTTTAATAAGAGTCTTATTTGAGCGCGGGCGTAATTAAACTCTCTCTGCAGAAAAACAAGACGTCCCAAGAAAAACACGAGCAGAAGAATCAATGGAAGTGCAGTCCAGAAAAAAAGCGGAAGGGAAAAAAGTAGAATAATTGGTTCAAAAGAGTGGCGAAAAATAGGACCAAAATAGCGCCGAAAAGAGGAAGCGGAAGTGAGATAAGCAAAAACCTCTTCGTACTTATTAGAATTGAGATGCGCGCGCATGACATGGACCATCTCGTGGGCAAGAATTTCATCTCGCTTATAGATGCGCAGGTAGGCACCCTTTTTAAACCCCTTTTTTAACTGAATATAAGACCGGTGACCACCCTCATCAATCCAAGTAGCAGCTCCCTCAAAAAAAGCAATCCCCTTATTCCTATAAACCGCAGTAACAGGGCCCAGTTTCTCGCCAAAGAGTTTTTGAATAAGCAACTTAGCGGGCTTTAAATGCGCTGCAGAAAGCGGCTCTCCTTCAATCCTTTTTTTGTTTTTATCCATTTACAGTCCGTATCAGAAAAGGGCCTTAGTTTAGTTGACCTGCCAAATTTTTCTGAAGAAGTTTAAAAGGGCTACCAAGTAAATTCAAAATCCAGTTATAACTCTGCTATTAATTTTTTCTAAAAATAGTTTGATGAATAAAGAAGAAGCGCTCCTTATCTGCAACCATATTCCAGGTCTTGGCAGATCGGGTCTTGCTAAATTACTCACCTACTTTAACGATGATCCGTGCGCCATTTTTGAGGCGGAGAAGTCGGAGATCTACGCGCTTACTAATCAGAGTGAGCTGATCACTAATGGACTACTCTTATTTAAAGAGAATAAAGGATGGCAGAGCGATTTGCGCGAGGTTGAAAAGCAGGGAGTAATGCTTCTCTGCTACACTAGCCCAAACTATCCAAAAGCGCTACTTGAGATTGGCGATTTTCCACACCTTCTCTATGTAAAAGGAGAAATAACAAAAGAGGAGACAAAAAGTGCTGCTATTATCGGAACAAGGAGCTGTTCTATTTATGGCAGTGAAATGGCGGCGGAGCTCGCGCGTGATCTCTCGGCTGCAGGAGTTATTATTGTCAGTGGTTTTGCCAGAGGAATAGACACCAGCGCCCATCTCGCAGCGGCGCGTGAAAAGGGAATTACCTACGCCATTTTAGGTTCCGGTCTTTCAAAAATTTATCCGAGTGAAAATAGATCGATTATTCCGGAAATATTAGAAAAAGGGGCTCTCATCTCCGAATTTCCCATGCTCGCATCCCCCGAAAAACACCACTTTCCAAAAAGAAATCGTATTGTCAGCGGACTCTCTGAAGCCGTTATTTTAATTGAATCGCCCTTAAAAGGCGGGGCCATGATCACTATGGATCTCGCTCACACCCAAGGAAAAATATCTTTTGCACTGCCGGGCAGAGTTGATGTTCCATCCTTCTGCGGCAACCTCCAATTACTAAAATCTCAAAAAGCTCGTCTTGTAGAAAATAGCGATGACGTGCTATCACTCATGGGAATTAAAAGAAAACATTCTATCGAAACTTATAAAAAACCCAATCTTAGTGAAGATGAGGAAAAGGTTTATAGCTGCTTTGATAAAGAGGAGATTTCATTAGAAATCCTCGGACAAAAAAGTGGTCTCTCTGTTAGTAAGTTGAGCAGTCTGGTTATGTCTCTCCTGTTAAAAAAATTGATAAAGGAGTTTCCCGGTAGAATGTATAAACG
>JAYUZV010000024.1:0-8036 GCA_043751475.1 Chlamydiia bacterium
CGCGAAAGGGAGGGGCAGAGGGTTAAATGAGAGGTCGATTGATTCGATTTCAATATTGATTCCCTTACTCTCCATCTTTACCTTGTGCAGGCTTGGCGCAAGAGGAGATGAGAGGTCGATCTTCCCAATTTGGAGGTTGTGGCCAGCAGCTTCTGCCGCAAGATAGAGCTCTTTCTCGACTATTTTTTTAAAGGTCGTAGAGTGTAGAAAAAGAAAAAAACTGACTGTGCAAATAGCAAATAGCGCAATTGCAAGAAAAAGCCAGGTCGGTTTTTTGCTGATACGCTTTTTATCCATCAAAATGTCTGTCCTAGGCTAACCAAAATCCGGTATTTGGGATCTATCGCTCTTCTATCTAGAGGAAAAGCTATATCACATCTGAATGGGCCAATAAAAGAGAAATAGCGCAGGCCAAGGCCCGCAGATCTAAGCCACGGGCCGCTAAAGCTGGGCAGCGCCCTATTTTGGACCGTTCCGATATCAAAAAAGGGGACAAAACCGACCTTTTTAAAGGGCCGAAAGCGCAATTCGGCCGTGTAGTAAAGGGCTGAGGCGCCGCCAATCGGTTTGTTTGCGCTTGTCAGAGGCGAAACGGTGCGGTAGGAGTAGCCGCGCATCTCTTCCTCAGAGCCTCCAAAGAGACGTTTAGAGACAGCCACATCGGAGAGATCTTCTGCAAGAAGAGAACTGGCCGTGATTTTTTGAGCAAAAACAAGGGTGTCACTTCTTAAAAGGCTAAGGTAGTTACTCCACGAGAATCCTTGAAGCAGGTAGGGGGCGGATAGGGGCGCGAGAGTGAAAGAAGGTGTGATACGGTATTCAAAGGAGTTTCCTTTTGTCGGGTTTAGAAGGCTATCAGCCGAGCTCCACCTGAGGTAAACAGGAACCTCAGCAAGTTGATAGCGTCCATTTTTAACGCTATTTAGCAGGTCTAGCTCCTGTAAAACCACTCCGATTGAGAATTGAAACTTCTTGCCAATTTTTTTGTCAAAACGGTTTTCAAGTGAGTAGGAGTGAACAAGATAGGCGGTTAAATCTTCGTAAACAGCTTTAAATTGAATGGTGTAATCTTGGCCAATTGTATGGATGTCTGGCAAGAGGAGCGTGGCCACTCCTGTGTGCGAGACGCGCGTGATCTCACCTTGAACAGAGAGCTTGCGAGCCATGCCACCGAGGTTGCGGTTTTCCCAGCCAAAGGTCACACCGGGGCCAAAAAATGTCTGGTAGCTAGCTCCGATATTAATTGTTTTGTGTTTGCTCTCGGTCATCTCGATAGCGATGGGAAGAGCTTCTTTTTCACCCAATTTTTCATCTGGCTTATTTTCGATAAAAACTGAGGTAAAAACCCCTGTTTTCAGCAAGACCTTTTGCGTTTGATCAACCTTTTCGGCGCTATAAATCTCTCCCTCGCGCCAGGCCAGGTGCTGCTTTACAAGTTGCTCCTCCACACTATGCAGGCCTGTGAGGGTAGTAGGTCCAAAGGTGCACAGGGGCCCAAGCTCAACTTTTTCAGTAATATTTAGTCGCTTGGTTTTGCCCGATACGACGTAGCTACTGCTAACAATTTTTGCAAGGGGATAGCCCGAATTTGCTAGGTAGGAAAGCAACTCTTTTTCAGAGGCAACAACTTTTTCAGAAAGTGCGCTCTCCCCCTTAATAACTCCTAACTTTTCGGCGGTTAGGTCGGGGAAGTGTGCGCTGATTTCAAGTGTGTACTCGCCAAATGTGTAGAGCGGTCCGGGCTCAATTTCAATTGTCACAAGCGCTCCGCCTAATTTGCGCGAGGTGCCATCAATTTTTACTGCAATTTTCGGCTCATAATAGCCTGCGGCTCTTAGCACTTTGCGGATTTCGGGAATGTCCGAGTGGGCCCGGTAGCGCAGTGCATTGATGGACGATACGGGGCGCTTTTCTAAAGAGACAAGCCGCGATGATGCTCGAATCGATTTGCGGGTCGCGGAGTTTTGCACACCCTCAATTTCTACCCGGTAGTCTACCGATGCAAGCGCAAGAACTGGAAAAAAGAGAGCTGGCAGCAGAAAGCGTTTCATTTTTTTATCTAATCTAGTTGACAGATCATTCTGCCCACTTTAGATTGCTTATGTCAAACGAAAGAAGCAGATATGAGAGGATAAAACGATGGCAGGGGTGCTCTCCGATAAAAAAATAGGTGAAAGAGATCGAAGCGCCTCTGTTTTTCGCGCTTCTGAAGCGGTCATTCCGGGTGGAGTTAATTCGCCGGTCCGCTCGTTCTACCACCTTAATATGGCTCCGCTAATTGTCGCCTCTGGTAGTGGCGATACCATTGTCGATGTCGATTCAAACAGCTATATTGATTATTGCTGCAGCTGGGGTGCTCTGATTTTGGGCCACTGCCAGCCAGATGTTGTCCGGGATGTTAAAGCCCAAGTCGACAGAGGCTCTAGTTTTGGCATTGCAACAGAGTGCGAGCAGCAGCTAGCGCAGCTTGTTACGCAGCTTGTTCCGTCTGTGCAAAAGATCCGTTTTGTCAGCTCAGGTACAGAGGCGACAATGAGTGCCATTCGCCTTGCCCGCGGATTTACCGGACGCGATCTGCTTGTCAAATTTAATGGCAACTACCACGGTCACTCAGACTCTCTGCTTGTGAAGGCAGGATCTGGCGCAACGGATCTATCCGGCGAATCTTTTTCTGCTGGTGTGCCAAAAGGGGTCATCGAGCAGACAGTCTCACTTCCCTATAACGATGTCGAAGGGGTACGAGCTTTTTTACTGGCTAATAAGAGCCGCATTGCTGCCGTTATTTTGGAGCCTATTGCCGGAAATATGGGGCTTGTTCCTGCAAGTCAGGCGTTTATAGATATGCTTGGACAGACAACAAAAGCCATTGCAGCACTGCTGATCTTTGATGAGGTAATTACGGGTTTTAGAGCTCATTTAAAGGGCGCGCAAAATCTCTACGGGGCCACTCCAGATCTGACCTGTTTTGGAAAAGTAATTGGCGGAGGCTATCCACTTGCAGCTTTTGGTGGAAGGGCCGAAATTATGGATCACCTAGCCCCCCTAGGGCCGGTCTACCAGGCCGGGACGCTATCTGGCAATCCGGTTGCCGTCACAGCTGGCCTTGCCACCCTTAAGCAACTTCAAGTGCCCTATTTTTACGAAAATCTCGAAGCTAAAACAAGGCGCCTGACAGCTCCAATTGCCGCTTTTATCACAAAACATCGGTTGCCAGCTTGTATCACACAAGCCGGCTCACTCTTCACACTTTTTTTCGGTCCGCGTCAAGTCGCTTCTCAAAATGATTTGCAAGATCTTGATTGTAAAAGGTTTGAGAGCTTCTTTAAATTTCTTTTCGAGCGCGGCATTTACGCCCCACCTTCGGCTTATGAGGCGTGGTTTGTCAGCGCTGCCCACACAGAGGAGCATCTCGACTATACGGCGCAGGTAATCCTTGAATTTTTAACTGAAATAAGCGAGGAAACTTTGTGCGCTACTTAACCCTTCTCTTTTTTTTCTTTTTTTCATCGCTAGCGGCAGAACCCTTTACTCCGGACATTAAAATTTCAGCTGAAGGAGTCAATAAAATTGGCTATTTGCCGATTAATCGCGATAGGGCAATAGGCGAGACAACGCTAGTGCAAATTAAGCTCTCTCTCGAGAAGTTCGCAGAGGAAAGGGTAGCCTTTGTGCTGCTAGATTTAGATACTCCAGGCGGGGCTCTATTTCCCGCTATGGAAATTACGAAATTGCTGCAAGAGTTTGATGCTAAAAATCATATACCGGTTGTTGCGCTTGTTAATAATTGGGCGGTCTCGGCGGGAGCTATGGTTGCCTATTCGTGCCGCTACATCGCTGTCATTGAACATGAGAGTTTAATGGGCGCTGCCGAGGCTGTAACAAATAGCGAAGGGGAGATGAAGAGCGCGCCAGAAAAGGTGCAATCGGCACTGCGCGCTGAATTTGCTAACCTAGCCAGCTACTACGGCCGCAATCCGTTAATTGCTGAGGCTATGGTAGATAAAGACATTCTGCTTGTGAAGCGAAAGGGGCAATTTCTTAAATTAGAGGAGGGGATAAATCCGCTGCCGAGTGATGAGGTGATCTCGGCTAGGGGTAAGCTTCTGACACTTAATGCTGAGCAATTGGTTGCCCTCGGTATTGCAGAAATTTCTGTGAAGCCGAATAGTGCGGCCATGGGCCCGCTCTTTGGCGACCCATTTTTTGCGGCCATTCCATCGCCTCAGTTTGTTACTTATAGCAGCTGGAAGATCAACTTTTTTACTTTTCTCTCCCATCCGCTAATTGCCGGTTTGCTGCTGATGGCGCTACTTCTTGGCGGCTACATCGAATTTAAAACACCAGGTTTTGGCGTGCCAGGTTCTATCGCACTTGCAGCTCTTGTTTTAATCGCCCTTTCTAGCTCAGCAGCCTCTACAATTGATAGGCTCGAGCTAGTTTTTCTGCTTCTTGGCGCACTTCTGCTGGCCATTGAGCTCTTCGTTATTCCAGGCTTTGGCGTGATTGGTATTTTGGGTATCGGTTTCCTGATTTTTGGAGGGCTAGCACTACTGACACCTGGCATGGATACAATTACCTACCGCTTTGATCCTGTTAAATTTGCCCTTTACGGTGAGGTTGTTATTCAGCGGGTTGCTGTTATGGTTGGCTGCTTAATTGTTACCTTTGGTTTGATGGTGCTCTTTGCGCGCTATGTGACCCGCAAGCCAACAGTTATTGGCCACCTCGTCTCTTTTGGTCAGCAAAATGCCAGCGAAGGGTTTACAACGGGTATTACAGAGGCGCAGGTGCCAATTGGGACTCTTCTTGTTGCCACCACGCGCTGCAATCCCGCCGGAAAGGCAAGATTAAAGGATGAGCTATTCGACGTGATTGCAAAAGGCGGTGCCGATAGAGAAGATACCCTTGAGGTTGAGTCTATTGAAGGCTTTACCTTGCACGTGAAAAGCATAAAGAAAAGAAAGGGGAATGGCACGATACAGGATGCACAGGATAAGGCGAGGATAAGAAAGAAAGATAAGAAAATTAGCACGGATAACAGGATAAGAAAGGATAAGAAAAAAGGAGAGGATAAGTAAGAAAGAAAATTAGCAGGATACAGGATGGTCAGGATAAGGCGAGGATAAGAGAAAAAAAAGAGGATAAAAAAAGAAATTAATTATTCTTTCTTATCTTTCTTATCTTTCTTATCTTTCTTATCCTGCCTATCCTTGTTATTTTCTCTTTCTTTCTTTCTTTCTTACTTATCTTCTCCTTTTTCCTTATCCTTTCTTATCCTGTTATCCGTGCTAATTTTCTTACCTTTCTTTCTTATCCTCGCCTTATCCTGCCCATCCTGTATCCTGCCAATTCTCTTTCTTTCTTATCCATGCAGCTAATCCTGGCCATCCATGCGGAAAAGAGGGTGGATAAATTGGCCGGTTTTGAGTAGGATAGGTGACCATAGTTAAGAGGTAAAAGATATGTCAACAGATCCTGCAACAGTTTTCTCATTTGTTATTTTTCTGCTTGGAGCAATAGCTCTTGTTGTCGTGCTCACCCTTGCCAAGTTTACTAGTCTCTGGTTTCAGGCACTTGTTTCGGGCACTCCCATTCCATTTTTTAATATTGTCGGTATGAGCCTGCGTAAAATTCCTGCCCGTATCATTGTGAGTGCCTACATCAACTCGTGCAAGGCCGGCCTTCAGGATATCACCATTCCAGCGCTTGAGACCCACTATCTAGCCGGTGGTAATGTGCCGAATGTCATTGCAGCGCTTATTGCGGCAAATAAGGCCAATATTCCGCTAGACTGGAAGCGCGCAACAGCTATTGACCTGGCTGGCCGCGACATTGTGCGCGCTGTTCACGCTTCTGTTTCGCCAATTGTCGTCGACTGTCCAGAAAAGTCACAAGGCTATGTAGTCGGTGTTGCCAAGGACGGTATTCAGTTGAAGGCGCAAGTGCGCGTCACAGTGCGCACCAACATCGAGAAGCTTGTGGGTGGTGCAACTGAAGAGACCATTATTGCGCGCGTTGGGCAAGGAATTGTCAGCGCTATTGGTGCGGCCGAGAATTATAAAGAAGTGCTGGAGCACCCGGACACAATTTCTAAGAGAGTGCTTATCGATGGGCTCGATTCTGGAACAGCTTTCAATATTCTATCTATTGACATTGTTAGGCTTGAAGTGGGCGAGAACACAGGTGCCGGCCTAAAAGCTTCAGAGGCTGAGGCGCGCAAAAAAGTGGCCCAGTCAGACGCTGAGGCTAGACGTGCCATGGGTGTTGCAATGGAGCAAGAGAACGCCTCAAAACTAATGGCCGCACGCGCCGAAATTCCTGCAGCTATTGCAGAGGCCCTCCGCAAAGGGTCGCTCGGCGCGCTCGACTACTACCGCCTCGAGAATTTGCAAGCAGATACAACAATGCGCACCAAGCTTGGTAAAGACAAATGATAGGAACCACCGATGAGATTACCGAAGAAGAGGTGCCAGTAGAGGCTGAGCTCGAGCTCGATTTCTCAGTAGACGAGCTGCGCAAAGCCTTCATCTACAGCGAAATCCTCCGCACCCCCTACATCCACAAGCAAGAATAGCAAGAAAGGGAAGAAAGAAATTTGGCACGGATAACAGGATATTCAGGATAAGAAAGAAAGGATAAGGGGGAGGATAAATGAAAAAACAATGTTTTTTCATTTGTTCCTCGGATTTTGCTAAGTGCAAAATCCAGCTCCTCCGGAGGGGCGTGCCTCTCTGCAGCTGCCCTAACCCTTTCTTCCTTAAGCTTTTATCTTTTTTTATTTCTTCTTTATCCTCTTTCTTTTTCTTTCTTATCCTCGCCTTATCCTGTCCATCCTGTATCCTGCCAAATTTCTTTCTTACTTATCCTTACTTATCCTGTTATCCGTGCCAGTTTTCTTATCTTTCTTATCCTTGCAGCTTATCCTTGCGGATCAGTGCTGGAACCTACGGTGTGGATTTTGCGCACCTCAGCCTGTGACTCGGCAATCATCACGCGCACACCACTGATTTCAACTAGGTGCAACACAGTCTTTTGGCTAATGGCTCGGCTCTCAATAAGCTTAATAGCTCCAAGTGCGCCCCCTTGCAGATAGCGCGTGGCATTAATCTTGCGCAAACCCCACATGGTAAAAAAGAGGAGCAGCAAAATAGCTAGCAACGAGAGGAGCATCCGCACAAAGGTCGCGGCGTAAGAGGGGAGTGGGGGGGCTGTTTCCATCAGTTCACCGCCCTCCTGGCTATCGATGACAATCTCGGTAGCAGGTCTATTCTGCTCTATGGCAGAGCCATGGGTAAAGAGTGTCAGTAGTAAAATACAGATGATGCGCAGCATGGAAAAGACCCCTATCCCTTTTTTATAGAAAGTGTTAAATTGATGGTAAATTAATTAATTTGCAAGAGGAAAAAGTGGTAAGTAAGCTCATTGCGCTCGATATCGATGGTACGCTCACAGCGCACATCGACCATATTCCAAAAGAGGTTATCGACTACCTCCATAAATTGCATAGTAAGGGCTACAATTTACTTTTTATCACAGGCCGCAGCTTTAGCTTTGCTGCAGAAATTTTAAAGGATATGAGCTGTCCCTTTCACCTCGCTGTCCAAAATGGTGCCGATCTGATGTCTATGCCAGGCTCCATTCATCAGCATAGTCTCTATTTATCTAAAGCTGTTGTTCAGGAGCTCTCCGACTTCTGTGACCTCCACGGGGAGGAGTTTATCCTCTATGCGGGTCATAAATCGGGCGACAGCTGCTACTACCGCCACGACAGGCTGAGCGCCGATATGCGCGATCTTTTTGATACATGGTCTAAAAAACTTCCGGCGCCTTGGAAGTCAATGAAGCAAATTGCCGACCTTTCGGAGGACTCTTTTCCTCTATTTAAAATTATTGGCAAAATGGAGCGGCTTGTTCCGCTGCTACAAAAAATCCGGTCGGATGGTATTGAAACAGCGCTGATTAGCGCCCCATCAAGTTCAGGGCTTGGCCTTTTAATGGTTACCCACCCCCAGGTTAACAAGGGACGCATGGTAAAG
>JAYUZV010000025.1:0-7434 GCA_043751475.1 Chlamydiia bacterium
CATCCTGTATCCTGCCAAATTTCTTACTTGGTTTTCTTTCTTTTTTGTTCTAATTGGGGTGTTTTATCGGGTTCTGGTTTGGGATGACATCTATTAATAGCTATTAAGCGCTTACAATCAAATGTTTAATTGTGTTATAATTACTTTGTAGGCACGAGTGTAATTAACATAGTTTTAAAGTTTGGAGGGTATTATGACAGATTTCAGTTCAATTAGCGAAATACGCAGCAATACAGTCTCTCCAACCCATTCCGAAGAGCCGGAAACCCTTCCAGGGAGTGATTTGCCGTCTGTGGCGCAGGTGAGTGGTGCGCAAAAGGCGACAAAATTCACCCCAATTGGTCCTGTGACCCCCGAAGGATTGCCGCAGTGGAGTCCCGAAAATATTGTAAAAATGCAGGCAGCTATTGAGGAAATGGTCATAGATGCGCAGCTCGACCCGAAGATGCAAGAGCTATTTGACCTTGTCAGCCTATCGGCCGCACCTGGTTACAGCTCGCCTCTTAGTGCTGTCACAAGCAACTCCGGCTTTGTGGCCATGGATATCTCTTACTTTATCCGTACCATCCCGATGTATGTCGAGAAGTATGGCCTTGCTAGCTCCCACGTTCTTCAATCGATGGGTCTAACCAGCTTTCTTTCTACCTTTTTCGGTGCCTTAAGTATTGCCTCCAGTTATAAAGGTTATCAAGAGGCCGCTGCTGTTGGTGACATAAAAGGGCAGATCTGGAACGCCCTTTGGAATATTGCCAACATCGGTCAATTTGGAGGTGGTGTCGGCCTTGGTGGTTCGCGTGTTTTTTCCGTATGGGCCATCGGTCACCATATTCCTATCTCTCCACATTCGCCCTCAATTTTGGCGCGAATTGCCCATCACACAAGTACTGTTGGCCTTTACTTCTTGCAGTTCTTCTACTTGTTTATAGCTTGTGCTTTCTATTTCAGAGCTAGGTTTAAGGCGCAATTCCAGACCAAAATCAAAAAGTGTACAACATCTGCGGAAAAGGCTGAATTTTTCAAAAAACGCCTCACCGGAGATGCTATCCAGTTTACAAAGCAAATGCGCTACGAAAAAACGCTAGAAGCTGCAACTAATTGCTTTAACCGCATGGCACTGCGTCTTACATATAGATTTAGCTCATTTCAAGATAGTCAGTGGGAAACTCTTACAGAAAAGGAGCTCCAGGTTGGCTTTATCAAATTTGCGAAAGAGCACATTGTCAAGAAGCTGTCAAAAGAGGTTAAAGACTCTAAAAAAGATATCATGACAGCTGTTGAGGGGCATTATACGGATGCTCAGCTTACAGCTCTTGGTGAAACGCTTGTCAAAATACGCTCGCTCCATAAAAAAGAGCGCAAACTAGCCGACATGCTTGGTGGCAAACGCTTTGGAAAGGTGAAGGCCCTCTACGGCCGCTTGCAAATTGCTGAAAATTCCGGTTTGTCTACAGAAATAGAGAAAATTAAAGGGGAATTTGTAGGTATAACAGACAAGGTTAAAAAGGGGATTAACCGCGATAAGTGGCTCGAGCGAGGCGTTGTTATTGCATCTATTATTGGTATGCTCTTTCTTGCGTTTGCGCTTGCTAACCCAGTAACTGGCCTTGCTGCGATTCTGATTACAATTGGTACGCTAATTGCCTCAGCTACTTTCATGGTAGCAGATGGTATGTTCCTCCACGGTTCAACAAAATCGCGCGCCACAGGTAAATGGGACTACGCGATGTTTGCCATTAACGTGATTATGATTGCCGCTTCAATCGCTCTCTCGCTCCTTTTCTATGCATCACCTCTTGCACTAATCATTACAGGAGCTATTGCTGCTGCGTGGCTTGGTCTTTCTATCTTTGCACTTGCTAAAACCTGGCGCAACAAGCGCTTCAACCGACTTGTCGCCAAAGAAGTAGCTAACGCACAGAGCCTAACAGCTAAAGAGATTGCAGGTCTTGAGCACAGAGAAGAAAGAGCTGAGTTTAACGCTGCTGTTGAGGCCAAAATTGTCTCAGACAAAATTGCGAAGATCACCGAAGAGCGTGCTAAAGCAACAGCCGAACGTGTCAACGATCTTATCGTTGATCTTCAGCTGACATCGCGTAAAGCGAAGAATCCACAACTTCTTGCAAACGAAGAGAATCAACCACGTGTTTGGAGCGCCGACTTGGCCTCCCATTTCAGCGCCACTGCTTAAGCAGATTTTATTGCTCTTGTGATAGGATGGCGTTATGGATAGTAATGACGCGCTTATTACCGATTTTCTCACCTACTTATCAGCCGAAAAGGGAATGGCCCGCAATACGCTAGAGGCGTATGGGCGCGACTTGCGCAAGCTGGCAGATTTTTTGTCTTGCGACTTTTCCGCTGTTAAAATCGAGCAGATCTACGACTATCTCGGTAAGCTCAAAGCGGAGGGATATGCAAGCAGCAGCGTCTCGCGCATGTCCTTTACTATCAAGGTCTTCTTTCGCTTTCTAAAAAAAGAGGGGTTCATTGCCAAGGAGATCACAAAAGATCTTGACGCGCCAAAGCTCTGGCAGCTGATACCCGAGGTGCTTACCTGTGCCGAGATGGAAAAACTCCTGCGCGCGCCAGATAGCACAAGCGAGCTTGGCGCGCGAGACAGAGCCATTTTGGAGGTGCTCTACGCCTCAGGTCTGCGCGTCTCTGAGCTCTGCTCGGTCAATATCACAGACCTTGGTGAGGGGACCATTCGCGCAATGGGAAAGGGGAGTAAAGAGCGGATCGTGCCGCTTGCAAAAATCGCTTTTGACGCAATTGACCACTATCTGGGAAGTTTTAGAGGAGATGCAGAGGCTGGTGGAGCGCTTTTTTTGTCGAAAGGAGGCAAAACAAGGATCGATAGAATTACCGTTTGGCGGGCTATTAAAGAGCATGCAAAAAGTGCTGGTATCACAAAAAAAATCTCGCCGCACACCCTGCGCCACTCGTTTGCAACCCATCTGCTTGAAAATGGGGCTGATTTGCGGGTGATTCAGGAACTTCTTGGCCATAGCAGCATTGCAACAACGGACAAGTATACGCACATCAGCAGCAAGCACATCCACGACGCCTTCCACACCTTCCACCCCCGTCCTTAGCACCGATAGACATGATCAGCGCAGCAGGATAAGCAAGGATAGAAAGAAAAAATGGCACGGATGACAGGATATTCAGGATAAGTAAGAGGATAAGAGAAGAAATAATTAATTAATTTTCAAACTCTATTTATTTTTTAATACTCGAGCTACTACAGAGAGGCGCGCCCCTCCGGAGGAGCTGGGTTTCGCTTTGTACGAAATCCGAGGAGTAAATGAAAAAACACGGTTTTTTCATTTATCCTCCACTTATCCCTTATCCTTTCTTCCTTATCCTGAATATCCTGCCATCCGTGCTAATTTTCTTTCTTGCTTCTATCCTTCCTTATCTTGCTGCACTGATCATTTAATCGGTGCACTCTTGTGCAGCCTCAGGTTTTCGATGTAGAGGTAGATGACAGGTGTGAGGAAGAGGGTGAGCAGCTGCGAGATAATGAGCCCACCGACAATAGCCAGGCCAAGAGGTTTGCGTCCTTCAGCCGCAGCACCGCCAATGCCAATTGCAATAGGTACAGCGCCCATCATGGCGGCAATTGTTGTCATTAAAATGGGTCTAAAGCGGCTAAGTGACGCATGTTCAATGGCTTCTTTCGGTGTACACCCATCTGCTGCTAGCTTCTCGTTTGCAAATTCAATCATGATAATGCCGTTTTTTAGCACAATACCCAGCAGCATGATAATACCTACAAAAGAGTAGAGCGATAGTGGTACACCAAAAGCAAAAAGGGTGAGCAGCGCGCCGAGGGCTGCAGGTGGAAGGGTTGACATGACAGTTAACGGGTCGAAGAGGTTTTCGTAGAGTATCCCAAGAATCATGTAGATGATGAAAAGGGTGATAATAAAGAGAATCTTAAGGCTGAGAAAAGTTTCGGCAAAGACATCGGCAGCTCCTTGAAGCGAGGTGGTGATGCCCATGCCTTCCTTAAAAAGTTCGGCCGAGAGGTTGTTTAATGTTGCAATCGCATCGCTAAGGTGGATCCCATCGAGGTTGAAGGAGAGCGAAACGGCGGGCAGGCCACCAAGGTGGTTGATGGTCGATGGCGTGGTGGTTCTGGTTACTGTGACAAGCTCTGAGAGGGGCACAAGTTTACCGGAAATCCCAGAGCGCACGTTAATGGCAGAGAGCGCCTCTGGCGTGTTATAGAGGTCTGGAATGGCTTCCAGATAGACGTAATATTGGGTGCCGGGTAAGAGGATGGGCGATAGGGTGCCGCCTGAAAATGTCATGCCGAGTGTTTGCTCGATTTCAGCTGCAGAAACGTTATAAAAAGCCGCTTTTTCGCGCTGAATTTCTAACTTTAGCTGCGGTTTGGAGATTTGGAGGTCAGAGCTGACCTGACAAAAACCGGGTGTGGTTTTAAGTCGCGATTCAAAGAGCTGCGCACTTTTAAATAGACTCTCCTGCTCAAGCCCTTGCAGGGCATACTGGTAGGCAGCGTGGCTGCTACTTGTCCCTGTGTGCAGTTCAATGAGCGCTGCTGGCTTAAAAAAGGTCTGCACACCTGGAATTTGGGTGGTTTTTGTATAAAACTCTCCCATAATTGCAGCCATGCTTGGCCGTTTTTTTTGGTCTTTTAGCTTAATAAAAATTAGGCCGCTGTTATCGTTTGGAAAGGCGCTAAGCGAGCAAGCCCCTTCAACACTGGGGTTGTTTTTCACAATGTCTGCCACTTGTGCACTGTAGCGAATCATCTGGTAGGGTGATGTCGCTTCTGAGGCTTGGCTAAATGAGTGCAAAAATCCGAGGTCATCCGCCGGTAAAAAATCCTTCGGAATGATAATAAATAGACCAACTGTTGCCGCAAGGCAGACAGATCCAGCGGTAAGTAAGGTTCGAGGGGCATTTAGGGCGCGAGCAAGCCACTTTTTATAGTGCAAAAGTAGCCACTCGTTGATGAAATGGGAGAGCTTTTCGACTTTTGTTTTTTCAGCTCTATTTGGTGCAATCAGTCTGCTGCACAGCAGCGGCGTGAGTGTGAGCGAGATTAGCCCAGAAAAGAGGACGGCAATGATGATCGTTGTCGCAAATTCATGAAAAATTTTGCCGATAATTCCCGACATAAAGAGCATCGGAATAAATACGGCGGCAAGGCAGAGGGTCATTGAAATAATGGTGAAGCCGATCTGCTTTGAGCCGGCGAGCGCTGCCTCCATAGGAGTTTTTCCATCCTCCACGTGGCGCACGATGTTTTCAAGGACAACAATTGCGTCGTCCACAAGAAAGCCGATAGAGAGGGTAATGGCCAGCAGCGAGAGGATATCAATGCCGAAGCCAAAGACGTAGAGTAGTGCAAATGTGCCGAGCATCGATAGTGGGATGGCTAGTGCCGGAATGAGTGTGTTCATCGGCTTGCCGAGATAGAAAAAGATAACAAGAACGACCAGTAAAATAGCCAGGCCAAGGGTCAATTTAACATCGACAATCGCTTCTTTGATAATTTCTGACTTGTCAAAGAGGTTGTAGAACTGAATCGATTCGGGGAGTGTTTTTTTGATGTTGTCAAGAAGGGCATCGAGCTTCTCGGCAATTTCAACGGTGTTTGATCCGGGCTGCTTTTGGATAGCCAGCACAACGCACGGACTTTCATAATCGCTTTTCATGAAATTAAATGAGAAGCGCTGGTTGTCAACGCTGTCAATCGCCTTTCCGATATCGGATAGGCGCGTAATGGCGCCATCTGCGCTCTGTTTAATGACTATCTGGTTATAGCCGGCAGCATTTGCAATTGTTCCATCAACACCAATTAAATTTTCATTTTTTGCGCCGTAGATTGAGCCCGTTGGCATGTTGACATTGGCCATTTTAACCGCATTTGCCACCTGGCCAATGTCGATATCATTTGCCTGCATTTTTTGCGGGTCAACCTGAATGCGGACTGCAAATGAGGTGCCATATGTCTCCACCTGCGAAACACCTTCTACCATCGAGAGTTGGCGCCCAATTTCTAGCGAGCCGTAGTCATATAGCGTTGAGGGTAGAAGTGTTTTAGATGCAAGCACCAGATATTTGATAGGGGTGTCAGCGGCATTCACTCGCGAGTAGGTGGGTGCAAAGGGCATGTCTTGGGGCAGCTGCGGCATCGTCTGGGCAATGCGCGCGCTGACCTCCTGTGCCGCGTCATTCATCTTCTTATCAATGTCAAATTGAAGAACAATCGAGGCCGACCCGTTGGTACTGGTAGAAGCAATCGAGCGTATCCCTTCAATAGTTGTAAACTGCTTTTCCAGCGGCGTCACAATGGTGCTGGCAATTGTTTCCGGGTTGCCCCCAGGATAAACTGCCGACACCATGACAACCGGATAGTCGATGCTTGGCAGGTCACTGACTGGCAACCTAAAATAGGAGAGCATACCAAAAAAGAGGATGCAAACCATCAGCAGACTTGTCATAACAGGACGTTTAATGAAAGGCTCTGAAAGGTTCATCCGTTTTTACCCGCCACACGCACTTTCATTCCCGACATTAGGCCCATCTGTCCTTCAACCACAACGCGGTCGGATAGGTTCACACCCTTCAAGATAATCTGCATCTCACCCACCGCATCACCCGTTTCAACGCTCTGCTGCATAACCGAACCATCCTCTTTAATAATAAAGACAAATTGTCCATTTTGTAGCTGATTCACCGCTTGTTTAGCCACCAGCAGCGCATCTTTTTGGGTGCCGATAAGCAGTTTTACCGGTAGAAATTGTCCCGGCCAGAGCTTTTTTTCGCTATTTTGTAGCGTCGCGCGCGCTAAGATAGTACCGGTCGAGGGGTCGACGCTATTGTCAATGAGCGAGAGAGGTCCCGATAGGGTCTCGCCGCTTTCTGTTGTGACGCTTGTTTCCATGCCCACTTTTAGGAAAGAGAAGTCTGTCTGCGGCACAAAAAAAGTGATGTAGATGGGCGTAATCTGGTTGATTGTTAAAAGAGGCGCTGCCGAGACGATATTGCCGACATCAACTTTTAGTGGTCCAGCCACACCAGAGATGGGCGCTGTGATTGAGCAATACCCGAGGTTGACGCGCGCGGTTTGTACGGCGACATCGGCCTGTTTCATGGCGGAGAGCGCACCCGCGCGCATGTTTGCAAGCGAATCGTAGTCGACCCGTGAAATGTAGCCCTGCTCGAGCAGTGAGGAGTAGCGCTGTAACTTTTCGTCCGCCACCCCGAAAGCTGCTTTGCTGGCAAGAAGCGCCGCTTCGGCACTTGCGAGAGCAAGGGTAAAGGGTGTGTCGTCAATTTTAAAGAGCAGCTCGCCGGCCTTGACATCGCCTCCTTGCGTAAAAAAGGCGCCCGTCAGTTTTCCTGTCACCTGTGGGGTGATATCGACAGTGGCAAGTTGCATGCTGTGGCCCA
>JAYUZV010000026.1:0-6914 GCA_043751475.1 Chlamydiia bacterium
CCTGCAAACCCTCTTCCTTTCTTTTCTTGCTGCCCTTTCTTACTATCCTGCTCATCGATGCTACAGAGAATCTAATCGTTTTTTCATCGAGTAGCAGCCGTGCCAGCCGCAAAGCACTGTCAGGCTAAGCAGAAAAGTCACGCAGATCCAGAATGGCAGGTAGCCAGCCGGGCCGCAAAGTGCTGAGCGCACACCCTCTGTCGCATAGACAAGTGGGTTGAGCAGAGTGGCCATACCAATAAAAGGACTTAGCGCATAGGCCTCTTTCCACGGATAAAAATAGCAGCCGAACATGTAGATAGGAATGATCACCCGCACCCAGATATTGGCCACCTCGCGCATATTTTTGATGCGGCTAGCAAGCCACAGACCAAAAAAGCCGTAGAAGAGGTTGACTACAAGGTAGATAATTCCAAGACGCCACCAGGAGGTAAGGCTTAAATCCCACAGATCAAATAGCAAAATCTTGCCTAGCGGAAAGAGCGGCAGCACAATAAGGCTTGTCTCCATGGCCGATGAGATGGCAATCGATGAGAATACCATCCAGCTAGGCAGCGGATAGGTGAGGTCGTAGGTGATGCGCCTGTCGCTGTCGAGGTCTGCGATAATTAAAATGGCCTTGTCAACCACACGGAAAAGACCAAAAACAGCAACCGAACCGGCTAGCATCGCAGCACCACCAACGCCAAGCGCTGGCGTAAAATAGGTGAAGACGATGACGTTTGTAAAAAGACCGATGCACATGTCGAGAGCTCTGCCTTTAAAATTACGCGAAATGACAAGCAGCTCCTTTTGTAAAATCGAGAGCATAATCTGGTAGGGTCTATTACTATTCATTTGTGCCTCCCTCTTTCTGAGACGCTTCTCGCAGGTGGAGAAAGACATCTTCCAAATTCTTCTTCTTGTAATCCTTTTTCAGCTGCTTTGGCGTATCAATTAAGACCTTTTTGCCATTTTCGATGATGCACACTCTGTCTGAAATAGCCTCAGCCTCACCGAGGTAGTGGGTGGTGAGAATAATTGAGGCCCCCTCATCCTCTTTCAGCGCGCGGATAATATCCCAAAATTGGTTGCGGATGTCAGGATCGAGGCCCACTGTCGGCTCGTCGAGTAGAATGAGCTTTGGCCGGTGCATGAGTGTGCGCGCAATCAGAAAGCGCTGGCGGTAGCCGCCGGAGAGCTCATCAATTTCGCGCGTGGCAAACTCGCGCATGGTAAATTTGTCTAGCAGATCCTGCACGCGCGCCTTTGCGTCAGCAGATTCCATGCCAAACGAGAGTCCTGCGTAGTAGAGATTTTCTGATAGAGAGAGCCGCTTATCAAGGTTAGGTTTTTGCGGACAGAAACCGACATGTTTGCGGTAGGTAAAGAGATCCTCGTAAATGGATTTACCCATCCACTTGATGTCGCCCGATGTCGGTGGGTGGATGGAGGCAATCATCGATGAGAGTGTCGTTTTGCCGGCACCATTGACGCCGAGAAGGGCAAAAATTTCAGCCTCTTGAATATCAAACGAGACCTTATTAACAGCGCGCTTGACTACCTTGCCATTAACCGAATATTCCTTCGAAACATTTTGAACACTTAATAAAGGCTTTGCCATACTTTTTACTCCACTATATAGGGAGCAAATAGTACTCCTCTTCCCATAAAACAATCAAGCGCGAAGCAAAGATAGCAAGGATAGCAAGGATAAAAAGAAAGCAAGAAAAGAAAGAAAATTGGCACGGATGACAGGATCCGCCTCCGCTAAAGCTCCGTCGGACAGGATAAGAAAGAATAATTAATTAAATTTAAAGACCTATTCATTTCTAACCCCTATCTACTGCAGAAAGGCACACCCCTCCGGAGGAGCTGGATTTTGCTTTTCGCAAAATCCTAGGGACAAATGAAAAAACTGTGTTTTTTTATTTATCCTCCCCTTATCCCTTATCCTTTCTTTCTTATCCTAACTATCCTCTCATCCGTGCTAATTTTTCTTTCTTCTCTTTTCTTATCCTCGCCTTATCCCACCCATCCTCTATCCTGCAAACCCTCTTCCCTTTCTTCTCTTTTCTTGCTTATCTTTGCTGGCTTATAGTATGCTACTAACCAGAATCACCAGAGGTGCCCCATACAGGCTGAAAAGGAGCGTGCTCCTAACTCTTATTACTTGATCTAGGTCATACTAGCGTAGGGAGCGTGCACATGAACACAATTGATGCAAAACCGCATCCACCCATCAACTTTTTTGCCATTTTCTTTGGCAATATTTTCGAGCATTACGACAAGTCGCTATACGGCTTGCTGGCCCCATTTATAGCTGTCCTCTTCTTTCCAAAAGCGGACTTGCTAACAATTCTTGCCATTGCCTACTTCCCTTTTGGCCTGATTTTTAGACCCCTTGGCGCACTGTTTTTCGGCGTCATTGGGGATATTTTTGGACGAAAAAAGGCGCTATCGGTCTCGATGCTGGGCATATCGGTGACAACAGCGCTGCTTGGCCTACTTCCAACGTATGAGCAGATCGGTACGCTATCGCCGATTTTTCTTGCCCTGCTACGCGGATCTATCGGATTTTTTGCCGCCGGCGAGCAGACCGGAGCTCCTCTGCTGCTGCTCGAAAATATTCCGTCAAAGCGCAAGGAGCTGTGGAGCTCGCTCTACGAGAGTTCAAGCGTGCTTGGGACTCTTTTAGCCATCTGTATCACGTTATTTCTTGTCACAACCGGAAACGTAGAGCGCTTCTGGCGCCTCCCCTTTTTAGCCGGATCGCTCCTCTCGCTCTGCACCTTTTTTGCGCGCCAGAAGGGTAGCGAATGGTTTTTGGGTATTAAGCCCGAAAAATTAAAACCCTCATTTGCCGCAGTTAAAAGCGCCTTGCCGGCTTTTTTTGGCATCACCTTTGTGACAGGCTTTTCGTGCGCCAACTACGAGGCCGCTACGCTGCTGATGAATGTGATGCTCCCGCAAATGGGCTTTTCCACACCTGTGCAGTGCCTTGGACTACACGCCCTTTTGATCCTCTTCGATATGCTCCTTCTGCCGCTTTTTGGACTACTCGCTGTGCGCATCGGCAAGGAGCGGCTCATGTTATCGGCGCTATTTTTAGCCATGGGCTCGCTCTTTCCGCTTTTCTATGCGCTATCAAAAGGTTCGCTGCTAGCCCTTATCACAACACGTTCGCTGCTAATTCTCTTCGGCGTCGCCTTTGCCGCACCCTACCAGCTCTGGGTGTCAGAGGCGAGCGCGCCAAACTACCGTTATACACTTGTATCGCTGGGAAAAGCCTTTGGCGCGCAAGCAATTGGCGCTCCTATTCTCTCGCTCGCTCTTTTTGGCTACGGGCAGAGCGCAAGTAAAACAATTATTTACCTCGTGCCAGCCTACCTCTTTGGCTCCGCCTTTTTTGCCTCCCTCTCTATCCTCTATTTCTGGAAAAGAAACCGCAATAAACGATCTGACCCACAAGCTGATGCTTGCAGCGTTTAAAATATTTGCTGATAAAACAAAAGGCCAACTGCTTCCAAACAGTTGGCCTTTTCCACTTAAAAACAGAGATTATATTATTTGCCGTAGAGCATGGTGCTGAGCCGACCAAAAAAATTGTCCAACAGGCTGTTGGACAATTAAAATTATAAGTATGGTATGAAAAATTTGACTAGTAGGCGCAGATGAGGATTTTAATTTCGGGGAGTAGCGGGTTTGTGGGCAGAGCGCTGATGGAGGCGATGCCGGAGCATACGTGGGTGCCGCTGGTGCGCGACAGAAGGAAGCAAGGGATCTTCTGGTCGATAGAGCAAGGGGTGCTGGAGAGTCGCGATTTGGAGGGGTTTGATGCGGTGGTTCACCTTGCTGGTGAATCCCTTTTTGGCCTTTGGACAGAGAGAAAACGGAGAGAAATTGAGGTAAGTAGGGTGAAAAGTACGCAGCTGCTTGTGCGAGGGCTAGCAAAAACGAAAAAGCCGCCAAAAATCTTTATTTCCACATCCGCCATTGGCTACTACGGAAATTGCGATGAGCCGGTTGATGAAACGGGCAAAAAAGGGAGTGGTTTTTTGGCTGATGTGTGCAAAAAATGGGAGGAGAGCGCCCGAGTAGTTAAGATCCCTTCGTGCAGACTTATTATTGCGCGCTTTGGCATTGTTCTATCAAATAAAGGGGGAATCCTCGCTAAACTAACCCCTCTATTTAAGTGGGGTCTTGGTGGAAGGATTGGCGATGGATCACAAAAAATGAGCTGCATCGCACTAGATGATTTGGTGAACGCCTACAAGCTTTTTTTAAGCGATAAGAAGTGCCGCGGCATCTACAACCTAACAGCGCCAAAGGCAATCACAAACGCGCAGTTCACCAAAAGTCTCGCAAAATCGCTGGAGAGGCCTGCCTTCTGCCATTTACCGAAATGGGTGGTGCACCTTATTTTTGGCCAGATGGGCCGCGAGCTGTTACTGGCCAGTAGCAACGCGCGGCCAGCGCGACTTATTGCCACCGGCTTTTCCTTTAAGTGAAATTCAACCCAAAAGGATATGCGTAGGTACACTTTTGGACTTCAACGTCGTTATTCGGCAGAGGATAGCCATAAAAATCTCTCTCTGTAAAAGCAATAGCACCAGCTGCACTTGCCGTATGTATGGTTACAACTCCACAGAGGGTCTCCGGATCAACTGTCTTGTAAAGGTCCCCTCCAACCCCCCACGCCCCTTCTATCAACTCTTCTAACTGGCGATAAACAGCAGTCAACCACGGACTATTTGAAGAAGTTGGATAAAGCGCCTCGCCTTCTCGCTCTGCCTCTTCACCTCTTGGTAGCCGCGGAGAGTGAATAGATTTCATATTGTTTACTTGCGGGTAATAGGTAAGAGACGGACTTCGCGATACAATTAAGGGTCTACCTCCTTTCTCTTTACCAAAAAAAATAAGGTCAACTACGGCAAAAAGCAGCCCTTGACCCTTATTAAAAACATGCCGCTCAAATACCTGCCGAAAAGTCTGAGTAAATCCTATTGGAAGAGTCCAGTATAAAAAACTAAGCGAAGAAAAACGCAAAACTTCAACCATTGCTTGAATAACTCCATAAACATTAACACCCTCTATTAACTCTCCTTCTCCGTTAAGAATCTGGAGTTTGTATTCACTTTGAATGCGCGAAACTCCACTATCCGGAAAACCCGTTTTAGGATCTTCTATAGAGAGGAAAGTAGGTGATGACTGAAAGAGTTGATATAAGCCATCTGAAAAACCATCCGGATTCACGACCTCACACTCTGTTTGAAATGAAGAGAACTCTGTTAAAGAAAATAACTGGGTAGAAGTTGTCAAAACAAGTCGGCCAATCCCATCTACTTCTTTCATAGAAGAAAAAAGCTCTTTTACCCCCTCATAATGGGCCTCTAAGACTCTCAATTGCCGCTGATCTAAAAAGATAGACCCGCTCTTTTCGGGCTCAAAAGAGCGCTCTAAACCCGGCATAAATGCAATAACCGGCAAAGGCAAATTTGCAACTGTTAACATAAATTTTTCTCTTGAAAAACGTTCTTAGCGATCCATAGTATTCTAAAAAACCAAATAAAAAAAGAAATAACTATATGACCAGAAGCAAAATATAGCTGACCTAAATAGAGCTCCAAAATCTATACAAAAGCTGGTGTGATTTCAAAGGGGGCTGCATAGACCTCCTGCATTAACTTTTCCCGACAAATAACCTGAGCAATAATACGTATTTCTCCACCGACCTTTTTAGAAGAACCGCTATTGGTGTTTCGCTCTTTTATTAATTCCCAAAAGATCTGCAGAGCATTTTTAATCTGCCCATCAACAGACTCATTAATAGCAAAGCGGGGATCGCTATTTACTGTAGAACCCCCTAGGGGAATAATCTTAATTTCTCTAGAAATGAAACGAAGCGGGCCATCTGTTTCCCCATTTTCAGAAATAATACCCGCAAAACCAGAGAGTTTAAAAGAGGTAAGTAAGACGCCCTCTGAACCAACACCTCTTAAACACTCATGAATCATAAAAAATAGCTCTTCCATAGCCCTCAATTCAAAGCAGTTTGATACTAATCTCTGAAGAGATTCATTTTTCTTGCAAAGAGTATAGCACTCCTCTTTTGTGACAAATGCCTTGTTTCTAAAATAGACACTTGTATTCAGGCTAACAGTCAGAAAAGCATTTGTGGGTGGATGTCTACTAAAAATTTTTGGTGAAGGTTGCTCAGTCCCTATGCTCTCATAAAGGCCAATCTTCTTTTGCACTTCGTCAATTAGAGCTACAGCGTCCTTTTCTACTTGCAGGGGATTAAGCGGAATATCTGCGCTCCCATTTAACCATTTAATAACAAAAACCCTATTGGATCCGCGACCACGAAAATATTTGTCTCGTAGCGCAATATAGGCAAGGCTTGCGGAAGTTGCAGATGGATGATTGCGAAGAAATGCGCTAACACTCTCCCTTTGATGAGTAGCGACTGCGTATTTATCAAGAACAGAAGAAAAAAAACAAGGGAGCAAACAATTCCCCACATAAAACATAAAAGCACCCAAAGATTTACGGGTAACTATAGAATAAATAAGAGTTTCGAGAAATATATTAGAAACAGATTAACAAGCCCAAGCAAGGGCACTCCTATGGGGAAGCTATGCCCCGAAATCTAATTGCAATTTTCAATTTACTTTTTCTACTGGGGTAGAAAAGAGGTGACATAAAGCACCTGATTTCTCTCGAAATATCAAAAAAACCGGGACCGGCTTTTTTTATTGGGTAATATAGAAAGCCGCACAAAATTTCTCCATGCTTCCATAAAAACCCTCAGCAACCCCAGTGATATTAACAGCCTCGATAAAAAATTAACAATTGATGGGGATCCCACATTAAAAATAAAAACGCCTACAAGTTTAATTTAGAAATAAATCTAAGCTTAAACAAGATTTAAA
>JAYUZV010000027.1:0-13045 GCA_043751475.1 Chlamydiia bacterium
TTTGGTTTTTCATCCTCAGGAACAAATACAAGGGCCAAGGAGTTCATGCAGTACCTCTTTCTTGTCGGCTGTGGACCGTCATCAAAAACGTGGCCCAAATGAGAATGACATCTCGAACAAATGACCTCCGTCCTCGCTTTTACAAAAAACTCTTTTATTTTGTCATCTGTGTCAGGTCGTTCAATAACCTCATTTTTTATAGGGGCGTAAAAACTCGGCCAGCCACTGCCCGAGTCAAATTTGGTATCTGACTTATACAAAGGATGATCTCCTCCGCAGCAGGCACAGTAGTATGTGCCTTTTTCATAAAAATTATCGTATTTCCCTGAACCTGGAGCTTCAGTGCCTTTAAGACGGCAAATATTATATGTTTTATTATCTAAGTTTTTTTTCCAGAAGTTCTCATCCTGCTTTGTGTATTCAAAATTCATATCCGTTTCCTTTATTTCTGCTGAACAATTAATTGTAAATAAAATCATTAATAGTGAAGTGAGAATTCTGGTTTTCATTAAAGAGCTCCTGTTTGCATTGCTTTGATAATATTCAGATACAAGGTGTGCGAGTCTATTCCAGCTAGTGGTACAGGCTCTTGTTCAAGGTAAAAAAGGGTAGTCGGTGTAACCCTTTTCGCCCCCTCCATAAAATGTTGCACGATTATAAAGGTTTAAACCACTTCCCTTCCGGATGCGCTCTACAAGGTCTGGATTAGAGATATAGAACCTACCAAAAGCAATCGCATCGGCCTGATTATTTTCAATAGCAGCTTCAGCAGTTGCTGGTGAATACCCACCAGTAGAGATAAATTTTTGCTTAAAAGTGCTACGGAATAGGATAGAAGTTGAAGGGGCATTTTGGTTTATCTGATCGCCACCACCAGCAGTGGTCGCGCGAGGTTCTATCATATGAACATAGGCAATACCCCGCTCATTTAGCGCATGAAGTAAAAAGGTAAAAAGGGCTACGGGATCGCTATCGCTCATTTCATTAAAGGTTCCGTAAGGAGATAGACGCACCCCGACCCGGCCCCTGCCCCAAATGTTGATTGCGACATCAATTACTTCTAGAAGAAAACGGGTACGGTTTTCAATTGATCCTCCGTAGCTATCCTCTCTTTTGTTGGTGCCATTTTGAAGGAATTGATCTAGAAGGTAGCCATTTCCTGCGTGAACTTCGATCCCATCAAAATTTGCCAGTTTAGCATTTTCACAAGCGTGGCGGTAATCATCCAAAATAGCTTGGATTTCGCTCGTTTCTAGTGCACGGGGGACCCCATAATCTGTCTGTTTCCAATCAGGTGTTAAAACCTTACCGCTTGGTTTAATGGCAGATGGAGCCACTGGAGGCGTCCCTCCAGGCTGATAGGATGAGTGTGAAATACGTCCGACATGCCAAAGTTGTAGAAAGATTTTTCCTTCTTTAGCGTGGACAGCATCTGTGATGAGTTTCCAACCCTCCATTTGTTCATTGGTGTAAATTCCTGGTGTCCCAGGATAGCCTTGGCCTTGCTGGCTAATTTGTGTCGCTTCGGAAATGATTAGGCCAGCTCCTGCACGCTGAGAATAGTATTCCGCGTTTAGGCTATAGGGTATATTGCCTGGTTGTTTGCTGCGCATCCGCGTAAGGGGAGCCATAAGAATACGGTTTTTAAGGGTAATATCTCCGAGTTGAAGAGGGTCAAAAAGAGTTGTCATAGTCATTCTCCTTTACGTTTTAATCTTTTTTGTTAACCGAAGCATAAGCCAATAGGGTAGCAGGTGTAAAATCTTTAAAAAAAATGTGAATTTTTTTGGAAAGTGAACCTCAAAAGCATCTCCTAGTAGGCCTTTGGCTATAGCGCTTGCCGCATCTTTCGGTTCCATCAACATTGGCATTTCAAACTTGTTTTTTTCTGTCATCGGCGTCCGAACAAATCCAGGGCTAATGAGTTTAATATCGATGGTATTCCCAACTTCTGCGTAGAGCGTTTCTGCAAGATTAATTATAGCCGCTTTGGTGGCGCTGTAAGGTTGTCCCCCAGGCAGACCAATGTATCCGGCTACACTCCCACATAGGGCAATTTGGCCCTTGACTTTTTGGGTTTTAAAAATGGGAAGTATAGCTTGAATAAGATTGAAAGCACCCGTGATATTGACATCAATAATTGTTTTTACCGATTCCATATCTAGTGAATCTAATTTCATTGGCTTATAAGCGGCGGCTAAAAAAATCACCCGATCAATTCTGCCAAAAGCCTTTTTTATCTCCCGAGCTTTTTTAACCATCAATTTTATATCGGTTGTATCTAATGCAAAGACTTTATGAGCTTTTCCAATTTCAGTTTGAAGCTCTTTCAACTTATTTAGATTTCGTGCAGATAGTGCAAGAATAGCTCCGCTTGCCGAAAGTTTTTTCGCAAGAGCAAGGCCGATGCCACTGCTTGCACCGATAATCCAGACAATTTGATTTTTATAGGATCTTTTCATTTGTTCTGCTTTTGCATAAAAATAGTGAGTTCAGCAACCGTAAAGCCAAATTTTTTAAGATAAGAACGATTGATTAATACGCCGTCATTCATTTGCCACATCCAGTCATCAAAGTTAATTCGGTAGGTTCTATCACCAACAGGGAGGTCCATGACATAATTCCAACGCACAGCGCTCCCCTCAGCCTGTCCCATTGCCTTATTAATAATGTCTCCTGCAGTTCCCTCATACCTACCCTCGGGCAATTTTTTTATTGTCCAAATGCGCTTTTGTTCTTCTCCATCGTAATAGCTAAATGTTTCTTCTAGCCGTCCAGTATCTCCTTTCCAGGAACCGTTCATATCGACATCAAAGCGCCGCACTACACGCCCTCTCCAATCTTGAACAATACCCCAAGCTTTAATCTTGCCATTGAAATATTCCTTGATATCGGCTTTTGGTACTGTCTCTTTGTAGTATTCAAGACCATTGTCATTCCAGCTACTGAGCATAAAAAGCATTCCTATATTGATGATGATTTTAGATGGTATCATTATTCTCTTCGAAAAAAAATTGGCCGATGCGATTTTATTTTGCATGCTGAAGCTCCCATTGGATAACATCGGTTTTTCCATAGCGGAAGGCTGCAATGCAGTAGGTCAGATAGAAGCGCCAGATCCTGATAAATTTTTCATCAAAACCCATTGCTTTGACCTCGTTAATTTTTTCATCAAAGGTTTTAAGCCAGTGGCTAAGTGTTAGGGCGTAATCCTGGCCAAAAGCGTATTCATTAGTTACTTTAAGCCCGGCCTTCTCGCTTTCTTCACGGAATCGCGATGGAGATGGGAGCATTCCTCCAGGAAAAATAAAGGTGCGAATAGGATCGCCACTGGTGCGATAGCGTTCAAAGTCGCTGTCGGCAATAGTAATCGTTTGCACAATTGCTTTACCTCCAACCGCTAAAAGAGATTTTACTTTCGAAAAATAAACAGGCCAGAATTTTTCACCGACAGCTTCAAACATTTCAATTGATACGATCTGGTCGTATAAGCCTTTTTCATCGCGATAATCTTCTAGGGCAATCCTAGCCTTGTTGCCAAGGCGCTTTGAGGCAAATTCACCCTGCGCTTTAGAAATTGTGAGCCCCTTAATTTTATAATCGCCTTTTTGAAGAGCGCGCTCGGCAAATCCGCCCCAACCACAACCGATTTCAAGAAGATTTCCCGGTCGGTTTAGTCGATTAATAATTCTATCATATTTGCGGGTTTGTGCCGCCTGTAGGCTGCCCTTTTGACCATCAAAAATTGCAGATGAGTAGGTCATGGATGGATCAAGCCATAGAGCATAAAAGTCATTGCCAAGGTCATAATGAGCGTGAATATTTTTTTTGCTTCCCTCTAGAGTATTGCGGTTAAAAAAATAGGCTATTCTTGATGCCATTCTCCCGATTAGACTCCCATAGATGTATCCGTTAAGAACAGATTGATTTTGTAGACCCAGCAAAAAAAGTTCTGCCGGATCGCTTGAATCCCAAAGAGCGTCGCGGTAGGACTCGGCAAGACCAATATCGCCATGCCGAATCATTGTCGCAATAACCCCCCAGTCTTTGATCTCAATTTGGGCTTTTGCTCCTGGCTCGGACCCCTTAAAGTTATGGGTTTTTCCGTCTGGTGTTGTGACCTTAATTGCTCCATATTTAATATGGTTTAGTGATGAGAGAAAACGGCGGGTGATATAACGTCCAAACATACTTTTTTACCTATCTATACTGATGACTAGTGGTTCTAGCCCTTCATTTTTTGCCTTTAATTTTTTTGATATTTCGGGTGGCGCTTACTTTCTTTTCCACTTGTTCAGGTTTTGTGATATAGCGCACACCTTTCATTAAGAGTTTCAATGCCTGCCAGTGAATAAGTGTAATGACTTTCATCGTCACAAGAGGGTGAGCCCAGAAAGCTTTTCTTAAAGTTTGCCCAGTTAAAGGGGTAAAGCTGCCGATTAGGGATGTAATTAGCTGCTTGCCCTCTTTTGGGTTGTAATAGTCAATCCAAATGCCGAGGCTATTAGGTTTTAGATCAAAGCGAAATTTATAATCGCCCGCTCGCTCTAAAAAAGGTGAGACATGAAAGATTTTTTCTGCTTCAAGCCAAATATTGCCGCTAATTGGTTTATGGTCGGGATTGGCACATAAATAGGTGTGCTGTTCACCGAATGTGTTGTGCACCTCGCATAGAACAGCTCTGAGCCCCTTGTTTTTGTCTAGACATAGATAAAAGCTAACGGGGTTAAAGAGATAGCCCAGAATCCGTGGCATCGTTACAAGAATAATGTTTTCTGTCTTCTTGTTTAGTCCATAATCACGCAAGATAGCTCTTGCCCAAGATTCTGGATCGCTTCCATCGCGCTTACCTAGATCTTTTGCGTCAAAATTTGCAAAAAAACCTGAAACAGGTGGTGCAGGCAGAGGCAGTACCAGATAGTAGACCCCGTAATTGAAGCTGTTTTCTTTAGGAGATAGCCTTTTATGCATCACGTTGGCTGTATATAGTAGCGGTTTAATTACCATGGTGGGCTAACCCCCATCCGCTCTGCCATTTTAACTGCGCTACTAAGACCATCTTCGTGAAAACCGTAACGCTGGTAAGCGCCGCAAAACCATAAACGGTTAGCCCCCTGAATGGTCTCAATTTGGCTCTGATTCAAGATTGCCCCACTATCAAAAGTTGGGTGCTCAAAAATATAATCGTTATGAACTAACTGCGGGTCAGGTTCTCGGCCGGGATTAAGGGTTACAATTAAGGGCTGGTCAGTTTGAAGAGATTGAAGGTTGTTCATCCAATAGCTTAGCGAAGAAGAAGGGGGGGCATCCTGCTTTTCTTCTGCAAGATAGATCCAGCTGGCCCATGCTTTAGCTCTTTTAGGCATAAAACTAGTGTCGCTGTGTAAAACCGCACGATTAGGCTGATAGCGAAAAGCGGATAGGATCTTCCGCTCATCTGGAGTAGGATCAACAATCATTGCAAGGGCTTGGTCTGCATGGCAAGCAAAAATCACATGATCGTAAATAGCCTGCTCTCCACTACTATTTTCCACAAATACACGGCCATCTTTTCGCCACACTTTTTTAATTGGATGGTTTAAGAGAATACGGTTTTTAAACGGCTCAGTTAGCCGCTCTACATACTCGCGGCTACCACCTAAAACAGTATACCATGTAGGATGGTCTTGAATCGTTAATAGGCCGTGGTTCTCAAAAAAACGGATAAAAGTACAGGCAGGAAATTGTAGCATCTGGTCAAGAGGTGTGCTCCAGATAGCGCCTCCCATTGCAAGTAAAAAATATTTTTTGAACCAAGAGCCCATTCCCATATCATCAAGACACTCTCCCATTGTGAAAGAAGGGTCTTTTGATAGGTAGTTTTTAGCTGTTTTATTAAATTTTAGAATATCAAATAACATCCTCCAAAAAGAAGGCCTAAACAGATTGCTTTTTTGTGCAAAAATATGGCTCAGTTCTTGTGTCCCATATTCAAGCCATCCTTTATTAATCGTCACACCAAATGACATATCGCTTTTCACAATCGGAACTTTTAGGTGTTCAAAAAGCCGGGTGAGCAGCGGGTAATTACGCTTATTAAAAACAATAAAGCCTGTATCAACGGGAATGGTTCCATCTTTTGTCTTAATCAGCAGAGTTCTGCTATGCCCGCCGATATAGTCGTTTTTTTCATATAAGGTGATATCGTGACTCGTATGTAATATCGATGCTGCACCAAGACCTGAAATTCCTGTACCGATAATGGCGATCTTTTGCCCAGAACAAACACTCATTTATCATCTCTATTTTAGCGGTTTCTTATCACTATAGTAGTTCTTTTAAATAAGAGCCATTCGAGTCACGTTTTTAGCTCCCATTTACCTGAAATTTCCAATCAAATTGGCCCGGTATTCTCACATTTTTTTCGGGCTCTCTCTTTTATACCGAGTTTGGTATCATCTGGGGGAACGAACTGGACCTGTGAAAAGAAGTCGCTTCTACTTCCTTTTGCGCGCCCACTAGGAATAGAGTGGTTAAAGGAGGGTTTTCATTAGGATGAGAGGCGTAAAAAAACTATCAATCGCAACTCCGCTCGGTCAGGTCGTTGCAGCGGGCAGTGACTTAGCTCTTCATTTTCTGGCATTTGCGGATGATCCGCTGATGGAAAGATTTCAGATAGTTCCCGAGGGGAGTACTCTCTCTCTTCTTTCCATTAAAAATGAGCTTGGAGGCTATTTTGACGGGTCACTCCGAGAGTTTAAGACTCCGATTCAGCTAGAAGGAACCCCTTTTCAGCAATTAGCCCATAGAGCCTTGATCGCCATTCCGTATGGGCAGACAATGAGCTATGCCCAGCAGGCGAGTGCGATGGAAAGGGGAAAGGCGTCCCGGGCAGTTGGTAGCGCTAATGGAAAAAACCCACTTGCAATTATCGTCCCGTGTCACCGGATCATTCAGAGTAGCGGCGCTATCGGTGGGTATCGCGGCGGGATAGCCCGTAAAAAATGGCTTCTCAATCATGAAAAGAGGTTTAAATGAGCACTATTTTACAGGTTAGATCTATTTTAGAGAGTTCGGTTACCCTGCCAAAAGAGCGCGCCGCTGCCTTTTTCAAAACAGGTGCCGGGCAATATGCAGAAGAGGATCAATTTATCGGCGTCACAGTGCCTAATTTGCGCAAAATAGCGAAGCAATTTTATTCACTTTCTCTCCCTGAAATCAAAGAATTCCTCCACTCAAAAATTAATGAGGAGAGACTTCTTGCTCTGTTTATTTTGGTGCATATCTACCAAAAAGGGGGTACTGCCCAAAAAGAGGAGCTCTACCAATTTTATCTCGACAACCTTCCACATATTAATAATTGGAATCTGGTGGACAGTTCGGCGCATCTGATTATAGGGGCGCATTTATGGGATAAAGAGCGCGCATCTCTTCTTACTTTGGCAGTTTCACCTCTATTATGGGAGCGTAGGATTGCGATTGTCTCGACATGGTTTTTTATACGCAAAGGTGATTTAGAGTGGACCTTTAGGCTTGCTGCTCTTCTGCTTTATGACAAAGAGGACCTTATCCATAAAGCGGTTGGTTGGATGCTGCGCGAATCGGGCAAAAAAAATGAAGCAGCGCTTGTGATATTTTTAGATAAGTATGGGCCTACCATGCCCAGAACGATGTTGCGTTACTCAATTGAGAAGTTTTCCGAAGAAAAACGAAAAAAATACTTGGCTAAAAGAGTTATTTGAGTATAAAGCCGAAAAGAAGGCTTTTAAACTTGCTTTTTTGCCGGCTATTAAATACTATTTTTCGATAATCCCAAGGTTATTAGGAGTAAAAAAATAAGGTGCACTGCCCGTTTTGTGACCACGACGAATTAAAAGTGATCGACTCTCGCGATGCCGTTGACCAGAACGCCATTCGTAGACGGCGCGAGTGTCTCCATTGCGAAAAGCGCTTTACCACATTTGAAACCCTTGATTTAACCATTCAAGTGCAAAAGCGCGACGGTACCTACGAAGATTTCCAGAAAGAGAAGCTCGTCAAAGGGATCGATTCGGCCTGTCGGCACACAAGAGTGAGCCACAACCAGGTCTTAGCGCTTGCTTCGAAGGTTACGGCCGATCTGCTTCAGCGCCAGAGTCGTGAGGTGACCACGACAGAACTTGGAGAGCTTATTATGCACCATCTGCAGGAGTTGGACGCAATTGCCTACATCCGATTTGCGTGTGTTTATAGAAGATTTAAGAATGTCGACCAGCTCATTTGTGCGCTGCAAGATGTAACACCAAAAGATGCCGAAAAGGAAGAGATCCATGCCCAGCCGTAAAGCTCACCCAGAGTTGACAGAAGAAAATATTAGAGCCTTTAAGCTTCGTCTTTTGGAGGAGCAAGGAAAGTTAACAGGCCAAGTGTCGCGCACAAAAGAGGCTCTTAAGGAGGGCAGCGAAGAGGTTATTCAAGGTGCGGCAGCAGGTGGTAGCGATGAGAGCGCGCTCGATGTGAATCTTGAAGTTGTTGACGGGCAAGCAAAAAAATTGAGTTATATCGTACGTGCACTTGAGAAAATAGACGAGAAAAGCTACGGCATTTGCGATAGTACAGAGGAGTTCATTCCACTTAAGCGTTTAGATTATCTTCCATGGGCCTGCTACACCATTAAAGCGCAAGAAGAGATAGAAAAAACAGGTGGTTATTAAGATGAAATTTGCCGCTAAAAACTTTTTCTTTCTTTTTTTCTCTTTTGCCCTATTTATCGTTGATTTTCTGTCTAAAATTTACGTACATAATTATATTCCGCATGCGGGCATTTCAACCCCTTTCTATCCATACGGTGGCAAGTCGATTTTTTATAATTGGCACGGGATTGATTTTTCGATTGTCCACGTGACAAATAAAGGGGCTGCTTGGGGGCTGCTTGCTCCTTTTCAAAACCAGCTGATGTGGGCGCGGTTTGGAATTATCGCTATTCTTCTTGGTTACGCGCTCTTTCTTAATAAAGATAAGGCGCGCCATATTCCTCTTGCGCTTATTATTACCGGCGCACTTTCCAATGTAGCCGATTTCTTTCTCTATGGCCATGTGGTCGACATGTTTCGCCTCTGTTTTTGGGGCTACCACTACCCAGTTTTTAATATTGCAGACTCACTGATTTTCTTAGGTGTTGTCGCCCTTTTCTGGCAATCTTTCCGTGCAAGCCCAAAGGCAAAAGTAGCTTAACATTTATGGGCGCTGCTGCAGACACTTATCACGCGTCGCGTTTTATCGCTTTTCCAGCTCTTTTAGATATCTCTGAAATGGCTGCTTTTTTTGAAGGTCTTAGCCCCACTTTCCTCTTTAATCTAAGCGCGCCGGCTACAAGCGCTCATCCTACGCCACATGAAAAGTTTTTAAGCAACTACTCCACCTATATCGAGGCATTAAAGTGCGGAGATAGTCAGCTCATGAAGGTCACTAGCAGATTATTTAATCTCCTTTTAACAGATAGAAAAGAGAGTGTCTATGCAATCGCCATTGAAGGAGATGAGCGTATTCTTTTGCGCCAACAATTACCAGCGCTTCAACTCCAGGCCCACAGCTTTCGCTACAGCGCACTCGATGGAAAAGTGCATACACAGGTCTATGCATCAGATAGCATCAGCTGGGGCATTACATTTAGCTTTCCCCAGCTCTTTCGCGACCGCGCAACTGAAGAGATCCTTGAATATAAACAGGCCCATTTCCCATCGCGCGAACTCTTCAAAAAAGTAGCGGCCTGGATCCGCTCAAACACCTTGCCTGTACGCTTTTTTGTGGATGGAAAACGGGTCACATCAACCATGCGTATCGGGAAAAAAGCGCTTACTTGGATAAATTGCTCTCCTATGTTAAAAGCAGCAGGAATTGATGTGTTGGGTGGTGTTGATGGATGTAGAAGTTGAAATTGTCTCGATTGGCGATGAAGTTTTATCTGGTTCCACCATCAATAGCAATAGTGCTTTTCTTTCGCAGCATCTCTACGGAATGGGTTTTTTGGTGTCGCGCCACACGGTTGTTTCAGATAGCCCATCACAGATTTATAGCGGCGTTGCCGAGGCTATTTCACGTGCGGCGCTTGTGATTGTTACAGGTGGTCTTGGCCCTACTCACGACGATCTGACAAAAGAGATCGTCTCTCAGTTAATGAATGCGCCGCTGATTCAGGATATGGCTATCTACCGCGATCTAATTGGCCGATTTCCCGGATCTACAGAGATGGCTAAAAATCAGTCGCTCGTTCCGAAAAAGGCGCTTATTTTCCGCAATACAGTAGGGACAGCTCCTGCCCTTGTTTTTGAGGGTGATAATAAGCCTATAGCGCTTATTTTATTGCCCGGTGTGCCAGCTGAAATGCGCTGCTTTTTTAAGCATGATTTAATTCCCTATTTAGGTAAGCGCTTTCAAGGGCACGGGCCACGTGTGACGCGCGCCATGCACTTCTGCTTACTCAGCGAAAATGTGATAGACCCCATTTTGGGGGCGTTTCCTCAAATTACAACGGGAATTTACCCCCATTTTGGCCATGTTACAGTGCGTATGCAGGCGGAAAATCAAAAGGTATTAGACCCCTTAATTGCCGCTCTAAAAGCGCATTTTGAAAGCTATATTTTTGATGCGGAAGATGGAGCAATTGAGCAGGCGGTGCAGAGTTTGCTAGTGGTTCAAGGGAAAACACTTGCGCTTGCCGAGTCGTGCACAGGTGGCCGAATCAGCGCGCTTATTACCCGTCATAGTGGCGCTTCAAACTATTTTCTGGGCGGTGTTACCGCTTATGCTAATCGCGCCAAGAAGGAGTTACTAGGGGTCTCGGCTGACCTCCTTGAAACACATGGCGCGGTATCCAAAGAGACAGCCCTTGCCATGCTCTCGGGTGTTTTCAATAGGTTCGATAGCGATTACGGGATTGCCATTACCGGTATTGCGGGTCCGACGGGTGGATCACCGGATAAGCCGATTGGCACTATCTGGGTGGCTATGGGTAGCCGTGAGGGGCCCCATTTTGTAGGTAATCTTAACTTTACAGGAGGGCCCTCTGCTGGCGCGCGAGAGAAACTCATCCTGAAAAGCGCCAACTACGCCCTCGGCCATCTCTACCGCTACCTCGCCTTCGGCACCACCCCCTTCACGCCAGGATAAACAAGCTAGTAAGAGAAAATAACAAGGATGGGCAGGATATTCAGGATAAGAAAGAAAGTATAAGAGATCAGGGGAGAATAAAGGGTGCGATCCAGCACCGAAGGAGTAGTCGGCCTGTCTCTAAAAATTTCATCTTTTTTCTTATTCTTCTATTTTTTTTTCTTTATCCTCTTTTCTTATCCTGAATATCCTGCCATCCGTGCCAATTTTTCTTTTCTTGTTTTTTCTAATCTTGCTGATCCTTGCTAGTAAGGGATGATAAAGGGTATAATAAGCCGCATTAGAAAAGGGTTATTATGGATTTTAAGCGCGGAGCTAGTCAACTGCTCACCAGCCACCACAACCCCAAAATTAAGCAGATCATGCGGCTGCGCGAGCGAAAAGAGCGCGATTTAACGGGTCTGTTTCTGATTGAGGGAGAGCGCGAATTAACCCGCGCCATCGATGCGGGTGTCGGGATTGATAGCCTCTTTCTTTTTGAAGAGCATGAAGGTCATGCAATCGCGCAAAAAGCGGCCACTATCTATCTCTGTCCAAAAGCGCTCTTTCAAAAATTTTCTTACAGAGAAAGCCCCGATGGTTTTCTTGCTATCGCGCGCCAAAACCCTCGCTCAATCGATAGCTTAAAAAGCGCAAAAAATCCACTTTTTGTCGTCGCTGAGTCAATTGAAAAACCGGGTAATTTAGGTACTATTCTGCGCTCGGCCGATGGGGTTTCAGCTGACGGCGTCATTGTCTGCGACCGCTGCACCGATGTTTACAATCCGAATGTTGTCAGAGCTAGTACAGGCACTCTTTTTACCCAGTCAGTTATTGAAGAGAGCAGCGAAAAAACCCTTGCCTGGTTAAAAGCTTCTGGAATCAAAATTCTTGCGGCCACACCGCACGCAAAGACGCTCTATACAGATGCTGATTTAACCGGGCCCCTGGCTATTGTTGTTGGCAGTGAAGAGAAGGGTCTATCAAAGCTCTGGATGGAGAGGGCCGATCTGCAAGTGGCCATTCCGATGCACGGAGTCTCCGATTCCCTTAATGTGGCCACAGCAACAACTCTTCTGCTCTATGAAGCATTGCGTCAGAGGTCGTCTAAAGCATGAGCCATTTTTTTACCCCTCTTTTTTGCGATAATCATGTCGCTATTTTTGTGAAGCCGCACGGTATGACTGTCCAAATGGATGGCTATGAAAAGGATGAGGAGACCCTGCAATTTCACGCAAAAATGTGGATTAAAGAGAAGTATAACAAGCCCGGTGGGGTCTTTCTTGAGCCTATCCACCGCATCGATAAGCCGGTGCATGGCCTTGTTCTTTTTGCTAGAACCAGTAAGGCCCTATCGCGGATGCAAGAGATGATGCGTAATCGCGAAATTGGGCGGCGCTATCTCGCGCTTGTGAGTGGCTCGCCTAAAATGCGCGAGGCAACGCTAAACCACACCATCATTCACGGCGACCACAGGGCCCACCTCTCGCAAGATGGCAAGCTCGCCACCCTTCACTATAAAACGGTTGAGGAAAGAAATGGTAAAACTTTACTTGAAATCGAGCTAGATACGGGCCGCTACCATCAGATTCGCCTGCAGCTCTCTACCATCGGCTACCCCGTCATCGGAGATAGCAAATATGGGAGCAAAATAACCCTTGCGGAGGGGCAGATTGCTCTCCAGAGCTACAAATTGACCTTTCCCCACCCAATTACCCGGGAAATGCTCACCTTCACAGCTCCATTACCCCCTTTCCTTAATTAAAATAATTTTTATTTTTTAGCCCCCTTGAATCGGTAGGTAATACTAAATGTGAATCTATACATTCATTAGTTTTGCTTGTGGCATTAATATAATAAGCCGTTAAAAAAAATCTTGTAGTTGGATGCTTTTTTGTGATAGAAGAGGAAAGAGAGAAAAGGAGTTTATTACAATGGC
>JAYUZV010000028.1:0-4839 GCA_043751475.1 Chlamydiia bacterium
AATTGCACGATCAATTGCAAGGAAGAAATACTCTTTTCTAAAATTTCTTCTTGTTTCACCCTAGCAATCGCAAAAGATGTGTGGATAGACGGGCTTGAAAGAAGACCCTCGACAGGGCGCGCTTCCCATGAATCAAAAATAAATGGAACCACTTTAAAAGCCGGAAAATCGCTTCCAAAAAGCTCAAGCGCATGGGAAAGAGGCTCATTATCAGGCATAAGCGGAGAAATAACAGAGGAAAAATCCGTCTGGAGCGAATCAATCACTCTCTCGAGGCGCTCTTTAACGGCGACTCCTGCGGGAAGAAAAGCGAGGCGCTGCCCATCACACTCTTTCACTAAACCAAGGGAGGAAACTCTCCTCTTTTTTGTACGGGCACTTTTTAAAAATTGTTTAAGATCGTCATTCTTATCAAAAACAGCTGCACTAATCCTCTGAACAGGAGCGTCATTTAATAAAACCTGCTCTGATGCAACCAATTTAAAAAAGCGGACAAGCGAGGTGTTGTCAAGACAGGGAGCGATAAAATCACCCATGTTGTCTATGCGGCTGCAGAAAAAGGTCTCGCTCCCCTGCATACCCTCGACCCTTTCAAATGCATTAGCGTGGGAAAAAGAGCGAAAAAACTCTAAAATTGCAGGGCGAAACATCTCCATTTCGTAAATAACTTTTCCGGCGGAAATAATTTCGCGCATACGCAGATCTATCTGCTGCAAAACTTGATCTGTAAGAGGAAAAGAAAGCTCTACATCATAGATAAAACCGCTGCTAGTTGGAGATGAGCCGAAAAGAGTCGCTTTAGGAAATAACTGCTTAACGGCAACAGCAAAAATAAGTGCTGCGCTATTTCTTAAGGGAAGATGGTGGGTAAAAAGGGCCGCGGCTGTGTCCATCTGTGAAGCGCTTTTGTGAGTAAACTTGAATAGAGATTGGGGGGTGCCAGGATCGAACTGGCGACCTCTACCTTGTCGAGGTAGCGCTCTAACCAGCTGAGCTAACCCCCCAATAGTAAAAAAACTAGACTCAAAGTCTACCCGATAGGGCAATTAGCGCACAAGTTAATAAACTGCGAGCTAATAGCTTTTTGGATTAATGATTTTGCCTAGCGCGCAGAAAACATCGTTAACAAGTGTCACAATTGTTAATTGCTTAAGCGTAAAACGCGCAAGTCTTCCTAGGGCGGTATGCACCCTCGCTGCTGAGGTGAAGCGGGAGATAACGGCTAGAAGGATGGAAAAAACCGCTCCCACCACCCCCATAGCAAATTCGAGCACCCTAACAACAATAGCCGCTATTAAATAGAGGACATTATAAAGACGCGCTTTAATTCCTGAAAAGCAACCCCACTCTCTCTGAGCTAAAATACCCTTCACCCTATCTTCAATCCAAGTAAATATTTTTGTATGAAAAGAGTCAGCAAACCGATCAGAGAGATCCTTACCGCCTTTTACATAAAGGGAGTCCTTCTCTTTCCGGTCGGTAATTAGTCCGCCTAATTCTGGTGCAATCAGAGAGATAAGTGCAGCAAAAAGATAGGGAATAATGGCGCTGCCAACGAGCTCCACACTATTTTCAGGCTCCTGCTCCACACCTTCTCGCAAAGAAGCAATCTGGCGGAATGTACAGAAATTAGCCACTGTTGCAACTATCAGGATAAAGGCCTCAAGAGTAAAACGAATAGCCTCAAAAAAACATTTTGCAAAAGCCAAAACACGCACCTGAATAGCCACACCCACCTTATTCAGCCCAAGGGCGATAAGACTCAAAGCGATGCAAGGACTATGTTTAATCCACTCGCACACCTGACTTGGCTCTTTACTTGATCGATATATCATAAATAAAAAGAAATAAAATTGATTTGCTTTTATTATTATAACTCATCAACAAGTTGATTTGATAAACCAATTAATTTAATTTTACAGAAATGACTCGCTCTGTTAAATTTTAATTCTACACACATATCGCGCTAATTTGACAATGCACCTATTTCCGCTTTTTAATGCGCATACCGATTTAGCCCACGCGATGTGGAAAAAATCTCTTTGCAAAGGAGACATTGCCATTGATGCGACATGTGGCGCCGGAAAAGATAGCACCGTTATTGCAGCACTTCTACAAGCTGCTGGCGGAGGAACTCTTCAGATGATGGACATTCAGCAGAGCGCTATTGACAAGAGCCGCGAGGCCCTTAAAAGTGTTGAGACGCCATCTGTCACCCTCTCCTTTCACCTCGGCTGCCACACCCATTTTCCAGATATCACCCCAAAACTGATTGTCTACAATTTGGGCTATCTGCCAGGTGGCGACAAGTCCCTCACAACAACCGCTGTCAACACCCTTCAATCGGTGAAAAGAGCGACTGAAATCCTATCAAATCAAGGGGTCATTAGCATCATCTGTTACCCAGGACATAATCCTGGGGCTATCGAGGAGATCGCGCTTAGCGAATTTCTGGAGAAGCTCCCTCCGGACAGATGGAGCGTCTCTTACACCCAGTGGAAAAATAGAAAAAAATCGCCCTCGCTCTTTTTAATTCAAAAGAATCTTTAAGTCGTGATATACCACGGATAAATTGATAGGAGATGCGCTCGATGGCAATTTACGGATTAGAAACAAAAATCGCCTATCTTTTTGTGCAGAAAGAGATGAGCAGTGTAGAGGCTGAGACAAACCGCTCGCTCTCTCCGCAGAAAAAGAAAAAAATCATAAACCGCCTCGATGAGTGCAGCGCTATTCTAGACCTTCTTAAAATGGATGAGAGCGAGGAGATTCAGCACCAGCTTATTTCGCTATACGGCAAAGTTCACGCCCTCTCAATTGAGTACGAGCTCGAACAGATGAGAGAGTGTAACGACGAGCTTGAAATCACTCTTGCCGCAAATGACATAGAAAAGGGTAAACCCCTACTGAATCAATTAAAAAAACACCTCTCGCGCCTAGAAAGGCTACAAGCCCTTTCACGAGAAGAGCAAGCGCTTGTGAATAGAGCTGCCGCCCTTGTGCAAAAGAGTCTCTTCCAATTTTATGGAGAAGAGAGCGCAAAACGCGAACTTCTTAAAATGGAGCAGAAAGCAAGTGTAAGACGCTCGATGAAAACGACTCCAGAGATCGATCTGGACGCGATTGCCGACCTTTTTGAAGTTGCCGCGCTCATTTATAGCGGCAATGAGACTTCTGGAAGGGAGAGCTTTGAAAAATTACCCGACCAGCAGAAAAACTTGACGCGCAAACATCTTTTTGTTCTTCAAGAGGGCAATGACCTACCATTTGTAACCCCTCTTACCACTATTCAAGCGCTTGTAGCGACAGCAAACGACTTCGCTGGCGGAAAGAGTGCGGGTAGCTACATTTCACAGGAACAAGTCGAACAGATGTTTCAAGACCTTAAAGAAATCTCCAAAGACGATTAGTCGAGAATGTCGGACACCCCCACAAATGACCTGAATTAGAACACTTAAGCTTATCTCACTAACTCTTTCCGTACGTGAGGTTTAATTACCTTCTCTCCCTTCTCTGTGGTGGTAAAAAAGGTAATTAAACGCCACGTACTGAAATAGTTGTAGCTATTTGCAAATAAACAGTAGATCTCTGGTGTGGGCCTAGATTTCTCGATTTATCTGCTAAATTTGATCCTCCTCTGCTGAGGTTACTTACTCAAAGATTCCCTAACAAAAAAAGAAAGAGAAAGAGGGGTAGGTTGAGGGCGGAGAAGGTAGGGCCGAGGAGATAGAAGCTTCCGCAGACAACTGTTTTATGCCCTAGTTTTGCTTGTTTTGCCAGAAGCAGAGGCAGATCTGTGACAGCCGAAGACGTGTTGTGGGATAGCGCCTTAACCTCGGATAGAAGCAATTCGGAGGGCACCATTTTTTCGCTGGTGTTAGCGCAGTAAATATGAGAGGCAAGTGGCAGGATCATCTCTAAACAACCCTTGATATCTTTTCCTTTAGAAAAGCCGATAATAAAATCGAATTTCTCAGAAGCAAACTCTTTTTCTAGCCGTTTGACTAGATGATAAAAGGCTTGTGGGTTGTGCGCTGTATCAAAAATAAAGGGCAGATGGATAGAAAAGCGCGCTGGCGCACTAGCGGCTAGTCCACGGGCCATATCTTCTGAGTCAATCGGGAATTGTTCCGATAAAAGCTCAATAGCAAGAGCGGCAATTGCGCGGTTTTCAAGCTCGATATTCTCACTAACTGCGGGTGTTAATAAACACGCTTTTTTTTCGGTAATCGTCTGCAAAATAGGGGCGCACATTGCAGAGCGTCCAAGAATAACTGGTCTATTCGGACGAATAATTCCTGCTTTGTTAAATGCGATCTCATCAAGTGTTGCTCCTAACAGGTCCATATGGTCAAGACCAACTGAAGTGATGATAGAGAGCATCGGATCTGTGCAATTTGTCGGGTCGTAAAGACCTCCGACACCAACCTCCAAAATAGCAAAATCGACCTTTTGGGCCTGAAAATAGCGCAGAGCGATAAGGGTATAGTGGTGAAAAAGGGAGAGGTCAAGATCTTTACAAACAGAGCTAATATACTCTAATTGAGAAGACAAGAGATCAGATTCGACCATCTTTCCGCTAATTTGAATACGCTCCTCAGGGGTGACAATATGCGGTGATGTAAAAAGACCTATCCGATATTTTTTACGAAATGCAGCCTCAATTTTATGGGCAACTGTCCCTTTCCCATTTGTTCCTGTAATGAGAACTACCTGTAAATTCTTCTCAGGATTCCCTAAAAGCACGCGCGATGAGCTGCGCGAAAGTGAGAAGGATCAGGCCGAGAACGTGATGATCGTGGACCTGCTTCGCAACGACTTATCTCGCGTTTGCGAAGC
>JAYUZV010000029.1:0-6634 GCA_043751475.1 Chlamydiia bacterium
CACTCCTCATCTGGTATTATCCACTGTTTCCAATGGTTATCCCTGTGTTAAAGGCATGTTAACTATGTATTACTAACCCGTCCGCCACAGAAGAGATTAAGTTACCCATCACTCTCCTGTTAGACTTGCATGTATTAAGCGCGCCGCCAGCGTTCAAGCTGAGCCAGGATCAAACTCTCTTGTTTAATCTTACTCGCTTATCTTGTGCCCAAGCCATTTAAGGCGGGCACAGATATTTATATTTGACAGGGATCCTAGTCCCATAAATGAGACTAGGATCCCGCACAAGCACTACTTTAATCTTTTCCATAAATTGCTCTATGAAAAAGTATTACATCGCTTCTTTTCTGCTGTTAAATAAGATTCACTTTAAGCCTTACGGCTAAAATAACATTTACTAGCTTTCGCTAGCTTTTGCATTACTGGCTCTGTGGCCAGCTTTCTATCACGCACTCTTGTTTTAGCAAACTGTGTAACGTGAAGACGATGGTTAATATACAGCTTTCCTTTTTTTTAAGGCAAGCAAAAATCTTTCTCTGACCGATTTACCCTCGAGAAAAAGTAAATAAAGCGAGGTATGCAACCATGCCAAGCAGGTATCCAACAAGAACTGGAAGGGTCATTTTCTTCATGTAAGAGACAAAATCGATCTTTTCAAGACCCATCAAAGCCACACCCGCTGCCGAACCGATAATAAGCAAGCTACCCCCCGTTCCCGCTCCATAGGCAATCATATGCCAGAGCTTGTCATCCATTGGAAAGTCTGAAAGAGAGTACATCCCCATAGTGGCCGCCACAAGCGGTACGTTGTCTACAATAGCAGAAAAAATCCCAATTAACGTCGCGATCATCGCCTGATTATGAACAGTGCGGTCTAACCAGGCGGCAAGGAAATTTAAAACACCCGCCGACTGAAGCGCATCAACCGCAAGCAAAATACCAAGAAAGAAAAGCACACCAGAAGTATCAATTTTAGACAAAACATGGGGAATCCGCAGATGCTCGCGCTTTTCGTGCTTGTCGTGCAGCAGATCTGTCACAATCCAGAGCGTAGCTAGACCAATGATAACCCCCATAAAGGGAGGAAGGCCAGTGAGCGCCTTAAAAATAGGCACAAAAATAAGCGATCCAATACCGAGAACAAGTACAAGGCCGGCCCGTGGTTCTACCGGAGTTTCAACGGCCGCCTCGTCACCGTCAAATCCACCCTCCATCTTCCAGCTAAAGTAAGCCAGAGGAACCAATAAAGATACAAAACTAGGGATAAAAAGGGCTGAGATCACCGCCATCGAAGAGAGCTGACCATTAATCCAGAGCATTGTGGTTGTTACATCTCCTATCGGAGTCCAGGCGCCGCCAGCGTTAGCAGCAACCACAACCATGCACGACAGTAGAAAGCGCTGAGACTTATTAGGCACAAGCTTTTTCAGCATAGAGATCATGAGAATAGTGGTCGTGAGGTTATCGAGTATTGCAGAGAGAAAGAAGGAGATTAAGGATACAAGCCAGAGCATCTTTCGCATGCTTTTAGTGCGAACATAGTCGGTAACTATTTTAAACCCTTGATGCAAATCGACAAGCTCGACAATAGACATAGCGCCTATTAGAAAAAAGACAATCTGCGAAATATCTGCAATAAACTTCTCTAAATCGTGAGCATCCTCTTTCAGGGGCTTTCCGCTAGATACAAAATAGATAGTCCAACAGAGAACAGCAATAAAAAGGGCAACCGCTGTTTTATTAACCTTAATGTGATCTTCTAGGATAATAGCAACATAGCCGATGAGAAATACAGAAATAATGAGGAGCAAAGGAAAAAATCCGAGCAGTTCCACTTTAATAATACCTCTAAATTATCTAACTAGAACACTCTACCCAATCAACACTTAATGAACAACTAGATTAAGATTAGGCATGGAGCCCAGCAGTGACAATATCGTGCATAGTTAAAAGACCCACCACCTTTTCACCTTCAACAACAGGCATCATAGCCACTCGTTTTTGATTATCTGATTCCATGATAGAAAGAGCCTCTGTCGCCAGCAGCTCTTTTGAGAGCGTTTTGACAGAGCACGTCATTAAACTCTTCATAGGCCTTAGCATAACATCTTTGATCTGCAAACTACGGCGCAAATCACCATCTGTAAAAATCCCCAAAAGCTCGCGCTTTTCGCCTGTCACAAGAATGCAACCGCACTTTTTCTGAGTCAGCCGCTCAAGAATCTCTCCTAAAGTCTCATTACCACTGCAAAGCGGCAATCTCTCGCCCTCAAGCATTAAGTCCGACACTTTCATACTCATTTTACGGCCAATAGTGCCTGATGGGTGGTTAAGGGCGTACGCTTCCCGGGTAAAGCCTTTGGAGTGCATAAGGGCAACGGATAAAACGTCTCCAAAAATCATCTGCAGCGATGTCGAGGTTGTTGGCGAAGATCCAAAAGGACAGAGCTCGCGCTCGAGTGGCAAGAGAACATGTGCATCTGCTAATGTAGCCAGAGGAGATAGACCATCGCAAACAATTGTGAGTAAAGAGGCCCCGCGTCTTCTTGCCAGTGGAATTAGCGATAGCAACTCCTCTGTGCGGCCACTTTTACTAATTAAAACTAGTGTGTCCTGGCTCTCTATAAAACCGAGGTCGCCGTGTAAAAAGTTTGTCGGCTGAAAAAAGACCGCACGCGTTCCGGTAGAGGTAAGTGTCAGCGCAATTTTTTCCGCCACAAGACCACTCTTTCCAACACCACTAAAAATAACGATTCCCTTGGTATTGACAATGCGCTGAAGAAAGTTAGCCGTCTCCTCGTGATTAAGTTTGTCGAAAAAATAGTCTATTGCTTTGCGCTGTTCTTGAAACAACTCTTCTATCACTTAAAAGCCTCATATTTATAAAAGACAAATTCTATATCACCATTATGATTAAATCAAACCTTTAAAATAAACACAAAAAAATTGTATAGGTAGCTAGAAATCACACTTGCCTTGCCTAGAGGAGCCATCTCATGCCATCAAACCCAATTATTCCAGACCAAACTTCCCTAATCCCTATTGCGGTCGCACATGGAGATGGCATTGGCCCTGAAATCATGCAGGCAGTCCTGCGCATACTTAATAAGGCGAGAGCGCCGCTGGACATCCGAACCGTTGAAATTGGTGAAAAGTGTTATTTGCGCGGCTGCAATACGGGCATTGACACGGATGCTTGGGATACGATTCGCGGATCGGCAGCCTTTTTGAAGGCCCCCATTACAACCCCTCAAGGCGGCGGCCACAAGAGCTTAAATGTCTCGCTCCGTACCGGCCTTGGGCTTTACGCGAACATTCGCCCGTGCATTGCCTACTCCCCTTATGTCGCAACAAAACACCCTAATATGGATGTGGTGATTGTCCGCGAAAATGAGGAGGATCTCTACGCGGGCATCGAATATCACCAGACGCCAGAGGTATGCCACTCAATTAAGCTCATCTCTAAGCCCGGATCTGAAAAAATCATCCGCTACGCCTTTGAATACGCCAGACTTCACAACAGAAAGAAGGTCACTTGCTTCATTAAAGATAATATCATGAAGATATCAGATGGTCTATTTCAGAAGACATTTCAAAGAATTAAAGCTGACTACCCAAATATTGAATCAAACCAGATGATCGTCGATATTGGTGCTGCACGCCTCGCTGACACTCCCGATATATTCGATGTGATTGTGATGCCCAATCTATACGGAGATATATTGTCAGATGTTGCAGCGCAAATTGCCGGTTCTGTAGGCCTTGCTGGCTCTGCAAATATTGGTATCAGATGTGCCATGTTTGAAGCGATTCACGGCTCAGCACCCGACATTGCTGGTAAAAATATCGCGAACCCCTCTGGACTCCTTCAAGCAGCTGTTTTAATGCTCAACCATTTAGAGCAATTTGCCTGTGCTGAAAAAATCCAAAATGCCTGGCTTGTAACACTTGAAGAGGGTATTCATACAGCCGACATCTACAAAGAGGGTCTATCCAAACAAAAAGTGGGAACAGAAGAGTTTGCAAACGCTGTCTGCGCGCGCCTTGGACAAAAACCAAAAACATTCACTGCCGCTACCAGTGCCGAACATGAGAAGATCATAGAAGTCCACCCCCCACACCCACACACAACTGTGCGCGAGCTTATCGGGGTTGATTGCTATATCTTTGCAAAAAGCAATCCTGAAACAGTAACAAACCAACTCAAGAATGTGAAACTCCCAAATGGCATAAAACTCTCGCTGATTACAAACCGCGGCGGACTGATCTGGCCTAATGGTATTCCGGAAACCTTTTGCGTGGATCAATGGCGCGCGCGCTTTGTGATGAGCGCAAAAGGTCAGGCAATGAGCCAGGAGCAGATTCTATCGATTTTACATCTGTTATTTGCAAATAGCATCGAGCTGATCCGGACAGAGAACCTTTACACTTTTGACGGTGTAGCCGGTTATTCTTCAGCTGAGTGGTCGTAGCTCAGGGAAGAGTTTATATTCGAGCTGCTCGATAATAATGTGGATAGCAGCCATATGTGCCTCTTGGATTCTATCCGAGTAGGGAAAGCCTGTCACCATCCACTCCAAATTACAGACCCCTTTTAATTTGCCACCGGTTTTCCCAAGAAAAGCCACGGTGTAAAGCCCTTTTACACGTGCCGCCTCTGCCGCTTTATAGAGATTATTTGAATTACCGCTAGTTGTCAGTAAAACCAGCACATCACCCGGCTTACCGTACGCCTCGACAGGTCTTGAAAAGACCTCGTCAAAACCGGTGTCGTTGGCCACGCAGCTCATGTGGCCAGGCTCTGAGAGGGCTATTGCCGGAAGAGCAGCGCGCTTCGATCTGTAGAAACCAGTGAGTTCCTCGGCAAAATGGGCCGCATCGCAAAGACTTCCACCGTTACCGGCAACAAGCAGTTTGCCACCTGCGGCAAAGCTCTTAGCCAGGAGGTCTGAGACTTTGTCGATAAATTCAAGACTTTCTGGGCGCTGGATAAATTGAGCCGCGCGCACGGCTTCCTCTGCGCTGCTCTCAATAGCTGTTAAAAGATTCATAATCTTATTGTCCTACAGATTAAATTCGGCACTATTCTAACGAAAGAGAAGAAAAAAAAGAACCCCTGGGGATATAAATATAATTGTTTGTTTAGAGGCACAGGTATGGATGTAGGGATTTTTGGAGCGAGCGGTTCGGTTGGAAAGGAGCTTTTACGGCTAATTGACGCAAAAGAGCCAAAATGGCGCGTTAAATTACTGAATCCACGCGATGCGGAGCTTAGCGAGGGGGAGATGAAGCAGTGCCAACTCATTTTTTTTTGCACACCGGCTGATATTTCACAAAAGTGGATAGACCTCTGCTTAGAGACAAAGACGATCGCTATCGATTTAAGCTCTGCCTTCCGGAGGGATGAGCAGGTACCGCTAGTTGTCCCTGAAATTAACGGTGATCTGCTGAAAACCCGGCCAAAAATCATCGCCTCACCAAACTGCGTGGCGACACTCATTGCCCTTGCCCTTGCACCTATCCTAAAAATGCGTAAAATTAAACGGCTGATTGCCGCAACCTACCAGGCCGCCAGCGGCGCTGGCCAGAAGGCGCTGGATGAATTAGAAGCCTCCACCCGTGCAGCTGCAGAAAACACCCCCTTTTTCCCCTCCCACTTTCCCCATCCAATTGCGATGAACCTCTTCCCTCACGAGGGACCCCAATGGCAGGATGGCTACAATGAGGAGGAGGAGAAAATCATCTTTGAGACGCGTAAAATTTTAGCTCTTAGAGACCTGCCCATATCAGTGCATTGCGTTCGCGTTCCAGTGAGACGCGCGCACAGTATTTTTCTGAATGTTGAGCTCGATAAACCGCTTTCTGTAGAGCAGGCTGAGGAGCTTTTACGTGCAGGAAAAGGGCTCGCCTTTGACAGCGCCATTACACCGCTGCGAGCGAGCGAGAAAAATGCAGTTTTTATCGGAAAAGTTCGGCAGGATATTAGCTGCAGCACAGCTTTAGAGCTCTGGATTGTCGGCGATCAGCTCCTGAAAGGAGCGGCTCTGAACGCGTTCCAAATTGGAGAAATCCTTCTTACTTAATTTTATCGCCTTTAATACGCTGCAAAATATCATGGCACTGCTGATGCAGAGCGCTTAAGCTCCCCAACTTCTTTGTGTCAAGAAGGAGCGGCTCTAAATAGAGTGATTCAAGCTCGCTCTTACCAAAGTTTGTAATTGCACCATGGAAAATTTGAGTAAACAGCTTTTGCATTGGCTCTGAGAGAGGCTTTGCTGGAACAAGAGAATCAAGAAGCAGAGAGTGATTTCTGATCGCCTTTCTGATTTGTAAAACGGCAGCATCTGTGATGATAGGGCGATTACCTGGATGAATATCCTCGTGCTTGAACTTTCCAAACCAATCTGACATTTCGATGTATTCGAGATTATCTTTAGCAAAACGGGTCCAGATATCGCGCGCTAAATCATAGATTTCGCTTCCTGTGACTTTCTTATGGCCATGGGCCTCAAAAAAGCCTCTTTCAATTGCCTCCCCCTCATTGCCATTTCCAAGGGGAAATAACCCATTTATTAACTTAAACTGGGCATGAAACCACTCTTTAAAATCGATCAGCTCGTATTTTCCACCAAAA
>JAYUZV010000030.1:0-9384 GCA_043751475.1 Chlamydiia bacterium
CTTTCTGAGAGAGGATTTGGAGAACGCGCGCGTCGAGTTCGGCGACTGAAAGCTCTCCGCTTTCAAACCCCTTTTTAAGCCGAGCAAAGGCGCGAGGAAAGAGGTTATCCAAAATATCGCGGACTCCCTCTTCAAGATGATTGCCGTATAATAGGAAATGGTTGCCGGCACTATAAGCCAAAAGACCTACCTCTTCCGGAGTATAGTTTTTTGCAAGCGCCTCCATGTTAAGTGCATCAGTAATAACCAGACCAGAAAAACCCATTTCTTTTTTAAGGAGCTCTGTAACAGTCTTTTTAGATAAGGTTGACGGGTAGTCGGGATCGATCGCAGGAACAATCAGATGGGCCACCATGACAAAGTCAATAAGACCCTTCTCTTTGATAAGCTCCCTAAAAGGCTGTAGCGATATTTCAAGATTAGTCTCTAACCTTGGAAGAGTAAGATGTGAATCACCTGTTGCAAATCCATGTCCCGGAAAATGTTTAAGACAACCATAAACACCAGCTTTTTTCAGGCCTAGTAAATAATTTTTAGCACACAGAGCGACTGCATAAGGGTCTGAACTAAATACTCGCTGAATCAAAAAGGAGCCCTCGCTTCCAAGGTCAACAACAGGAGCAAGGTTAAGGCTTACATGCAACTCTTTAAGCTCAAGGCCTATACACTCACCAAAAACAGTAATCTCCTCTTTGTTTTCGAGCTGGCCAAGAGCATTATGACTTTGAAATCGCTTACCATCTGTTAACTGCTGAGCTGCCCCCCACTCGGCATCACGCATTAACAGTGGCGGAATTTTAGATAGAGCGTTTAAACGGATAGCAAAAGCCTTATGCTCAGCCCCTGTTCCCTGTTTGCATAGAAAACCTCCGATAGAATGTTTCTGTATGATCGCTTCGAGCTGAGCCAGGTGAGCCTCACCGAGAAAGGGAGCAGCTGGGAGCACAAAGAGCTGAGCGATTTTTTCATCAAGGCTCATCTTTTCTAGTTGATCCTCCCCTCCAAAAAGGAGGGCTGGCAAGAGCAAAAGGCTAAAAAAAGCGTTTAATAAGGCGCAAAAGGTCATGATAGGTCACAAACACAAAGAAAGCTATCAAGAGGATAACAAATGGAAAGATTAGACGCTCGAGCATTTTAGCTTTAATCTTTCTTTTGGAGACCATTTCGTAAACAGAGAGACCGACGTGCCCGCCGTCTAAGACAGGAATGGGCAGTAAATTGAGTATGCCAAGATTTAGGCTAATTAGACTAATCCAGTAGAGCGCCTCAAAAACCCCCACTGACCAGCCATAACCCATCACCTGGACAATGCCAAGCGGTCCTGCCAGATTGCTAGGACTAACAGCCCCTCTAAAAAGGGCAAAGAAAGTCCGCTTAATCTCTAGAAGAACAGAGCCAAAAAGAGCAAATGGCTGCGGATTATAAATGACTTGTTCATCGGTAAGTGAGATGCCAAGGCGCAGAGTTTTATCCTCTGCTAGCTTATATTTTTCTACAAAGGCAACACCCTCTGCAGTAGTATAAAGAGCTGATACAGGCCCAGCTGTAATGGGATTTAATTGCGCATAATTGCCTATAGAAACAGCCCCAACCTGTTCTTTTAAGGTGCTGATGGCAGACCAGTTGATCTCCCTTGTAAATTTGCTGTCAGCATCTGTCCAAAGCGGTGCCTTTTGGTCAGGAAAGCGGCCGACAATGAGCGTTACTGATTTACTTAACAGCGCCTGTAAAAGCGCATTTTCACTTGCAATCGTGCTCCCATCAACCGCTAGGAGTTTATCACCAATTTCCGGAGTAAACGGGGCCATCTTTGGCGCAGAAAAGGAGGTCTCCTGAAGATTTTCATTAAAAAAAGGCACAGCCTCTTTAATTTGCATCTGCTCATCAAAAAGAAAAGGCAGCAAAACCTTCTGCCCCTCAAAGCGAACCTTCTCGCTACCCGTTAACCGCAGGCGCTCTGGAGCGATTTTAGGGATGCGCAAAGAGAATTTTTGCGCTCCTCTTGCAAAGGTGACATAAGCGTGATTGTCGTTTAATAGAGTCGATAACTGCGGAAGCGAAAAGAGGATATCTCCGTCTGCAGCAAGGAGTCTATCTCCCGGCATGATTCCACTTGTAGCGATTGTCTTATTGACAGGTTCTGGAGTTTGCGACGGAATTTTTTTGCTCGGATATTTTAGATAAGAAGCTGGGCCTATGATGTCGCCGGGAAGATATTTAGCTGTAAAAGGAGTTTGCTCTCCTGTGGCATAGGAAATTTTATGGCCATCTATCTCCTCGCTACCGTCCTGGAAAACAAGGGCGTATTGGAGCTGCATAAAGCCGTCGTAAGCCTTTCCATTAAAACGGGCAATTGAATCGCCGACCCGCACCCCACCAGCATAAAGCCCAGATTCCGTTTTTAAACCGCCGATTAAGTGGGTATATTCGGCAAAACTCTTAAGTCGTCCTCCGCCAAGCCAGATAATGGTAAATAGCAGGAGCGCAAAGAGAATGTTGACGATAGGGCCGGCGAGAGCCACCTTAATACGGTCTATCGGACGGGCATGGAAAAAACCACCGGGAATATCGGGAAGATCGAGAGCACCTTTTTTTTCCATGCCGGCAATTTTGACAAATCCGCCAAAAGGAATCCACCCAATTTGCCAGGTAACCCCCTTCCTTTTCCAAGAGAAAAGCTTGCCAAAACCGATCGAAAAGGTCTCGACTTTCATACCCACGCGCTTTGCAACAATATAGTGGCCCATTTCATGGATGAAAACAAGAAACCCAAGGGTAAAAAGGGCCATAAAAACGGTGTAAATTGAGTGGACCATAAGGTTTTATTCTCTTATTTTATTAAATAGTTCTAGCTAAATCTCGGGCCTCTCTATCGGCACTGATAATAGCATCATAATTTTCGACAGGATGTGGAATATGGCGGGCCATCACTTTTTCAAGGCGTGCTGCAATATCAATCCAGCGGATCTCCTCGCGCATAAAACGTTCCACGAGGACCTCGCCGGCGGCGTTCAAAAAGCAGGGCATACTCTTTTCCACTTTAAGCGCTTCATAAGCTAACTGCAGACATGGAAAGCGCTCGCTATCCGGAGGAAAGAAGTCGAGGGAAAAGGGTTTTGTTAAATCGAGCATAGGGGTAATACCAGGAGCTCGTTCTGGATAAGTAATTGCATATTGAATGGGCAATTTCATGTCGGGTACTGAGAGCTGCGCAATTGTGGAACCGTCGCAAAATTCAACCATACTGTGGACAACACTTGTCGGATGGATGAGAACCTCGATTTTGTCATGGGGAATACCAAAAAGGTAGTGCGCCTCGATGATTTCAAGCCCCTTATTGAAAAGGGTTGAGGAGTCAATGGTGATTTTAGGGCCCATATTCCAACTGGGGTGGCGCAGTGCCTGACTAAGTGTCACGTGTTGCAACTGCTCTTTGGAAAAAGTGCGGAAAGGACCGCCAGAAGCGGTTAAAATAAGGCGCCTAACCTCGCTCTGATTACCGCTTTTAAGAGCTTGAAAAATGGCGCCATGTTCGCTGTCGACAGGAATGAGCTCAGCTCCAAATTTGCCAGCCATTGCTGTGACATAAGCGCCGGCTGCAACAAGCACCTCTTTGTTGGCAAGCGCAACCCGCTTACCGGCTTTAATAGCGGCAATAGTTGGTTCTATCGCAATAAAGCCGCTCATGGCTGAAATGACAGTTTTTACCCCCCCAAGGCTCGCAATATGGGAGATCCCTTCAATGCCGGCCAGGACGGGAATATGGGGTAGCCGTTTTTGAAGTTCGCGAGCGGCGGCCTCATCAAAAACAGCGAGACACTCCGGTTTAAAATGGCGCGCTTGAATCTCGAGCAGGTCGATATTTGAGTGGGCAGCAAGGGCTGCCACCTGAACACCCAAATGGTCCGCAATCAGACAGCTATTTTTGCCAATTGAGCCTGTACTGCCTAAAATAGCGATTTTTTGCACGGGTCTACCTTAACCTTTAGAAAGGGCAAGTCTACCACCTGCTTTGATTTTGAGGAAATAAGGAATCATAGCACAAATAAGCAGCAGCGCCATTAAAGAGACTGTCAGGCCAGCCGTTGAGAGCGGCAACCCGTAGACTGTTAGCAGATGGCGCGAAAGGGCCACCCCAAGCGCAGAGACAAAAATGGCGAAAATCGGCGCAAGAAAAAGTAAGTGGCGCAGAGAGTGGGTATAGAGCCTAGCGACAATGACCGGAGCTGTCATAAAGGCCAAAACCAGGAGAACTCCAACAGCGCGAAAGGCTATAATGCTGGTTGCCGCCACCTGAAACATCAATAAATAGTTGTAAAAATGGACCCGTATCCCAAGTGCTTTTGCATACCCTTCATCAAAAGCAAGTACTTTATACTCTTTAAAGAAGAGTATAATAATCAGCATGTTAAAAGCGGCCATATAGAGCGAGAGCGTTAAATCTTCTCGCCTGAGCATATCGATATTACCCGTTACAATTTCTGTTGAAAGGTGCGAGGACCTGGCAAAAAGAGTGACTAAAATAACCCCTATTGAAAAGAAAAGTGTAAAAACAAGGCCGATACTTGCATCCTCTTGAACACGGAGCACACTTTTTAAAAACTGCGTCGCAAATGTTGTTAAAAGCCCTGTAATAAGCGCTGCAAAAAAGAGGACAGGAAAAGAGATGACAGCAATACCACCCATTTTACCGGTAATGGCCCAAGCTAAAAGATGAACAGTAACAATACCGAGCAGCACTGTATGCGAAAGGGCGTTAGCGAGCATGGTCATTTTGCGCAAAACAAGAAAGGTTCCGACAAGCGAGGCCGAGAGCGCAATAAAAAGAAGTGTGAGCAGTTGTAGCTCATCTGATGCGAGTCCCTCTCTCCACCAAGCTCCGCCAAAAAGACGGGCAAAAAAAGTAGTAAAAAAGGTGAGAAAATTGGCACTACAGTAGGGATTGATCATATTTTTTCTCTGTTTATTTAGAGGCGGCCTTTGGTGTAGCAGATCGTCTTCCCGTGGGGATCTTTGCGAGGGCGTTTTAAAAAGCGGGTCAACTCATTTTCAAGGCCACTGAGGACGTGCTCCATCTTTTCGGCCGATGGATGTACCTGGGAGGCGCCTTGACCGAGATAGTCGACTAGGTAGACCTCCCAAAGACGGTGAAGTCTGATGATGCGTGCGGCATGAATTTTCCCGTCAGAAGTCAGTTTATAGCGTCCTTTTGGATCACGCACTGTCCACCCATCTCGCTTCGCTTTTTGCAACACAAGGTAGATAATAAGAGGGTTCGCTGGCTCTCCTTCGCCGATCTGCTCTTTGGTTAGCGGCCCATTTTTTGCTATAGCCTTTAAAATGTTTTCAAGAGCTGTTTGCGACTTAAACTGAAAGCGGCGTGCAAGGCGCGAAAAGGCTCCTTTTTTAGGGGCAAAAAGAAGAGAGAGAATCAGAATAGATGCAGCTGACAAGAAGACCAGCGGTCCTGTTGGCAAAAGCAGATGCGGAGCATCAAAATAGTGGGGAATAGCAAGGGATAGGTAGTTGCCGCAAAAGCCGGAGAAAGCACCAAAAATAGCAGAGAGAATGAAGAGGTGCGAAAAGCGATCTGTATAGCAGCGTGCAGAAACCGCCGGTGCAATTAACATGCCAGACATTAAAACCACACCAACTGTCCGGATGCCGAGTGTAACAGCCACAACCAGAAGAAGAGCCAGAAGGTACTCGATAAAAGAGACTTTGATGCCGACTGTGCGCGCAAAAAGAGGGTCGAAGGTTGTCGCCCGAATCTGGTGGTAAAAAAGGATCACAATTAGCAGTGTTAACAGAGCGAAAATGGCGTAAATCCATATGTGAGAAGCGACCATGGTGGCTACCTGGCCATAGAGGTAAATTTGGATCTGGTTGTACCAGGCTGAATGGGTCAGCTGGACGCGACTTGCAAGCAGTACACCAAACCCAAAAAAGAGCGACAGAATAAGACATAGCGCACTGTCGGAAGCTGCCATTTTATGCCTTTCAAAAAAGTTTAGACAGTAGATAGCCAAAAAAGAAAAAAGCGCTGCGAAAAGCAGAATAAATAGAGCGATAAATGGAGATCCAAGCGAAAGAAAAACAGAGGCGGAAATAACCCCCAAAACAACGCCCGGATAGGCCGCATGAGAGAGTGTTTCTCCAATTAAAACCCGCTTTTGCATGAGCAGAATAACACCGATAAGGGATGCAATAAAGCACATCAACATGCTCCCAATTGTTGGGGCGGCAAGCAGTGGATTTGTAAAGAAATCTCCGAATGAATAGGTCAAATCAGATATCTCCTCGCAAAGCCTTGTTGTCTAGACGAACAGCCTCGTCCATTAAAGCAGGGGCACTGCCATAAGTACGCTTCAAATTGGCCGCTGTCATGACCTCCTTTACAGGTCCAGCCGCGATCAGGCAAGTATTGAGCAATAGCGCCCAATCGAAATATTCTTGAACAGTGCTTAAAGCGTGATGAACAACCAGAACGCTCTTTTTCTGCTTCTTCAACTTATGAAAGAGTTTAATTAAAACCTTTTCTGTTGTTACATCAACTGCCGCAAAGGGCTCGTCAAAAAGATAGAGATCCCCTTCTTGTAGTAGGGCCCTGGCAATAAATAGTCGCTGTTGCTGACCACCCGACAGCAGGCCGATCTGGCGATCTGCGAACTGTGCCATGCCAACATCTTCAAGCGCCTGCAGAGCCGCCTTTTTGTCTGCACTGCGCGGCCATTTCAGTGGGCCGAGAGCGCCGTAGCGTCCCATCATAACAAGTTCTAGCGCGCTGATTGGAAAATTCCAGTCGACACTCTCGCGCTGGGGTACATAGACACACCGCGCACTATTTTTACGCCTACCAAAAATTTCAATTTTACCTGAAATAATCGGGATGACCCCCGCGCAGGCCTTTAATAGTGTCGATTTTCCAGAGCCGTTCGGACCGATGACACCAACAAGTTTTCCGGGTGGAATCGAGCAGGAGATATCCCATAAGACAGTTCGCTCACCGTAATTAACTGTTAGATGCTCAATTTGCAGCGCCATAACCCCTCTCCCACTCCTCGATTATCCTATCGCCATTCTGTTTCATCACATAGAGATAGCGACACTTCCCTTCACTCTTTTTAAAGCCACCCATCGCATCGCTATAGAGCTCCAAATTTGAAAGACGCGCGGTATATCCTTTGGGAAGACTCTGAATAATTTTGGTGAGCCCCCCACGCCCCAAATTGCTCTCGGGAAAGATCACCTCGACCTGATGCTCCACCATAAAATCGCAGACAGCTTTGATGTGCTGCGGCCCGAGCTGCCCTTCAGGTGAGAGCCCTTCAGGCGCAATAAAGCGCGCCCTCCACCCCTCACCGCGCTGCTCATGCTGCTGCGCCAAATAGTGGCGCGTGAAGTAGTTGAAAGCATCGTGACTTGTAACAAGATAGCGAACCTTTTCGTCTAAAGCCTGAAAACGGCTCACCATTTCGCTGTCAATACGCGCCATTTCCTCAGCAAGTTTATCGCTATTGGCTTTATAATAAGATCTTCCTTCGGGATCGATAGCGGAGAGGGACTTCTCAATGATAGAGCACGCCTCTTTCCAAATTGATAGATCCATCCAGATATGCGGATCTTGAACACCAGAGACAAGGATAATCTGATTTGCATCGATAGAGTCACCCATCGAGACAACTTTTCTGCTCACCTCTTCAAGAGATCTTGCCGCTCCGTGCTCGAGCCCAAGCCCATTTGCGAAGATCACCTGTGCCAGATCAAACTTCTCTTGATCGCCTTTAAGCGGCACATAGTTGTGCGGATCAACCTCGCCGCGAATGAGTGTCAGGTGCGAAATGCGATCTCCACCAATGACCTCGACCAGATCGCCGATCATGGCAGTTGTCGAAAGGACCTTGAGCTTATCCGTTCCCGAGGACCACTCCCTGATTTGCTCAGCTTGGGTATCACTCTGCATCAAATCGCAGCCAGTCAGCAGAAAGAGTGCCCATGCAAACAGCGCAGTTAATCTACTTATTCTAAACATAACTCTCTCAATAATTCATGCGAATAATAGCCCTTACTACACCCTGCATTAAACGTAAATTGCAGTGCATAATTTCCAATCGAGTCTACTTGATAAATTTCGGTTGCAGCGCTAGCCTCTTTGTTTTGACAGATAATACACGGACAGTGCTTTTGCAGCACAGAGGCAAGCAGCGCAGCTGCGAGGCCATCTGAAAAAGTGAGGGTAACCCCACGCCTATCGCGCAATAGTTCCGCTTTTATAAGTTCCATTTGCTAGCCACCTCATTTTTACAGAGATCTCGCACTTTTTTTGCAAGTTCCATATAGCAGAGTGCCGATGGTGAGTCGGGCGCCTTTGCTAGTAGCGAGACCCCCTCATCTGCTGCTGCACAAATGAGCGGGTCTATTGGAATTTGCGCTAGTAAAGGTCTACTAAGCTGAGTCGCAAGTTTCGCGCCACCACCCCTGCCAAAAATAGCCATAGGCTCTGCTGTAACTGGGTGAGGGAAAAAGCTCATATTTTCAATAACACCTAAAATAGGAACTTTCATCCGCTGTAAAAAATCGACCGTCTTTACCACGTCTAGCAGGGCAACTTCCTGAGGCGTGGTGACAATAAGCGCGCCAGACAACTTCCCCTTTTGACAGAGCGAGAGCTGGATATCGCCTGTTCCGGGTGGAAAGTCGATAAGCAGAAAATCAAGCGCACCCCAGCGCACATCGCGCACAAACTGTTCGATCACGCCATTGGCGATTGGCGACCTAACAACAAAACCCTCATTTTGAGGCCTAAAATAGGCCATCGAAATGAGCTCGATACCCCCACAAAGAGCGGGAATAATCTCTGCGCTACCCGCACTTGTGGCGGGCGATCTGTCCTCGGGGAGCATCTTCTGAATAGAGGGGCCATAAAGGTCTGCGTCCATAATACCAACTGCAAATCCAAGCGCCTGAAGAGCGAGTGAGAGATTAACGCTTACTGTCGATTTGCCAACACCACCTTTTCCAGCTGCGATCCCAATAGTAACCATCATATAAATAATCCCTATAATTTATTCCACTTCCCCATTGTATCAGCTCGCTCATTTCGATAAAAATAGTTTGAACATTTTTTACTACCCGATTTAGCCAGCGATCTATATCAATCTCCCTCGGCAAATTTAAATTAAATAGGAAATGGCTATTTTAACTGTTGATTAATAATAGGTCAGATGCATATTATGCTAGCTGTTATGCATTAGACCTTTCTCGATAGCAACGATTAGTGAAAACTAAATGGAAAGTTCGAGATATGAATCTATCAGAAATATTAGAAAAGGTTTGCAAGTTAAGAGAGATATTTGATAAACCCTTAAGTGTTTGAACTGTTGG
>JAYUZV010000031.1:0-6096 GCA_043751475.1 Chlamydiia bacterium
AGCCCTCACTCTTCTCTCTCTTCTCTGTGGTGGTAAAAAGGTGATTAAACGCCACATACGAAAGGAGTTCGAAAAACAAGCTTAAGCGCTCCGCTTCAAAATCCTTGCGAAGTTACGTGCGAATATTTGAAAGGCCCGTAAATGGTCTCACCTATTAAAAAGGCTGGCCCTTGCACTGACTCTGTGGTGGTAAAAAAGGTGACTCAAGGGCCATATACGGAAAGAATATAAAAAAAAATTAAAAGATTAAATTTTATTTCTCATCTTTAAAAAAAACTGGGCAGGGGTTAGCTGGGGCGGGACTGGAGCTGGGAAATGAAGGAGCGAAACGCACTTGTGCCGCGTACGCCATCTAGCGAGTCATCCTCTAACATCTCCTCAACAGGAGGTAGGGCATCATATTCGCTTGCTTTTTGCAACAGCGAGATCGACTTCTCGTTTTTGCCTAAAATAGCGTAGAGCGAGGCCAGTAGATAGAGACCGCGGGTGTTGCCGAGCGCTGCTGCCTGGCAGAGTTTTGTCTCAGCGTCAAAATAGAGCTCGTCCATCTCCGCTTCAAAAAGCGATTCGTCTGCTAAAGTGATTAGCACAGAGGCCCAGTCCACCAGGATTTCATCATTTTCAGGGTCGCTATTGTGGGCAATTCTAAAGTGGTGAACTGCTTTTATAAGGAGATCATTTGCTTCACGATCCTCTTTGTAGGTCGATAGACAGACAAGAGCTCCTGCGTAATTAGCGTGCAGGTCCGGATAGTCCGGGTCGATGAGAAGGAGCCTTTTATAGCACTCATTTGCAAGCAGGTAGTGATTCTCGCTCTCAAGTACCTGCCCAAGTGCGCAGAGTGCCGCTGCGTAGGTGGTGATCCAATGAGGAGCCAGGTTTACAAAGGGGCCGCCAAATGCGGCAAAAGCGCTTTGAAACTGTTTAATTGCAAAGGCGTAGTCCTCTTCTTTCTCTGTCTGCAGGGCGTAGGTGTAAAGGTGGCAAGCGCAATCGAAAAGCAGAGGAGCACTAGGCATTAAATTGAGCGCCTTAGTGTAGCAGTGGCTAGCTCTGTGATAGAGTTCAAAGGGGGCGTCATCGCCCCTATTTTCCATAAGAGCTGTCTCGGCAAAAACTTCGGCAAGAGCAGTCCATAACTTAGGCAGGGCCGAGTTAATTGATAGCCCCTCCTGGTATTTTTCAGTCGCTCTAAATAGGGTGTCCAGCTCTTCAAAATAGCGTCCATTTGCGGCTAGGACATTGCCGTAGGCATAGCAGATTTGAGGAGTGGCGCGCTCTTTTGTGTAGGCCTGCTCAATTTTTTGCTTGGCTTGCAAAAGCAGAAAGCGATCTTCATTATCAAGCGCATAAATCGAGAGTGCATCAGCCCAAAGAGCAAGAAGTTCTGGAGTTTGGCCTAAATGGTTAGCTGCAAATTGGCACTTTTCAATGGCGCTCTTTAAAGTGTGCTCGTCGCGGTTTGCACGACCAACCTCCAAGAGATTTGAGGCCCAGCGGAGGTAGAGCTCACCCATTTTTTGGTCGCTACTGCTCTCATCTGGTGATGGCGCTAGCCAGTGGAGGGCGCTGCCAAAGCAGCTGTCTGCTCGGTTCACTTGAGAGGGGTTGCGTGTGGCAAAATAGAGCTGAAAAAGGGTGTGGCCGAGCTCTTCCCAGGCATGGGCCGATGAGGGGTTTTCAGTGAGCGCATTTTTAAGCAGCCCAGCTGCCCGCTCGTAAGGGGTAAACGAGCTGGTTTTTTCGGCCAGTAATTTGTGCGATAGGGCGTAGTCAATCCAGAATTGTGCGGGAAAGCGCCGGCTAGAATTACGCGCTTTTTCAAATAGATTAATCGATCGCTGGACCTCAAGAGGTTCACCGTAATGGGAGCCTAATTTTTGTGCCGCAAGCGCCTCGTTCCAATCGAGAAGGGGGTGGTCGCCTCGGCCGCCCGCTGCTGAGCGCGCCTTTTCAAAGCGCTTTGCTGCTTCTCCAATATAGTGGAAGGCGCCTGTCGCTTTTTCTAGTGAGAGGTAGGTGATCCCCGCATGGAGATGAACTTCAAAGAGATTGTTCTCAAGTTTGGAGGCTTCTTTAAAATGGGATAGTGCCTCGCGTAAAAGCGAAATGGAACAGCCTTTACGGCCTTCTAAAAGCGCCGCTTTCCCGAGCTCTAAGAGGGACGGTTTTGCACCGGCTGCTCTGGGTTTTGCTGGAGAAAAAGCGGAGAGGTTGCCCCTCGGTGCTTTCTTTTTAATCTGGTCCATTATTCTCCGTAATTCAACTAAGAGAAGTATAGATCCTCCTCCCAATTTTCTACAATGAGCCTATCTTTTAAAAATAAAACTTTGCAAAAGATAGAGGGTCTTGTAGTGAATAAAAATTTAAGATAGTATCGGTTTATGAGTGAATATAAGAGAGTAATCCACCTCCGAGAGACCGATGCCACCGAGGTGATCTATTTCGCCGAGCTGCCATCAATTGCCATGGAGGCATTCCAAAATTTTTTGAAAGAGCAAGACCTATCTCTGCGCAAGATTTTTGATGATGGGCAGCACCTGATACCGATTGTCCATTCCGAGGTCGATTTTTATAAGCCTCTGAAGGTTGGCGATGAAATTGTTGTTAAACTTTCCTTAGGCGGCATTGGCGAAAAATCTTTTTTTATAAATTACGCCATTTTTAGAGACGGTGAGCTTGCTGGACGGGTGATGATTAAACACGTTTTTGTTGATAAAAAGAGTTTTGAATCTATCCTCGTGCCACCAAACTATCGGAAATTGCTGCAAGAGAAGCTGCCGAGCGCTTAATTCCACCCCCTATTTCAGGCAGGGCTGCAACTGCTACCGGCCACTTATACTTTGGCAACATGTCCGCTAGCGCTTTTTCTACCTGAGCCAGTGTCGGCAGCTCTCCGGAAAAAAGGGCAGCGGCTCGTTTACCATACCGCGCATCATCTATCGGCACAATCCAGATTTCACGCTCCGGAAATGCAGCGCGTAAAATCTCTTCAACTTCTTCTGGTTGGATATTTTCGCCGCCTGAAATAAAGAGTCTATCTTTGCGTCCCAGGTAGCAAAGGCCTCCATCCTTATCCCACTTTCCAAGGTCACCCGTATGGAAAAAACCATCGCTGTCGATAGGTGCTCTTAATTCTGGCCAGTAGCCGAGGAAGAGGCCCTCTCCTTTGACAAAGATCTCGCCATCCTCTGCCAGGCCTACCTCTGCGCAGCTGAGCGGCAATAGCGCTCCTTCGGGGAGTGCTGTGCAAATTTGCGAGCTCATTTCGGTCATGCCGTAAGTTTTGTAAATAGCAATACCCTTTAGCTTAGCTTCCTCAACTAAATCAGGTGGAATGGGTGCTCCTCCAAGGAGGACGAAGCGAGGATAGTGGCGTCCATTTTTTAGCAGATCGCGCAGCTGGGTGGGAACAAGCGATAGGTGAGAGGTTGCTATATCTCCTGGTTTTTTTTCTGAGATACGCAATGAAGATCCGGCTAGAAAAGTACGGATGAGAAGAGCAATACCGCCGACATGAAAAAGCGGTAGCGATAGGAGGTAGAGATCATCCCTTTTTAGTCTAGATCGCTCATTTGCACTGCGAGCGAGAGTTAGAAAATTAGAGAGGCTGTGGCACGCAATTTTTGCTTTGCCGCTGCTACCAGATGTAAAGAGCATCGTGGCAATTTTTGCGCTATTTTTTGGCCCCTTTTCATTTTTTGGAATGAGTCTCGGGCCATTAAGGCTATTTTCCAGAAGGTAGTGGGCCTGTAGCTGCTCTATTTTCTGGTTTATGGAGCTCTCTGGCTCGCGGAAGCTTAAAAGGGCTGCAGCAGCTTCAAGCCGAAAAAGGGCAAATAGGGTCAGAACAGTTGTAAAATCGCCCTTTGCAATAAAGGCGATGCGCATCCCAGATTGAATGCCCAGATTTGATAGTTGTTTGGCCCTTGCAGCGACAGCCTCTTCCAGCTCTTTATAGGAGAATATCAGGCTATCTGTCTCGATAGCTACTGCATCTGGGCATACAAGCGCCGAATGGCTAATAGGACAAGGAGGAGTGTAGGGTGTGATACTCATCAGCTAATTGACTCATTTTATTTGCATCTGGAAAGATTAAGTAACCTTTTTTGGCTCTTAATGGTAAAATAGTACCACTTAAAAAGCGATAAGTATCAATTCCTGCGGGGTCACTTATTTTAAGGCGCTGCCGTAATCTGGCAATATGAAAAAGCCCAATTTCGCTCTCGTAACTACTACTCAAGATAGTTCTTGGTCTCTCTTCTACAAAAAGGGGGGCCATTCCAAGCGTTGGCTTAACAATCCAAATCGCGCTATTTTGGCTGCCATCACGCAAACTCTCGTCAATGGCCTGGGGAATGCCCGGTATTAAAAGCTCTTCGGTGTAGTCGATCTTGCTTAAATAGGCCACAAAAATTTCGGCAAGCTCCTCTGAGCGCCACATTCTATTGGCATCGATGCGAAGCCGAAAATGGGGGGTGATTTCGGCTAAAAGCGGCCCAATTTCCTCTTTTTTTAAGCCTCCAATTTTTAATTTGGCAGTTTGAATCCCCTCATCTTTTGCACTTTTTGCGCGGTTCAAAATTTCTGTAACACTTCCTGTCAGTAGCGCCTGAATCGGGACAGGTAGGAGCTCTTCGGGGTAAAAAAAGAGGTCGAGTGCTGAAATAAGTGCAAATTGGAGTGAGGGCGAGTGGGTGAGCGCCCGAATTTTTCCTATAAAGGTCCCAGCCACCCAAATTTGCCCGAGCAGAAATGGGGTGATTCGGGCGAGTTCTTGAGCGACCTGAGCACTACTCTCGACGCTAAAACCTGGCAGGGGCGAGGCTTCGCTCCAAAGAACTTTTTCGCATGCTGTTTCAAGACGCAGATGGCACCCATCTCGCATAGGCAGCTTGCAGCTAAAGGGTTTAAGCGATGAAATTTTCATAAAAGTAGCGCAGCACATAGCAGCAAGGTATAGACAAGTAGCAGCTTAGCCGTATTTTCAAGGACAAGGTTAAGCTCGCGAGGATCTCGATAGTGCAATAGACTCTTTATTAAAAGCAGCCCCGGAATGAGAATCAGTGGCGCTGTCAGGAGAAGGGGGTTATCTTTGCGTACGAGTAGCGGAATAATGGCTGCGCCAAAAACCTCAAAAACGTAGAGCGATTTTCCAAAAATCACTCCAAAACGGACAACTAAAGTCCTCTTATTAGCGGCTCTATCTTCCTCGACATCGCGCACATTATTGACCATTAAAATGGCTGCGGCAAGTAGGCCAATACCAGTTCCTAAAATTAGACTTTCTTTTGAAAAGTAACCCCGTTGCAGAAAAAAAGTGGAACCTACAGCTAGGGGCCCAAAGAGTAGAAAAACAGCAAGGTCGCCAAGGCCAAGATAGGCCAGAGGAAAGGGTCCTGCTGTATAAATAAGGGCAAAAAAAATAGCGAGAGGCATCATGCAAGCGATCAAAATGCCACCTTTGAAAATGAGGTAGCTACCCGTTACACCACTTATCAGTAGCGTCAAATAGGCAGCCTTTTTCATTGTGGCAGGAGACACAGCTCCTGTCATGCGCATTTGACCCTTTCGGTTACTGTTATCAGCCCCGCGCACAAAATCAGAATAGTCGTTGGTTAAATTGGCCCCAATTTGCAGCAAAAGTGCTGTCACAACAGTCACGCCAAAGAGAAACCAGTCAAACGCTCCACTTCTCATTGCAAGCACCGACCCAAGCAGCGCTGGCGAGATCCCCGCTAGCAGCGTTTTTGGCCTTGCCGCGCGCGTCCAAACCATCATTTTTCCCATCATACCCACCAGCATGCAGAAAAACCGACAATTACACAACTCACCCGTGTAGAAAAAGGTTAGAAAAAGGCAATAAAGGGTGAAGAAGCGGTAGGTTGGCACTTTTTTTGCGACCATTCATGTAGCGTTATTACGCTTTATTTATTCTAATTTTAATTAGAAATAACAATTAAAATTTAAATTCTACTGAGTTTTTTTGTTTAAATATAACGCGAATTACTACATCGCCATCGCCCGCAGCGGCGACAAAGGCAACCGCGCCACGCTCAGCGTGATCGCCATCAACATCGCGCACTACGCGGTGCT
>JAYUZV010000032.1:0-26394 GCA_043751475.1 Chlamydiia bacterium
CGCAATAACAAAACAAACTAACCAATTATTTATGACAGCAAAAGCAAGTTCACTATCGAGCCTTTTATATCTCCCTTGCTCTTGCCTATCAAAGGGTTGGCAGGCGCTGCCCTCCCCTATCAAAGAGCGCATCAACGGTTTTGTCTCTGCGCTGTGGGACTCGTTAAACTCACTGATGTGCGGCTCACTGCTCTGCTTTGTTCAACTTATCTCATCCCTATCCGCGGGTCAAATTAAATTCTTTCGTAACTGTGAAAATGATAGAAAAGGAGACCCTGATTTCGGCAGCGGAGTTCTTCCCCATCTTCTATGTGCGATTCTCCGTTTAAAAGACCCTACAATAACTGTTCCGAAAAAGATCACCGAAGGGCTCACCCATAAATTATTTTTAGACCAGCTAGAGGCCAAAGTAAAAGATCTGCGTCAATCGACAAGCCTCATTGCAAAAGAGGGGGCCACCCGCCTTATCTACGCCGTTTACACACTAGCCGCTTTTGTTTTGCGCGGTTGTGAGCTGATGGTTGGTCTTATTTCACTTCTCGGTGTGGCATCCACAATCGGAAGCAGTAGCAGAGTTAATGATTTTACAATGAGCCACCTTTCAGGAGCTGGCATGTTAGAGGACATTCTCTACGGACTTGGAAAGATTATTAACCCAAAAAATTACTTAGCGGAAGGGTCTAATCGAGATGAAAACGACTTTCTCTTAATTTAGTAACATTTAGTTCATATGATAAGGAAAAACCAGCATGACAACAACTCCCATATTGGATCCGTTCACACCCACCCCTTACGCTAACTTTACAGAAAGTAACCCAGTGATCGCCCAAACACCCGGTTTTTTGAACCCTGCCGCCAACTCAGTTGTTACAAAAATCATTAAGCTTGCCTGTATACTTATAGGAACCCCTATTTTCATCTACGCCAAGACCCTTGGTGGAATTAAATTACGTCTACTCTCTATTATAGACGGAAATATCAGAAACATTCCTTTTAACCAGACAATTACGAATAAACTGCAGCAAAATGACGCCCTTCTCGTGTCACTGAGCTTCGCCTATCCTCTGCTCGAGTTTCTTGGTGGACTCTATGACAATACCTCTCCACTCTCTCCAAAAATCAGAAAGAGTGCTACCTATACTACTATAAAGAACAAACGTATATCCATCAACACGGACGACAAGCGCTTAGAGGTGCAAGATGCCCGACGTAACGAAGAGCTTGCAGATGGTATTCTCCACGGAATAGCTCTGAGATCGTTATCCACATGGGGCGCGCACATCCATCGGAATGCGACACAAGCAGTAAATGATGAGATAGCAAGGCAGGATCTCCCCTGGTATCAATGGACAAGACCAACACCCACCTACATCTTGCAGCGACTTAAGCAGCAGCTCGTACCGCGGCTGATTAACTTAATCATGATACCCGTTGCAATTGTCACGCGTATTACGGAACTTGCTATCGGCGTGATTCTATTTCCTCTAGCCTGCCTAACACTTGCCAATTTTGCAAATCTCAATATGCTCGCTCTTCGAGGATTGACAGGTTACGGCATCCTATTTGACATTCCCTACCTTATTGGGATGGTGATTCGTCCTGTTTATGAGGAGCAGAGTCACTAAGAAAGGCTAGCTGTGGAATGCGCAGGTCAATTGTCGTTACCAAGTATTCAGTTGACACTGCCTCCCTCTCCAAAAGAGCTCCTCGCAACTCTAGGTAGTTGCCAAGCTCCTGGGCGTAGCCTGCCGGTGTCAGGCGCAAGCAGCGCATATGGATGCCGCCATTTACCTTGTCCTCACTCTCCAGCACCACCTCAGGCACCCCATGCTCGCCCGCAAAGGCCTTCGACAGGTCGAGGCGCGTCACATGAAAGGCGCTTCTATATTCAGGCAGCTGGGTTGTTTTAAGCAGTGTCAAGGCGAGAGTTAGCGCGCGGCAGCTCAGTGGCTCTTTCCAACTAGCCACAGGAAGTGCAGAATCACTGCCCTGCTCTCCAAAAGGAGCAAGTCCTAGGTAAATTTCCGGCAAATTTTTTGGTGTTAAAAAGGGCTTAACAGGAAAAATAAAACCCTCTTCATCGAGCGCGATATTTTCGTAGTCGGCAAGAAAAGCAATAGGGCGGCGCGCGGTGTAGTCGATATAAACCGTGTTCGGATAGCGTAAATAGACTCTGGCCTGTTTGATAAGTGGTGAGCTTTTGAGCCGCTCCTCCGCCTCCCGCCTATTGAATCTGGCAATAGAAATAGGATGGTCGCTCGACAGGCCGATAAGCTCGGCAAGATAGTCCGACGGCAGTGCGCGATAGATCTCTCCCGTTTGCACAATCTGGCGCACTGTGTAGCGGCTGTCGTATAGCGTCAATCTCTGCCAGGCGCGATAGGAGAAAAAGAGGCCGCAAGCTGGCCCTGAAATAAGAAGCGTCAGAATAGTAAAGGTTAAAAAAATCCCCTTACGATCCAGCGTCTGCTCAAACCAGGCAGGGCTCAAAAACCCATTCTTCTGATCCTTAATCATACCCCTCTCAAACTCATTTTACTCATGCGATCGCTCTTTCTCTTGCGCTGCAATCCACAGATAATCAGCTTATCAATAAGCTCACTATAAGAAATGCCAGAGGCTTCCATCATTTTTGGGTAGAGGCTAATTGGTGTAAATCCAGGTATTGGGTTAACCTCGTTTAATATCCACTGCCCACTATCTGTAAAGAAAAAGTCGATACGCGCAAGGCCCGTGCAGCCGATAGCCTTATAAAGACGTAGGGCAAGCTGCTGCCCAAGTTTTTTTTCAGCCTCTGAGAGAATCGCGCAAGGACTAGCCTTCATCCCACACTCTCCATACTTCTTATCAAAGTCATAGACGGCACCTCCTGTTAAAATCTCTCCCGGAGAGCCGATGAAGATCTGCTCATTTCCAAGAAGTGCAATTTCAATTTCGCGGCCATAATTTTTCTCTTCAACAACCACGCGCTGACTCTCTAAACAGACGCTATCAAGTGCACTCGCCAATTCCCGCGGAGTGTGCACCTGAAAAACAGAGCGGCTAGAACCAAAATAAGAGGGCTTGACAAAGAGTGGAAATTTAAGCGCGTTTACCACCCGCAAAACCTCCTTTTCACGCGCCATCTTCCACTCGTAATCGCACACCTCGACAAAAGGTGCTGTCTGAATGCCGTGGTGGAGGGCTATTTTCTTGGTCATCCCCTTATCCATACAAACAGCTGAGGCTCTATGATCGCAGCCGACATAGGCGAGCCCTAAAGTGTCAAAGAAGCCCTGTATCACCCCATCCTCACCAAAGGGGCCGTGCAAGATAGGCAGAACAATATCGCACTGCGCAAGGCGCCCCAGCACATGCGCTGAAATTCCAGGTTCCATCGCAGCAACTGCCGCTGCTCTGCGCGTCTTTTCAACCACTTTTTCTCGGCCTGTCAGCCACTGCCCCGCCTGCGAAATACCGAACTGCTGAAAGGTGTAGTATTTGCTATTTAAACTGGGAATAATTCCGGCTGCCGATGTCAGCGAGACACTATTTTCATTTGATTTTCCGCCAAAAACAACTCCAAGCTGATATTTTTTTGGTGGTGTTCTCTCCAAGGCTTCAAGCAGTTCTGGGCCAATAAGAGTGACATCACCAGCACCGCTGGTTAAACAGACATCGTGAGGACGCACATAATCTCTTAAAAATTCGACAACCTCCGCGCGCGCGCAGCTGTGCACCGGAATCTGCCACTTTTCGGCAATCGAGCGGGCCAGATAGTCGCGCCCTTCGGCACCCTCCAGCCCTGACAGCGGCGCCTCTCCCGCTCCATAGACATCAGTTACAATGACACTATCGGCAAATTCAAAGGCCTCCTTCCACTGATGTAAGCACTCTTGCGTGCGGCTAAATCTATGGGGCTGAAAAACAACAATAAGCCGTCGCCCGTTAAGCCACGGCTGCATCCCTTTAAGTGTCGTTGCCACCTCAACCGGATGGTGGCCATAATCGTCAAAAACGGCGACACTACCCACCTCGCCGCGCTTATCAAGGCGTCTACCAGCCCCTGAAAAGCTGGCAAATGCACTGCGAATCTGCTGCTCAGTAAGGCCAAGATTCAGACCCAGGCCAAAGATAGCCGTTGCATTTTGAACGTTGTGGCTGCCCATTAGCGGCAGAAAGATCTTCTCGTAGCGTGTGCCATTAAACTCAAGGGTAAAAGTGGTTCCAAGCGCGCTACTTTCAAGATCCGAGGCGCGCAAATGCGCATGGGCAGAAAAGCCGTAGGAAATCCCGCGTGTTGCAATTTTTTCTAGTAGCGGAGAGTCTATGCAGTAAAAGAGATGGGACTCGCTCTCAACCCCCTCCATAAACTCGCGAAATCCGGCCAGCAACCTCTCCTCTGTTCCCCAGTAGTTCATGTGGTCAAAATCGACGTTTGTGACAATGGCACCGTACCCCGGATATTTCAAAAAAGAGCCGTCGCTCTCGTCCGCTTCTGCAACAAAATAGTCGCCGCTTCCATATGCGCCATTTGTCCCACGATTTTTTAAAATACCGCCAATTGCGTAGGAAGGATTGCACCCAGCATCGATTAGAAGATGGGCCAGAAGCGATGAGGTTGTCGTTTTTCCGTGTGTCCCTGTGACAAGCAGCCCCTTTTGTGTTTGCATCAGTTCAGCTAGCATCTCCGCTCTGTGCAAGAGGCGCTGCCCTTCTTCTTTTGCACCCGCAATTTCCAAATTATCCGGCTTAATATCGCCACTGTAGACAATTGTCGCGCTCTGCGACGCTCTACCCTTCTCATGGCCTTCATAAACTGCAACTCCGCGCTCTTGAAGTGCTCTGACAAGCGCTCCGCTAACCGCCTTATCGCTTCCGCTAACCTCTGCGCCGCGCTCTAGCGCAATTCTTGCAAGGGCACTCATACCAACTCCGCCAATTCCAATAAAGTGGTAGCTTTTTCCTTTCATCTCTGCCTCAAAATCTGCTCTTTTATTACGCGCGCCACAGATGGAAAAGAATTGCGTTTAGCATACGATTCAATCGATTTTCTGCGCGCACCCGTTTTAAATGTTGCAAGGAGCTGCGCAATCTTTTCCGGAGATAGTTGATCCTCTGTCAGACAGACAAACCCGCCCACCTGCTTCTCTAAAAACCGGCCATTAGCCAGTTGATGGCCATCTGCTGAGTAGCGGTACGGAATAAGGATCCCAGGCACTTTAAAAGCCATTAGTTCAAAGGCTGAAAGGGCTCCAGCCCTTGCAATTGTCAAGCTAGCAACCCTATAAATATCTGCAAGTGGGGTATAATAATCAAGAACAGTCGCCCTAATACCGCGCTGTTTATAGATCTTTTTAACCTCTGCAAGAGCGCCTTTATTTCCCGTAATATGGACCACCTGAAAAGTTGCTGGAACCCCATATGGCACCACCCTATTGATAGAGGACGACCCTTGAGAACCCCCAAAAACAAGCAGCGTCTTCTTGCCTGCCACTAGAGAGAGCCCCCTTTTTTTTTGCAGAATTTTTGCAGATGCACCTTTCCAAATTGGCATAGAAATGGGATACTCTCTGCATTTGAGCCCGATAGTGCCGGCAGGAAATGGAACAAGCGCACCCACAGAGAGGCGCGCAAAAAAGCGGTTGACCTTTCCCGGAATGCGGTTTGGCTCAAAAAGCACAATCGGAATACGCAAAATTACGGCCGCAAGCTGAACAGGAAAGGAGCAGTAGCCGCCAAACCCAACCAAAAGCTGCGGCTTTAATCTGCGCAAAGCAAGTAAACTCTGCAGCGTGCCCTTAGCAATTGCAAATAGCGCAGTAAGCTTATTTCCTTTCAGCGATTTTCCCGCAACATCTTGAAAATCAAAGCGAGTGCGATCAAAAAAAGGAGAGGAGCCAAGACCTGACCCAATAAAAGAGGAGGCGATTCCATCTGCTTCAAGATCAGAGGCAAGCGCCTGCGCCGGATAGAGATGCCCTCCGGTACCGCCTGTTGCAAGAACAATCTTAATTGCCCTACCCATAGGAAATTTCCTCACGCCCTTTTGAGCCAGCATGGACAATGAGCGACAGAACCATCAGCGAAACAACAAGAGAGGAGCCTCCACAGCTAAAAAAGGGCAAATTAATTCCCTTACTAGGCAGTAAACCCGAAACAACACCGAGGTTCAAAAAGGCTTGGAAGGTCAGCAAAAAGGTGAAAATGGTAATGGTATAAAAAGCGGCGCGCGTCTTTGCTGCAGCAGCAAGTGCAAAACCGAGATAGGCAATCAGCATGTAAAGAAAAATCAGGCAGCTCATCCCCACAAAACCGAACTCTTCGGCAAAAATAGCGGCGATGTAGTCGCTGCGCGCTTCGGGCAAGTAGTCGAGCTTTTGTAAACTCTGGCCTGCTCCTCTGCCAAACCACCCTCCGCAGCCAGCGGCAATTTTAGCTTGGTGCGGCTGGTGTCCCTTACCAAGCAGATCACTTTCAGGATTTAAGTAGACGCGGATACGGTCTGGAACGTGCGGCATGCGTGAGGCTGCAAAAATACCGCCAAATAGTAAAATTAAAAGCGGTAAACCCCAATAAACCCAGCGAATGCGCGTTAAAAGCAGTAAGACAATTAGCCCCATTAAAATCACAGCAACCGTTCCATTATCTGGCTCGACCAAAATAAGAGCAATCGGGACACTGAGCTTCATCAGGAGCTGAAAAAACTCTTGCAGCACCATCGCCTTACGCTCGCGCGTGATTTCGCGGATGAAATAGAGCGGAATCAGATATTTGACAAACTCGGATGGCTGAAAGGTGTAGCTAGAAAAGCCGATCCAGCGATGAGCGCCGTTGATTTGCTGGCCAATACCAGGAACAAAAACAAGGATGAGAAAGAGCGTTCCTACAGCTAACAGGGGGCCGCTCCAGACAAGCAGCCGCTCGTAGCCGACAACCCAAACAAGAGCAGCACCAAGAAGACCGACAAGTGCATAGAGAAGCTGTCTGATAAGCGCGTAGTGGGTGCTCTGGGCAAGAGAGCGGTCGAGCACCTCGGCAGCACTCGTGTTAAAGACCATCATCAGACCCATCCCAAAGATGAGGCAAACAGATAGGAGTAGTAAAAATCTGTCGAACTTCATCGGTTACCGGATACGCAAGCGATCTCCAGGTTTAAGGCGACGCGCCTTTTCATTGTCCAGTCCATTCAATTTCAGTAAATCTTCAAGCTTCATCTTGTTTTTTACAGCAATTGTCCAAGGACTATCACCGCTTTTTACCACGTAATATTTCACATCATTATTTGAGATCTCGGCAGGGGCGCTAATAGGCCCAACACGATTACTTTCCTGATTAACAGCAATCTTTGTCGGTACCTTTACTTTCTGGCCGATATTGACCATCTTAGATTTCAGCTTATTTTGAGCAACAAGCATAGCAACGGTTGTACCGCTGCGTTTTGCAATTTTTTCAAGGGTGTCACCCTTTTTGACAGTGGTGGTTTTCCATACCGTCTGCATCAGAGGTGGGGCCGGAGAGAGTGGAGCTGCAACTATCTGCATTTCAGCCGGCTCACTGGTAACACTGAGGGGTTCTGGCTCTGTTTGCAGAGGGGCAATTTCAGCAGGAGCAGCGGCGGCGAGGGTCAGCTCTGCACGCGGAATTTGAGGAGTCTGGTAGCCAATTTTCGGAGCCTCAGGCTCTGTTTTAATCGCTGTAATCAGCAAGATCGCAAGCAAAACCACATTGATGGCAGCTGCAATGATAATCGTGTCCCTGCGTTTCATCTTTTTTACTCCTGAATCTCATTCACATAGCGCTTGAATAGCTCTCCGCGCTCTTTGTAATCTTTAAACATATCAAAACTAGCACATCCTGGCGAGAGAAGAACAACATCGCCCGGCCCGGCACTCTTATAGGCGCACTTTACAGCCTCTTCAAGAGTTTGCATCCGGGTACAAGGGAAATCCCCGCCCATCTCTTTCTCAATTAATGGCGCTGCTTCTCCGAGTGTAAACAGATGGCTCACTTTTCCGGAAAAGTTTTTTTTCCAAAGAGCGTAACCACCACCTTTATCAACGCCGCCAGCAATAAGCAAAACTTTTCCGGGCATTCCGCTAACCGCCTTAATAACAGCGTCGATATTGGTGCCCTTGCTGTCGTTATAAAATGTGATTCCGCTAATAGTGCGCGTCAGTTCAATGCGGTGGTCCTCTTTCTTGAATGTGGCAATGAGCTTTAAAAAAAGATCAAAGCAGAGGCCAAATGGTTTGCAGAGGCTATAAGCAGCAAGCGCGTTCTCTCTGTCGTGCGGAAAAGAAAAGATGGGGGCGAGTTTTTCGGAGAGTTCAAGTGGTAAAAGGGCAAAGTTCCCTCTAATAAGAGATCCAAATTCAGCGACAACTTCGGGGTGAATATAGAGTATACCCCGCTCTTTTATCGCCTTTTGCAGGCGAAATTTTGCGCGCGCGTAGGGCTCGATGGTTCCATAGCGATCGAGGTGATCGGGTGTAATATTGAGGATAACGCCGCTCTCAAAAATAGGAGTCTGCTCAAAGGTCTCAAGCTGGTAGGAGCTCAGCTCAATGACGAGAATTTCAGCTAAATCTGGATTTATAAAATAGAGCGAGAGCGGATCACCGATATTGCCGAGCATCCGTGCTTTTCTACCCATCCCTTTTAGCAGATGGCAGGCCATTTCAGTAACAGTTGTCTTACCATTGGTCCCTGTAATAGCCACGCAGGGCTGTTTAGATGCGCTAAGGGCAAAAGCAGCCTCGCCTGTTAACGGAATTTTGCGTGCTAGCGCTTCCTGACAAGCCGGGTGGCTCTGCGGAACTCCTGGCGATAGAATGGCCAGGGTGATTTGCTCCCAATCAATAGCGCTATTTGGCACCTGCTTATCGTCTGCAACTACAACCTGATAACCGCAGTGGATGAGGAGTTTTTCCGCCGCTTTCCCACTGATTCCGTAACCGATAATAAGGGCTTTTTTCATAAGTAGGTTCACTGAAATTTAAGGGACGCAATGGCAATAATTGCCAGAATAATATTAATAAGCCAGAAGCGAATCACAACTTTGGTCTCTTTCCACCCCTTATACTCAAAGTGGTGGTGAAGTGGCGCGCACAAAAAGACCCGTTTCTTATTGCGGTAGCGGTAGCTTGCCACTTGAATCACAACGGATAGCGCCTCCATCACAAAGACACCACCTGCGATAAAAAGTACCATTTCGCGCCGTAAAAGCACTGCGCACAGCCCTAAAAGGCCTCCAAGTGCAAGTGAACCGGTATCGCCCATAAAAACCTCTGCTGGATGGGCGTTGTAAAAGAGAAACCCGAGCGCCGCTCCCGCAACTGCTGCAAGAAAAATGGCGATCTCGCCACTGCCTTCAATATAGACAATTTGCAGATAGCTGGCGATCGACTGGTTATTGGATAGAAAGGCAAAAATTCCTAGAGCGCCAGCGGCAAGAACTGTGCAGCCCGAGGCGAGGCCATCGAGACCATCTGTTAAGTTAACGCTGTTGGCGCTGCCAACAATCACAAGATTGTGCATGAGAAAAGCAAAAAAGAGTCCAAATCCAGAGCAGATAAAGAGCGGGTTTTTATAAAAAGGAATAAAGTAGGCCCTGTTAAAAGCTTCCCCTTCAAGGATATCCATTCCGTTGCCCTGCAATTTTCCAGATAGGGGCGCAAACCACTTACCGAATGCAAAAAACTCCTGCACCTGCGGAGCAAGAAGATAAAGCGAGGCCAGCGATGCAAATAGGAGGAGGAAAACTATCTTTTTTCTAGGTGATAGCCCTCCATTTTTATTGTGCCTCAGCTTAAGGTAGTCGTCATACCCACCGACACTGCCAATCCAGATCGTCGCAATTAAAAGAAGAAGAGTGTAGGAGCTAGATAGATCCATCCAGAGAAAGAGGGAGAGGAGGATCGATGCGAGGATCAAGACTCCACCCATCGTCGGTGTACCGCTTTTTTTTCCGTGGAGATCTTTAATTTCGGAGAGTATTGGCTGACCCATTTTAAGGGCGCGCAATTTTGCAATAACCTTTGGCGCAAGAAGGAGCGTAAAGAGAAAAGCTGTGAGTGCGGCTAGCATAATGCGCGTAGAGACGTAAGCGAAGACGGCTGGAAATTTAATGCCGATGCTCTGCAAGAAATGGATAAAAAGAATCAACACGACAGCTGCTCCTCTACAGACATGAGTGAGAAGAGCATCTTAAATCAACACTCCCATTTCTGCACAGTCACATTTCAAATAGCGGAGAAACTTCTTGCCCCCCCTCCGTGTCTCTGTGCCTCTGTGGTGAAAAAAAAGGACGATTAACGCTTTGAATATAGGGGGTTATAGGCACTCCCCTAATGAAGTGGCTTAGATGGCCGCAGCATCAGGCTTAGAGTCCATGGTAGTGGCGTAATCAGCGATAATCGATTCAATGGTTTTTCCATCTACGATCTTCTCCGCGCGCTCAATGACCTTCAGCGTATTTTTTTCAAAGAGAAAGCGGTATTCGGAGTTCTCCTTCCGATAAGTAGCGGAATTGACCACTTTTTCTATAGGTCTTGTAATGAGAGAGGCTCTAGTTCCAACAAAATCCTCGTACCGATAACCCAAGCGATTGCAGGCATCTTTAGTGGCACCTTCGATATAAGCTTTTGCTTCAATAAATGCGCCGATTTTAGCTAAGAGCTCCGGATGTTTTTTAAAGTGCTCCTTCTTGAGGTGGTTCCAGCGATAAGTGAAACCGTCAAAGAGAACTGTGCGGTTATGAGCGTTGCAACTATCAGCAGTATCAGCTGGAAAAGATGTTCTAAAGGCGATGTAATCTTTCCTGCTCTCGAGGGACGGACGAGGAGGAGGCTTCTCTTGCTTCTTATAACCATAATAGTAAGAGTCCCAGCGCAGATAATCTTGGTTCAGACGCATCACCTCCACCTCCTCTCGGTTCCATTCTCTCTCCTGCTCATCAGGAGAGAGCTGATCCCAACTGAGGCCAGAAATATCTATCGATGAGGAGAGAAAAGAGCGAAGTTGAATGGCCTCAAATTGAGCCGCAAGAGTAGCTTGTCCTTCACTAACTTTATTACTCAAACCCTTTGCAAACGCCTCTAGTCTGGCATCGCGCCTCTTTATAGCCTCGTGAAGAAATATGCAGCCGATCTTTTTTTCGGACTCGCTGAAAGAATTGTCGCAGAGCACCCTAGCTTCATCACCAAAGACAAGTTTTCTATCCAATCTATCATGAAAAGTGGCCTTATCGCCAAAAGCGTCATCCGCCAAAACGGAATAATCCCCAAAGACTTGACGACCCCGAAAGAGCGTGCGCGCAACAGCGAGGTAGCTCTGAGGTTCGCGCCACTTATTAAGCTCTTCTTGCACGCGGGTCGCCTGATTCGGATAAGCAGCCATTACAGCAGCAAGGAACTTTTCCCAAGCGTGGTTTTTTCCGCAGACACTTACCTCATCGTGCAGCATGCTGTAGGCAATCTGCTCTCCACCAAAGGTGCAAACATTCTTTTGCTCGGCGGTTACAAGTGCGGCATCAGCGGCATTCGGCCCCTTTTTTAATCCGGCCATAGCGATGATATCCGCATCGGCACCAACAACTGGTGGCGCGTGGGGTTGTAAATCAGCTAAAAGCTGCTCGAAGGTCTGTGCTTTGGCAACTTCTTCGCACTTCACTTTTAACTGCTCATCCTTATAAGCAGCAAATCCTTTTCTTAACTCATCGCAATTTGTAAGGCCGTTGAAATAATCCTCATTTTTTTCTCTGTAAACAGTCGCAAAAAGCTCCTGCTCTAAACTCTTTTGATCGCTTCCTTTTGGTTCTACGCCAAGTTTTTTTATGAGCTGCTTAAGCGAGACGATCTCATCTGGTTTATTTGCTTTTTCAATCTCAAGAAGTGACTCTTTTGTAACCGCTGGATCTCCCTCATTAGCACGCGCTAGAAAACTCTCCCTAAAAGCCTCAAACCCATACTCCTTCCCGTCCATAAAAATTTGGCTGGGGTGGTAGTAGTTTCGCTCAAAAAGGTGACCACAGACGCTTCCACCAGCTAAAATTTGCTGATAGACCTCTTTCGCTTTTTTCTCTTTCGGTTTTGGAAGGAGTCCCCCGCAAATCTCTTGCAAATAGTATCTGTCAACAAGAGGGCGGCGCGCATGCACGTCGCTGACGGGAGTTCCATCGGTTTTAGTGACCAGTAGGCCGCTCTCGCGCTTTTTAAAGAGCTCTTTAATTTTGCGCGCAGCAAATCCCCTAACACTGCCAAAGCAGAGGGGCACAAAAAACAAAAGGGTTAAAATAGGCATTATTTCCCATAGAAAAACAAGCAGGCCGATCATGACAATCGCCATCAGCACCAGTTTCACAAGAAGTACGATGCGCCCTATAAATCCGCCGCCTTCTGTCGCCTTACCGACCAAATAGGTGATGCCGTTAACTTCATAGGGTTGAGGCCCGCGCCAGCCAAAGCTCCAATCTCTCCTTACGCCCCCATCCGGATTATTGTAAGAGACTTCTTGAATCCCAGATTTTCCGTCCATAAGTGTCCATTATCTATGATAAGCTGTAGCGATTATACACTAATAAGATAATAAATAAAAGATCATAAAACTCTCTTTACAAAGGGGTTTGCAGCGCATCAACAAGCCTCCAGAGTCTGTGCGAGTTAGAGCCTTTAATCAGAAGCGTGTCCCCACTTACCACTCTTTTTTTAACAGACTCCGCAAGCTCCTCATAACTCCCATAAAGGGTCGCCATTCGCCCATTTTTATGAAAAAAATCTTTGGCAACAGCGCACTCCGCACCGATACAGTGGAGCTCGTCAATAAGGGGCAGCGCAGCGCTTGCAACCATTTGGTGCGCCTGCTCAGAAAAGGCGCCCAGCTCCTTCATAGAGCCAAAAACAAAAAGACGCTTGCCACCATTTTTCGGCACCGGTAGCGCGGCAAGTGCTGCAAGTGTCGAATCTGGTGCCGCGTTATAGGAGTCATTAACCACCTGGATACCCCGGCACTCGACCCTTTCAAAGCGATTCTTTTCTAAGCAAAGCAAATGCGCCCTATCACAAATTTCTTGAAAGCAGACCCCGAGATGGCTCGCCACACGCGCTGCTGCAATAAAATTTTCTCTTAAATGACGGGCATCAAATGGAATTTTTAGCTCAGAAAAAGCCCCTCCTTCCTCTAAACTGTAGCACTCCCCCTCTTTTGGAACGGCGTTAAAGCGCAAATTTGAAGCGTGAACAAGGCTGTTTTTAAGGTTTTTTGATGTGAAAATCTCCGATTTAGCGGAAGCTAGCTCCTCCTGGCTTTTAAAAAACTCGAAGTGAGAGTGGCCAATCCGCGTCAAAACGGCAAAATCTGGGGGAGCCATCTCTACAAGTTTTTTTAAATGACCTGGCCCGCTCATCGACATTTCAAGCACAATAACCTGCGCCCGCGGATTCATACCGATAATTGCAAGTGGCAGCCCAATTTGCGAATTGAGCGAACCCGGCGACTTATCCGTCACAAATTTTCCTGAGAGCAGCGTATAAATAAACTCTTTTGTTGTCGTTTTTCCGACCGACCCCGTTACCCCAATAATATAGGGCGCTCTTGCCCGAATCAGCGCTGCCGCAATTTTTTGGAGCCCCTCCACCACATCTGGGACGCGCAGCAGGGTCAGACCGTAATCTGGCCCCAAGTATTCTATACTGACCAGAGCCGATAGAGCTCCATTTTTTGCGGCAGATTCAAGGAAATTATGACCATCGACCTTCTCGCCGCGCGTTGCTACAAAAAGATCGCCGGGGCAGATCTCGGCGCTGTGTACCCTAACCTTTAATATCGGACGGCTCTTTTCTGCAAGAGAAAGACCCAGAAATATAGCCAACTGTCCCGTTGTTTCAAGGTTGCGCATACCTATTTCCTCCTCTCTTTTAGACAAAAGATAGCACGAGGCCATAATTTCCATTGACTCAAGCTTTAGCAAGCAGTTAGAATAAGCCCGTTTTTACCGCAACTTAAGGTGGCATGGCCAAGTGGTAAGGCAGAAGCCTGCAAAGCTTCCATCCCTCAGTTCGAATCTGAGTGCCACCTATTTCTTTTCTGGTATAAAACCCATGCTCTATCTCGCCTCCACACCTATCGGCAACCTCGGCGATATAACGCTGCGCACGCTAGAGACACTCAAAAACTGCACCCTGATTCTCTGCGAAGATACGCGCCACAGCGCCCCTCTGCTGCTCCACTACAAAATTGAGGTGCCCCTTCAGAGCTACCACAAATTTAATGAATCTGCAAAAATCGCCCCTCTCCTTGTGCGGCTCAAAAATGGCGAAGATATCGCCCTGATCACAGACGCCGGCACCCCCCTTATTTCAGATCCTGGACTGCTTCTTGCGCGCGCGTGTCTTGAGCAAAACACTCCCATCACAGCGCTGCCGGGTGCGTGCGCGCCTATCGTGGCCCTGACACTTTCAGGTTTTAACGCAGAACTCTTTCAATTTGTCGGCTTTCTGCCAAAACTTACAAGCGCACTTGCCGAAAAGTGTATCGAGATGCTCTGCTACAGCGGAACATCCATCGCCTTTGAGTCGCCCCACCGCCTGAAGGAGAGCCTCGCGCTTATCGACAAATTAGACAAAAAGCGCCGCGTCTGTGTTTTGCGAGAAATGACCAAAAAATTTGAGGAGCGGATCTGCGGGAGCGCGTCAGAGGTTTTGAGCCATTTTAGTGGTGAGATTAAAGGAGAGATTGTCCTGCTAATCGAAGGCGCCCTAGACAAGCCGAAATGGCCAGATCTATTTACAGCAGAAGAGGCGATAAAAGCTGAGGTGGAGTGGTTATCTAAGAGCTTTTCTCTTCCCTTGCAAGATGCAATTAAGCTGTGCGCGAAAATTAGCGACACCCCTAAGCGCCTCATCTACAAACACTTCATTAACGAGCACAAAACCCCATAAACCACCACTACCACCTTTAAAACTCCATTTGCTACTATCCAAAAAAATGGGGGGAGAGATGGCGGTGGCACAATCGATTGCTTTTAAAACGGAAGGGCTAAGCTACCTCAAAGAGGGCATTCATCTTCTTGCAGAGCTGATGAAGCCGGTTTATGGGATAAAGGGTTATAGTGGAGTGGCTCTTGCTAAGGAGCTAAAAACCCTAAACTCTTTTACATCAATTGGATATGCTCTTGGCAAGCAGAGCATGGAAAAGATGGACCGGCTGTGTGGTGATGGTAGCAAAACAGCAATTATCCTAACTGCTTCCATTTTAAACGCAGCGCATAAGGCCATTTTGGACGGTGCATCGCGTGAACCGTTGCTGCGCGGCATAAAAAAAGCTTGTCAGCAGGCTCTTTGCGACCTCAAAAATAGCGCTGTCATGCTGAATAGCAAAGAGCGCGTTATCAACTATTTAGGGGACGAAAAAAACTCTGAAATTGCTCCCCTAATAGCCGAAGCTTTTGCCAAACTTGGGCAGGGCGGCACTGTTTTAATTGGGAAAGGGAATGAGTGTACGCTGACCTTTACTAAAGGCTTTTCCTTTGAAAGCGGCTACTGCTCGCCCCATTTTTGGCAGAGCGGCGATGAGCTGATTCAGCTAGAGGCCCCGCGTATTTTGGTGTGCAGCAAACCACTCGATTCACCCCAGGAGTTGCTGCCCATATTGCAGATTATAAGCGCATCAAAACAGCCCCTACTGCTAATTGCACCAGAATTTGGTGGCGAACTCCTGTCGACTCTATCAATTAACAGGGTGGCTAACAAACTAGAAGTGTTCACTGTAAAAGTAGAAGGAAACGCAGAGAAAACAGTGGCTTTACTAGAAGATATCGCCCTTTTTACAGGGTCAACTCTTCTCAAAAGCTCTCAAAAGCTCAAGACAACCACGCCAGAGATGCTAGGGAGCGCAGAGAGAGTGATCGTTGACAAAGAGAGGACTCACCTTCTCTGCGGCCATGGAAGCGCTAAGGGAGTGGCATCTAGAATTAGTACAATAGAGAAAGAGCTCTCCAAAACGTATGAAACAACCGCCCCCCTACTAAACCGCAAAAAGCAGCTCGATGGAGTGATTGCCCTGATCAATCCAGGAGAAGGGCACTATTTAAGAGCCCTCCAGCTGCTGCGTGCAGCGGGTTTGGCGATGGAGATGGGGTCAACCCCAACCGGGATTGCCGCGCTTTGCGACATTCAGCTTAATTTAAGTGAGTTAAGCGGAGACGAACTGCTTGGAGCAGAGGTTTTCCATAAGGCTCTACACTCACCTCTTGCAGCGCTTACAAACAATAGAGAGAAGCTAAAAAATGGCACGCAAGCCCTAGCCACAAAGGTACTTCTAACAGCGCTCACCTGCGCTTATGCATCTGCCGAAAAAGCTCTCCTCACCCGCACCCTGATCGCGTAACCCCGCAAATGGCCTGAAACGGAGCACCTGAGCCTATTTTTTCAACTCCTTTCTTATGAGGCGTTTAATTACCTTTTTTCACCACCACAGAGAAGAGAGAGAGAAGAGTGAGAGCTCCGCCATTTATACCCTTTTCATGACATCTACTCTTTGCCGGAGGCAAGGAGTAGATTGTAAAAAACGTAAGAAAGGCAAAGCCCTCACCCTTCTCTCTCTTCTCTGTGGTGGTGAAAAAAGGTAATTAAACGCCTCATAAGAAAGGAGTTATAGATATCTGCAAATAAACAATAGAGCTCCCTTGCGGACCTAAACTTCCCGGTTTATCTGCCCAATTTTCTCCTCTTCTACCGAAGTTACTTAGGAAGCACAGAGACAAGGAAGGAATTATATCTGCAAATAACCAATAAGCTCACCCCATTCTCCACTTTTGCCTTGATTAAATTAATTTAAATAATTAATATGATGTTAAGAAAGATTGAATGTGTGGATATTATGAAAAAAAGAGTCAATTCTATTTATGTGAATAAAAAAACAGCCGCTCCCTCTTTAAAACCTTCTCATCTTGCAAAAGGCAAAGATAATGCCATCCGAAAAACGGCAAAAAACTACGAGACCCTAGCTGAGGAGGGTGCACGATTTGTAGCCGAAATGAATACCCCTATTTTCCACGAAATAGAAATCGAAAGCACTAAAAAACAGCACCACCAGCATAAAACATCTAAGCGAACAAATGTGGGCATTATCACCGATTCACCTGCTTCAAGACAATCGCAGCGCGCTCCAGGTAAAGGACTTGATAAGATGGAACGCAACAGGTGCGGCAAGAGCATGGCAAAACCTCTGCCTAAAAAAGGGAAGAGCAATTTCCAGACAAAAAGCGAATATATGAGCAAAACCGGTACAAGATAGTCATGCCGCCTATTGTTCTTGGACACCTCTCCGATTTACACTTCTCCAAAATTGATTTTAACCCAAGCCAGTTGCTATCGAAGCGCTGGCTTGGCAATTTAAACCTGATCTTCTTCCGAAATGGGAAATACCTGCCTGAAAGGCTGCGTCAGCTACCAGCATTTGCAAAAGCCCAGGGAATTACCCACCTAATTATCACAGGAGATCTGACAACAACGGCCCGTCCTATCGAGTTTGAAAGGGCCAAGCAGTTTTTAGATGGTTTTACAGCTGAGGGCATTAAACTAATTGTCCTACCCGGCAACCACGACACCTACACGCGCCGTTCAGACAAACAGAAACGTTTTTACAACTACTTTCCCGACTTGTCAGACAGCTTTGGCTACTGCTTAAAAAAAGATCGCCTCGTTTCAATTCCTTTAGGAAATAATCACGAACTTGTCATCATCGATACTGCAGTTGCAACCAGCCTCGCCTTTTCCGGTGGTCATTTCGATCAGCTTCTAGCTATTAAACTGGCCGATCTCCTCTCAAAAACCCCAAAAAGTAAAGAGATTATCCTAGCCTGCCACTTCCCCCTCTTTGAAAGTGTGCGCAGATCCCTTGCTGGAGAAAAGCGACTTATCGAAATTTTGCGCGCATCACCAAACGTTAAACTCTACCTCTGCGGCCATACCCATATCCAAAAAACCGAAAATTTGCGCTGCGATGGACTGCCTCTTATGTCCAATAGCGGTAGCATCTCCTACTACAAAAATGCGACCTGGAACAAACTCACCCTATCACCGGGCCTAGCTGAAATCACCTCGTTTAAACTAGAGAGCGCCGCCCAAAATCCGCACTGGATCACGACCTCCACCCAAACCCTCTCCTACTAACCCTCTTTTCAGCCTCATAAGCTATCAACTTAAGCCTATTTTTATATGTTTTAACTTATAAATAAGGCGATCGAGAACTATTGAAGAGTTTTCTCTTTATTATAAAAAAGATTTCAATTATGTATTATAATGTAGAAATAGTTAACAAAGTTGACCCATGACTAAGAAAAAAGTTGTTGTTGTTATCGGTGCTGGATTTGGAGGCCTTGTCTGCACGCGGGCTTTAAAAAAGGCGAATGTAGAGATCTTAATGGTCGACAGAACCAACCACCACCTATTCCAGCCCCTTTTATATCAAGTAGCTACAGCAGCCCTGCCGCCATCTCAAATCGCTTCATCTGTGCGCGAAATTCTCTCGAAGCAAAAAAATGCGCGTGTAATCATGGCCGAGGTTGCCTCAATCGATAAAGCTGCCAAGACCATTACGCTAACAGATTATGAAAAGCCAATTGCCTTTGACTATCTTGTAGTTGCAACAGGAGCGCGCCACTCCTACTTCGGCAACGACAAGTGGGAGCCTTTTGCTCCGGGCCTAAAATCAATTGAAGATGCGCTTTTAATCCGCGATAAAATTCTCTCCTCTTTTGAGCGCGCCGAATTTATGGTTTTTAAAGGGGGCATGACTCGCGAGCAAGCTGTAGAAAAATACCTCAATTTCGTGGTAATTGGCGGCGGACCAACTGGGGTAGAACTAGCTGGTGCTATTGCTGAAATTGCAAAATACACTCTCTTTAGCAATTTCAGACTGATTAAGCCAGAAATGGCAAAAATTCACCTTGTCGAGATGATGCCAACTCTTCTAACTATGCTCCCAAAAGAACTTTCCGAAAGGGCGCGCACCGATTTAGAAGCACTTGGCGTCAATGTTTTAACAGAGACAAAAGTAACTGAGATTACAGCAGATACCATTTCGATGGAAAAAGCGGGAGTAACAACCTCAATTGTCTCGCAAAACATCATCTGGGCAGCTGGAAACGAAGCCTCGCCCCTTCTACAAAAACTTGATATCCCTTTAGATAGGCCGGGAAGAGCGATTGTTGGCCCGGATCTTTCCATTCCTGGACACCCAGACATCTTTGTTATCGGTGATGCAGCGCATGTGAAATCTGATTTTTCAGACCCAGAGTCAAAACCACTGCCAGCAGTAGCGCCGCTAGCAATTCAAAATGGAAAGTGGGTTGCCCATACGATCCGCTACCAAATAGAGCCAGATAAGAGACTCCCCTTTAAATATTTTGACAAAGGAACGCTCGCGACAATTGGAAGAGGGAAAGCCGTGGGCATGTTCCGCGACATCAAATTTACCGGCTACATCGCTTGGCTCGGCTGGTGCTTTGTCCACATCGTCTACCTGATCGGCTTCCGCAACCGGATTGCCGTTATGCTGGAGTGGCTCTTTCTCTTTTTCACCGGCAAACATGGCGTCCGCCTCATCTACGGAAAAAAGAAAAACTAAAACCTCTCCTTCCCTTCCCTTTCCTTATCTTAATAATCCTGGATATACTTGTTATTTTCTCTTTCTTTTTTTATCTTGCTATCTTTTGAGAGCAAAAACTAGAGCTGCAAATGAAAGTCTACTTTGCACGGCATATTGCATTTATGCGAAGTGCACCCGCGCTCCATTCGGGACTACTGATGCTCATAGGTGTGAGCGCTGCACTCACGCCGTGCTGGCAGCTTGTGCTACCGCTGCTCCTGCTTCTTATTCCTGAACTTGTCATCCGTCGCTACGGCCCTTTTTTAGCTAGTATATCCATTCTTGCCGGCACCTTTTTTGTCACAAGCTATAGACATCCACCACTACCGGCCCACTGCGACGGTTTAGTAGGTACCGCCTATTTTTCCGTAGAGAGGTTATCTGAAACAGCGTCTCCTTTTACAAAAAGTTTGCGCTATACCGGAGTGTGCAAATGGTTTAAAGCTGATTCCGGTGAGCGCATCAAAAACTTACCCCTATCAATTTCACTGCCCCTAAATGGCCAGATAAAAGGCGGCTCTGACCACCTCGTCCGCGGCAAACTTGTTAAAAGAGGAAATTACTACCTACTAAAAAATACCGAATGGGTAAAAATTCCAGATAGCACAGGCTACGCTGAAATGCGCTACAGCGCAAAAAAAGCGATTAAAAAAAAGATTAACCGGCAGACTGATAGTGCTTCCCATGAAAGCTCTCTTCTAACCGCTCTTGCAACTGGCGATAGCAGCGACCGTTTCCTCCAGTTTTTTCTTGTGACAGCCGGTTTGCAGCACTTGCTGGCCATCTCTGGCTTTCACTTTGCAGCCTTCACCTTTATCACCTACTGGCTGCTACGCCCACTCTGCACAAAACGCGCAGCGACACTTGCACTCATACCAGTAGCAACCGCCTACCTAGCGCTTATCGGCTACTCACCCTCAGTATTTAGAGCATGGGTGGCAACCTGCTGCTTCCTTATAGCCAAAATTTTTAATATCCACTCATCGGCTATTAATTTACTCGGGGTTGCCCTCATGGCTGAGCTTCTTCTATCACCTATTCAAAGCCAGACAGTTAGCTTTCAACTCTCCTTTCTTGCAACAGCTGCTATTATTCTCTTTTACAGGCCCATTGAATCGCTATTATCTCGCTGCCTTGTTCAATACAAACTTCCAACAGCGCTTAAAATGAGCCTATTAGATCAACACATCTACCTAATTAGCCACTACTTCCGATCTACACTCTCTTTAACACTAGCTATTTATTTTGTTTTAACTCCCGCTCTTCTCTACTACTTTCATTCTGTGCCCCTACTGGGACTCCTCTATAACCTCTATATTCCGCCCCTAATTGCCCTTCTTTTCGCCCTTCTTCTCTTTGCGCTTCTTCTCCCCTCGCCTCTTTGCAGCCCCCTCTTTTTTCTGGCGGAAAAACTGGCCCACTTTACCTTAATTCCTATTTTCCAACCCCCGATGCGCCTGCATTACGCCCTCCAAGTCGAGGGCGTTCCCCTCACTCCGCTCATTCTCTTTCTCACGCTCGCTCTCGCTCTTGCCATTCACCTGCCAGAGGAGCGATCTTCTTTACCGCTAATTTATTGACGAGAAACGCCTCTATCATCTAGAATTGCCCTTGCATGTGGCGACCGTAGCTCAGTTGGTTAGAGCATCTGATTGTGGTTCAGAGGGTCGAGGGTTCGAGCCCCTTCGGTCGCCCATTTTTTCTTATTCACCCACTAAAGTGGTGGTTATGTCTCTTCTAGCAGCCCTTCTTCTCGGCATTATCCAAGGGGTGACCGAATTTTTTCCGGTAAGCTCCTCCTCTCACCTCAAACTCGCTAAAATTCTACTTGGACTCCCTCAGACTAGCGACACCATCCTTTTTGACCTTACTTGCCACTTCGGTACTGTCTGCGCGCTGCTTATCTATTTCCGCAAAAGCTTGCTAGAGCTCGTTATGAAGCCGCGTGAAATGCTCCCCTACATCATCGCTTCACTGCCACTAATACCGGGCTATTTTCTTCTGAAATCCGCGCGCGACACCTGCTCTGACCTGCGCTTTCTCGGGTTTTTTCTTATGATCACAAGCCTCATTCTCTTTTGCGGCCATTTTTTTGGAACAAGGAGAGCCCCCAAAGAGAGTACGCGCGTCTGCGACTATCTAACAATTGGCACAATGCAAGCCCTCGCCCTTTTTCCGGGTATTTCGCGCAGTGGCGCCACCATATCCGCGGCCCAAATTTGCGGCTGGAGTCCCGCGGCAAGTGTCACCTTCTCTTTTATCCTATCGATTCCCGCTGTCACCGGCGGACTTTTACTTGAAAGCTACCATCTGCAGAAAACAAATAGCGCTATTTTTTTAGAAAATCTCACTCCGTGCTTGATCGGTTTTTTCACTTCGTTCATCATAGGCTTAATGGCTCTTGGCGCTGCCATGCGCCTTTTGTCGAAAAGCGGGCAATTAAAATACTTCGCGTGGTATTGCCTAATTCTCGGCATTACAGTTGCCATCTGGTTAAACCTATAGAGCAGCATGAAAAAATCAAAACCACCAGCAGCAAAACGGGCTACCATTAACGGCGCTGCTGGCAGCCAAAATAGAGGAGCGCGAGCAGGATCCGAGGGCAAGGGAATTTTCCTGATCGGTCTCTCCGCACTTATGTTACTTGCGCTCTGCAGCTTTGAGTGGTCTTTTCCCCACCGCAACTGGCTGGGCTACCTGGGACATATACTAGCGATTGCCATGACCTTTCTATTCGGTTACTCCAGCTTTTCTATTGCAATTGCCTGTGGCTGGCTCGGTTTTCAGAAGCTCTGTGGAAAAGCAGTCGAAGAGGCCCCATTTAAACTCTTCTACTTCTCTCTTTTTATCCTCTCGTTTTCTACCCTCCTCAGCCTTATTGCCGAAATTTCTGCTGGCATACCCTACGAAATTGCAAAAAAGGTCTACTGCGAAACGATCTCCATCGACTTTCCCTACCCCCACAGAGCAACCCGCTGTAACCTAGGTGGTGCCCCTTTCTACTTTCTCTACCGCGACGCGCCCGGAATTAACCTACAGCTGCTGCTCACCGACTTCGGCGTGGCAATCACCTTCGGCTTTACATCTGTCGTCTCGCTTCTTCTGCTCACAGGCACCCCTTTCACCTCCTTTCTTAAAGGTTTACAATTCATCTTTTTTGCAAGCAGAGATTGGCTTGCTAAGCAAGGTGGCAAACTCCAAAACCTCTCATTTGGAAAAGAGGAAGCTAGCGAGCAAAAACCACTGCTCGATGCAAGATTCACAACCCTAGCCCCTCCACCTTACAGGTCTACCTACTCTGGCACTAGCTCACTACCACCACCACCCGCCGCGCCAAAAATCAAAGAGCCTCCTAAACCACTCCCAAACCCTCTTCCAATAAAGTCTCCCGACAGCCAGCTTCCAGATACAAAGTCGGGAGAGGTGAAACCCGAAATCAAAAAGAGTGCTGCCGCTACAAGTTTTGCGCCAACTGCCGACTACGCAAGCTACCAAATTCCTCCTTCATCACTGCTGCGAGAGCCAAAAAAAGTCGACCACCCAACACTAAAAAAAGAGCTGCTAGCAAGAGCTGCTATTCTGGAGGAGACCCTTGCCAGCTTTGGCATTGAAGCAAAGGTGGGAGAGATCCATTGCGGCCCGACCATTACCTCCTTTGAGGTTCACCCATCGTCTGGTGTTAAGGTGCAAAAAATCAAGGCGCTAGAAAATGATATTGCCCTCAACATGCAAGCAAAATCAATCCGTATTATTGCGCCAATACCTGGAAAAGCGGCTGTTGGGGTCGAAATTCCGTCAATCTTTCCGCAGGAAGTGAGCTTCCGCGAAATGCTTGAACACTATCAGCATGAGGGGCGCAAGCTACACATTCCAGTACTGCTCGGCAAATCCGTTAGCGGTGATATTGTCATGAGTGACCTGGCCAAAATGCCCCACTGCATCATTGCCGGTGCAACTGGCTCGGGAAAGTCGGTCTGTATCAACACCATTATCCTCTCGATTTTGATGAATGCGAGACCAGACGAGATTAAGCTCCTGATGATCGATCCAAAAAAAGTTGAGCTCTCGGCCTATACAAATTTACCGCACCTAATTGCGCCTGTTATTACAGAGCCTCATGGAGCCTATGCTGCCCTTAACTGGCTAGTGCGCGAAATGCAGCAGCGCTACGAGATGCTCAAGCAGCTGGGCCTGCGCAATATTAACGCCTTTAACGAGCGCAAAATCGACAAGGAGCTTGAAGCCTCGCTTGATATTCCCGTTCCCGAAACGATGTTCTGGATTGTTGCGATTATTGACGAATTTGCCGATCTGATGATGGCCTCAAGCAACGACCTTGAAACACCTATTGCGCGTATTGCACAGATGGCGCGTGCTGTCGGGATCCACCTGATTTTGGCCACACAGAGACCCTCACGTGAGGTGATTACCGGACTTATCAAGGCCAACTTCCCAACGCGCATCTCCTTTAAAGTTTCAAGCCGCATCAACTCGCAAATTATTATCGACGATGTCGGCGCCGAAAGCCTCCTCGGCAATGGAGATATGCTCTTTTTGCCACCCGGAAGCTCGCAACTCATGCGCGCCCAGGGTGCTTATGTATCTGATGATGAGATTAATAAAATTATCCAGTTCATCACCCGCCAAGCACGCAACAAATATCTAATTTCCTCATTTGACAAAATGACAGGTGATGATGCGGCCGGCTTAACCAATATGGGCGGCTACGATGCGGCAGCACCCAAAGACAGCCTATTTGATGAGGCGGTTCAAACAGTGACCTCAACGGGAATTGCATCAACCACCTTTTTACAGCGCAAATTAAAAATTGGTTATGCCAGAGCTGCAAGTCTTATGGACGAGCTAGAAGAGCGTGGCATTGTTGGGCCTGCCGATGGTGCCAAACCGCGGCAGATCTTCCGAGGTGCAGCAGCTACTGCAAGTGAGGAGCCTGGAGATGAGCCTCTATGAAAAAGCAAAATAAGATCCGCTTTTGGGGGACGCGCGGCTCCCTTCCCGTATCAGGAAAAAAGTATGCCCGCTACGGAGGCAATACCTCTTGTCTCGAAATTCGCTGCGCAGATGACCTAATTATTATTGACGCCGGTAGTGGCATCCGCGCACCGAGCGAAAAATGGCTTGCTGAAGGACGCAAAACCTATCACATACTATTCTCTCATACGCACTGGGACCACCTGATTGGCCTCCCCTTCTTTGCGCCGTTAAACGACCCGCACTGCACGGTCCATCTCTACGGGCCTGCTCCCTTAGAAAAGCTACTCTCTCAACAGTTCTCAGCCCCCTTCTTTCCTATTGCTTTAATCAACTTCAAAGCTAAAATTGTCTATCATATTCTCACTCCTGGATCGGCCCTTAAAATTGGAGCCATCACCATTCATTCAGCACTTGCCTGTCACCTCGGTAAGACACTTTGCTTCACCTTTACTCTTAATAAGATCTGCATTGGATATGCAACTGACAATGAGCTGTTTTTGGAAGAAAAGGTTCAGAAAGAGCTCACCACTTTTTTTGCAAAATGCACGCACATCATCCATGAAGCGCAATATTCTGCTACAGAGTATCAGAGCCGAATTGGCTGGGGTCACAGCTCTCTACCCAATCTGGCGGCCTTTATCAACCTTCTTCCAAAGCAGATCTCATGGCTGATTACCCACCACGACCCTAAAAATAGCGATACTCTTTTGGAAAAGAGACTCCTTTCCATTAAAAAGCTCGCACCTCAGCGAAAAATTAAACTCGCCTACGACGGACTCACGCTAAATGTGTGAAAAGGGATCTGCTTACTGATTTTCTCTTGGTAGGCAATGGCAATTTCAACCTCTTTACCATGCGTAAGCAGGTGCTCTTTCACAATTTGTAGGGCAAGTTCCGGATTATTGCACTCGGATGATAGGTGGGCCAGATGGACGTGCTTAAGCCCATCGTGGTGAATATCGAGCAGCGTGCGCGCGCACTCTTCATTAGAAAGATGGCCCAGGCGCCCAAGAACGCGCTGCTTATATACAGGCGAGCGCGAGCAAGCGTGAACCATCGACGGCTGATGGTTAGCCTCGATAACAAGATAGTTAGCCCCGCGCAGTTGACTTGCAACAAGTGTCGAAACAAACCCGAGATCTGTGCAAAAACCAAATTTAACCCCCTCTGCTTCAATTGTAAACATAACAGGATCAGCCGCATCGTGCTGAACACTAAAGGGGTTAATTTTTAGATCGCCAAATTCAAAAGGCTCGCCTGTTGTAAAAAGTTTAAAGCGCGGACAGGTGCCGATTGTCTGATAAATAGCGCGCGCTGTTTCGCTGTTAGTCAGCACAGGAATATCGCGCTTTTTAAGTAGTACAGGAAGGCCCCGGATATGGTCGATATGCTCATGGGTAATTAAGATGGCGTCAATGGTATCAAGCCCCACACCCAGCTCATCAAGTCGCTTTTCTAGAAGACGCGTGCTAATACCTACATCAATTAAAATGCGCGTATTTTTACTGGCAAAATAGGTGCAGTTCCCCTTTGAACCTGAGGCTAGTGGGCAAAATCCAATCATAAGGGCTTATATTCGCGTAAAGGCATCTCTTTAGGCAAGCAAAACCTGTAGTGGTAGCATGGATAGCATGATAAGCGCATGGATAAGAAAAGATAAGAGCAAGAAAGCAAAAAATGGCACGGATAACAGGATAAGAAAGGATAAGAAAAAAAAAGAAAGAGAAAATAACAGGATGGACAAGATAGGCAGGATAAGAAAAGAAAGAG
>JAYUZV010000033.1:0-6147 GCA_043751475.1 Chlamydiia bacterium
CGTAAGCTTTTTTTATTCCACCTCAGAATTGAAATCAAAAGTAAATAGTGTTAAAATATTGAAGTGAATCGGCTCTATGCCGTGATTTTTAATTTCTGATGAGCTCTTAAAATGTTTTTAGTTACTGCTGTAAAAAGTTATTTGGGCTTCGCTGAGGAGCAACCAGTTTCAACTACCACCGATTATGGATGCAATTTATAAAAGCGATGTCGCGGGAGTTAAGGAGTGGATTCGAACAAGTGATGTCAACAAGCTGGATAATGAGGGAAATACACCACTCATAGCAGCTCTCTCTGTTGACACTCTAAATGCTCTAGAGATTGTAGGGATCCTTCTCGATGCAGGTGCAGATCCGAACATTAGAGGCCTTGAGAATAAGAGCCCCCTTCATTTTGCTTGCGAGAGAAAAAAGAGCGGATGCGTCTCAATGTTACTCCTTAAAAATGGTATGGTCAACTGTCAAGATAATGGAGGAATGACCCCAATGGGCGCTCTCTTTTCCATTTATGACAACCAAGCCGAATGCGACTGGCCCTGTTCTGATGAGCTCTTAAAATGTTTGAACCTACTAATTGATGCTGATGCAAACCTCGATGAGGTTGTTGTGGGATGGGATACCCCTCTCATGGCGGCTGTTCGTATAGGTGAGCCCTTATGCGTGGAAGCGCTTTTACAAGCTGGCGCTAAGCGGGAGATTAAAGGTTCTCGCAATAAACAGACCGCGCTTCAGCAAGCTGAAGGGTTTATAGGCCCCGATTCCAAAAAACCAGAACCCTTGAAAAGGCAAATTGCTGCGTGCGCTGAATTATTGAGGAATTTCAACCCCTAAACTCTTTGATCTGTTTCGTAAGCTTCCAGGTATTGTCTGGAAGCTTTTTTTATTTTTACCCCGGAAAAAGCGGTTTTTTCTATAATAAGAGGGGTAAAATAATTAGTAATGAGGTGTGAAAATGGTTACTGGTGTAAGTTCAGCATGGATCAAGGAGCTTGTAATGGATATTGTTAAGGGATCGCTACCGACAGTAGACACCTTAATTGCGGCGGTTCAGGTAGGCGACAAAGAGAGTATTATTTCTATCCTTAAAGACTTGGGTAAAGAGGAGCTTAACTCCCGCCACGAAAGCGGATTAACCCCTTTGACAGCAGCTATTTACGCAGGCGGAGAGAGCACGACCCTCGAGATTATGAAACTTGTGCTTGATTCCGGTTTTGATGTCGACTATACAAACAACAACGGGGCAGCAGCGCTACACATAGCAGCTTTTGATGGTAATCTAGAGGCGTTGAGTCTACTGGCAGAAAATCATGCAACAATCGACAAGTCCGATAATAATGGGTGGACCCCCCTCATCCACGCCCTGATGGGGCGCCATACTCAATGCGCGGAGCGTTTATTTCAGAAAGAGGAAAATGTTAATGTCCGGGTTCCGCTTGGAAACCGCACCATTTTAATGCTTATTGCTGCCCATGGTGATAGGGATGGTCTCTCTTGGCTGCTAGATAAAGGCGCTAAAATTGACAATGTGGATGAGAGTGGTCATACTGCTCTAGAAATCGCGAAAGAAGCCCTTATAAGGGCAACTAAGGAGAAGGATATCACTCGCATTAACGAAAACATTGCCCTGCTAGAAAAACAAACTTCCCAAACGTAGCCATTAATCGTCATTTTTTCACCACAGAGTCCATGAAAGGGCCCTTCAAACATTCGCAGGTAACCCCGCAAAGATTCTGAAGCGGAGCACCTGAACCTATTTTTCCAACTCCTTTCGTACGTGGCATTTAATTACCTTTTTTACCACCACAGAGAAGAGTGAGGGCTCCGCCATTTCCACCCTTTTCATGACATCTACTCCTTGCCGGAGGCAAGGAGTAGATCGTAAAAAACGTAAGAAAGGCAAAGCCCTCACTCTTCTCACTCTTCTCTGTGGTGGTAAAAAATGTAATTAAACGCCACGTACAAAAGGAGTTATGGGTGTTTTTTAAAGAAATAACGCCTTGGTTACGAACTTCAGTCCTATGGCTTGACTCTCCCCTACTGAGATTACTTAGGAGAGGCTGAGGGCTAGGTCGGCTTCCTTGTCTACCCATCTGCCGTGCGCTTTAATCAGGTCGATGAGGCGGTCATCCGCCTCAAGCGAGTCGATCCCCTTCTCGACGCACTGCTTGCCCACATATAGGTCGACCTTGCCAGTTTTGGAGCCGACGTAGCCGAAGTCTGCCTCTCCCATCTCACCCGGTCCATTAACAATGCACCCCATAATAGCAATTTTAACGCCTGGCAGGTGCGCCGTCCGCGATTTGATGCGTGCTGTCACATCTTGCAAGTTAAAAAGGGTCCGGCCACACGAAGGGCACGAGATAAATTCAGTCTTTGAGGTGCGCATACGCACAGCTTGAAGAAGGGTGAAAGAGAGCGAGTGGAGTGTTTGAACAGGTAAAGAAGCGCGGATAGCCACCCCCTCACCTATTCCATCCGCTAGAAGCGCTCCCATTTCGGCTGCCGCTTCAATTACAAGATCTTCAGCTTTAGCACTATAGTCAAATGCAAGAATAAGAGCCGATTCAATAAAGTGATTTTGCATCCACTCATAAAATTTGCGCGCTCTATGGAGACGTGCCTCTTTTCCGATAATAAAAATCATTTCGGGTTGGATTTGCGAAATTCTCTCCCAAGAGCTCTCATCTTCAAGATTCAGATAAACAGCCCTCGCTCCATCTTCCGCGCTAGCAAGGGACTGAAGATGAAGCGTTCCCGGAATAGCCGGTCTGGTTGTAACCACGCTAACACCGATCGTTTTTAGTTTCTCAATCATCGGATGAGATGCAGATAACTCGTTGATATAGAGTGCATCGGCCGTTCCAACCTCTTTCCGGCCATTTTTGCACCCAATTTTTTGTAAAAGCTCAGGATCATCTAAATCTTTCGGCTCGATTTTTAAAATCACAGTGCCATCGCGGTGGAGCAGACTCTTTTCTGGAATAAGCGGCACCCGTCGCGAAATTGCCTCAATATTGCGGTGGCTCTCGGTAAATGGAGCGATCCCTCGATTTTGGCAGCTATTTGCGTAGCGCACAAGGCGCTTGCAAGGGTCGATCTCGTGCCACGGATCCTCGGTTAGTGAAATGCGAACTGTATCGCCAAGCCCATCGAGCAGAAGCGCTCCCATGCCGACAGCCGATTTAACGCGCCCATCCTCGCCATCACCAGCCTCTGTCACACCTAGGTGGAGCGGGTAGTTCCACGGCTCGCTCTCTTCTAAAGAGAGCTCATCCATTTTGGCCACCAGCATCCGATAGGCTTGCAGCATCACAACTGGCGAGCTCGCTTTCATGGAAAAAATCATCTCGTGGAAGCCCAGTTTGCGGCAGACCCTCGCAAATTCAATCGCCGATTCAACCATACCAAATGAAGTGTCGCCATAGCGGTTCATAATTCTGTCCGATAGCGAACCGTGGTTGGTGCCGATGCGCATCGATTTACCGAGCTTTTTGCACTTCTCGACCAGCGGCCCAAACTTCTCTTCAATACGCGCGATTTCTAGAGCGTAGGTGGCATCGTCATACTCGATTGACTTAAAGCTCGCGCGCGGATCTACAAAATTTCCTGGATTGACGCGCACTTTATCAACAAAATCGATCACGCGCATAGCTGCCGGCGGAAAGAAGTGGATATCAGCCACAAGCGGGATCGTATAGCCTTTCTGAATAAGAGTGTTTTTGATTCCCTCGCAGGCGTCTGCCTCGCGCATACCTTGCACAGTCACGCGCGCAATTTCGCAGCCAGCGTCCGCAAGGCGCATCACCTGATCGGCTGTTGCCGCGACGTCATGGGTGCTGGAGGTGGTCATGGATTGAATCCGCACCGGATTGTCGCCACCCACAAAAAGGGAGCCAACCCGCACAGCGCGTGTCTTTCTTCGTAGGGTCTGATAGATAGAGGGGCAATACTTTTTCATGAGACCCATTTTAGTGCGCCTATTCAATAAGATCAAGGCGCCATCTCAAGAAATGGCATACTTTACTCACCAATAATAAAGTGCCCCTTCAATAAATTTTTATTATTTGATATTTGCCAAAAAATTAAACTTTTTTTTACTAAACAAAAAAAGATGAAATCAATTCTATTTCTATTTAAAAGCAGGCTGAACCTAGAAAAAGTGAATAGCGCAATTTGCGGGTGGCAAGGTTACCAGTTGATGCGCTCGCCGGGGTCTAGTACGCGGAAGTGAGCGTGCGGCACCTCTGCTTCAAGCAGCGCTTGCTGTAGCTCGTAGGGGGGCTGCTCAGGGTGCTCATCTGTCAGCGTTGGAAAGGTTTTCCAGTGCATAGAAAGGCTGAGTTTCGAGCCGACATCGAGGTGGATTTTGACTGCTTCACTCGGGTTGACGTGGCAACTTTTAAGCAGAATATTGGGCTCGTAGGCGCCAATAGGCAGTAGCGCCAGGTCAACACCGCCAAAATGGCCGCCAATTTGCTTAAAATCTCGCTCGTTATAGCCCGTATCTCCGGCAAAGTAGCAGCTGCAGCGCTGCTCATTTTTACGACTACCTTCAATGACAAAGCCGCACCAGAGGCTCTTGTTCACATCAAACAGTCCTCTCCCCGACCAGTGCTGAGAGGGAGTCGCTGTTACTTTCAGCCCATTTTCGAGCTGAATATCTTGCCACCATTTGAGCTGAATAATTTGGGCGACACCGCGCTTTTCAAGAAAGCGACGCACGCCTACAGGAACAATCCAGACTATATCTGGAAAGCGCTTATTTAATGCTTTCACTGTCGCGCTGTCTAGGTGGTCAAAGTGGTTGTGGCTAATCAAGACATAGTCAATACGAGGCAAATCGGCAATAGCGCACGGCATTTCGTGGGTGCGTTTAGGGCCAAATCCTTGAAACGGCGAACACCTCTCGCTCCAGACAGGATCGGTCAGAATGTTTATCCCATTGATATCGAGCAAGAAAGTCGAGTGACCCATCCAGCGCGCTGTTGGATAGTCTGGGTGAATAATCAGGCTCTCTTTCGGGAAGCGGTAGTCAAGCGGAATATCTGTCCGCACATTGCCTTTTGTTTTTTTGCGCAATTTTCTCAGCATCCACTTGACAAGACTGATTTTTGTCGGAATAGGAATCTGGGCAGAGTTCATGTAACGGCCTTTCTCTTTCGGTAGCGAGCAATATTGTCCGTGAATAATCATTTATTAGCAATACGCTATTTTTACACATTGCTAACTAGAATTATAATTATATTCAATAAATTAAAGCTAATTACAAGAAAACCTTCCCGCTTCTTCCCCAATTAAAATAATTGATGATTTAAAAAGACATTAGAGATCTCATGCAGATAGTCTTAACCGAAATCACCAGTATATTGAATATATTTATTGTATTTGCTATAATTGTTTTTTATAATCATTAAGAGAAAGCCATGACAACAATTCCAGGAATTAATTCAACTAATCATTTACCTCCTTTAACCGAGGGCTGTTTTGGAGAAAGGCCCCTCTTTCTATTGGCTAGAGAAGCGCTTACGGCTTTGCAAGCGGGTGCCGCGCAGTTAGAAATCAAAGACCTGCCCTCACTAAACCGTGTAGTGGAGATAAATGAGCTAGCAAGTGAGCTGGAGAAACTTGAAAATCTATTTAACCACAGCGAGAAGCTCCAGGATGGCTTCAAGGCGCTCTGCCAGAGCCGCGAGGAACAAAATAAGGACACTTGCCTAAGCTTTTCAAGCAACCCAGATGGCATTTGTAATAAGCTCTACTTCGATCTTGCCACTGGGCTATTTAACCCAAAAAATCCAGCTGATCTCCTCGAAATTCTACTGCCGAGTGTTAAACAGGTTCTTGTTATTGATTTGAGAGTCGATAAGACGCTTGTATCAGAAAGCCTTGAGGGTCTGCGCCAACAGCCTATTTCCAAGACATCTTGGCTAAATAATGATCTTAAAACCCTATTTAAAGAGTGCGTGATTGCGGGCGACACCCTTTTTGAAATCCCTCAAATGTGCTCTCTAAATCTGGCACTACACAGAGACCTTTATAAAAAGTTAGATGCTTATCCAGAGATTAAGGAGAAACTCTACCTACACAACGAAAAGTTAGAAGCACTTAATCGCGATATCATCCTGATATCGGATGGAGGCCCTACCTTA
>JAYUZV010000034.1:0-11498 GCA_043751475.1 Chlamydiia bacterium
TGCCAATTTCTCTTGCTTTCTTGCTTTTCTTATCCCTTTGCGGATCCTGTGATCTTGCTAAAAACAAAAAGCTTGATAGTTTATTAATGTTAATGGCAAAAATCAATTAATAAGGTTTATGGAATTAAAATGGCAGATATTAATACAGCAATTGGCGGGCCGGCAAATCCCGATTGGGATGCAGCATCGAAAGACTACGCAAGGGAAGAGGCGACAGTTGACAAGTCCTTTGCGCAAGAGTCTGTAAATGTCGCCGGAAAGTCGCAAATCGACACCTACCAGGCGAGTAAGTCGAGCTACGAAAAGCTCTTTGGACTCTACGAGATTCCCTCATACGCGGACTTTTCCGCCCCACCAGAATTCAACAGAATGCGCGGCCGCCTCTACACATGGTCACTTGTCCCCTCTATTGGGACAGGAGCGCAACTTCAAGAGATGCGATTACTGGTGCAAACAAGCGGAGAAAATAAAGAGAATATGGCCACAGAGCAAAATAGAGACCAAGAAGTGCTCTCCACTTTTCTCGATAGACTCTGCCACCTCTCGAATATTTTAGATGAGATCAACACAAGACGCACGCAATACCAGAAGGGGTAATTTCATGAACCAGCACAACCCAGAATGGAGCAATCTGCTGAATTTCAAGGACGAACAGATCCACGATTTGCGCGCCCTCGGATACACCTACATCACCCAAGGTCTATATCCCACCTCCCGCGAAATTTTTGAGGCGCTTACAATCCTCGCAAAGGACAATCTCTACGACATAGAGACCCTCGGTGCGATTTACCTCGAGGAAGGAAAGAGCGAGCAAGCTCTGGCCCTATTCGACCAAGCACTTAATGCCGGCTCTAAAAGCGAGAAAACCCTTCTCAACAGAGCAAAAGCCCTGTTTGGTAAAGGCTACCGCAATATGGGTATTCAACAGGCCGAACAGCTGTTGAAAAGTAAGGATACCGCCATTTCCAGCAAAGCCGCAGCCCTCCTTTCGCGCTATATTTGAAGCTGAAATAAAAAGTATCAACTAAGTTGTCAACAGAGTTTTGCACAGGCGAGCAGCCCGCAAACCACTCACTTTCAGTTGTTTGAAAAAGTTATGAACAATCCCTGCGGGGTTTCATTTTTTTTACCCTCTCTCGGCGGCTTAGATTCAACGGTTTAAGTAAGCCCTGTGGGAATGTTGATAATAAATTCCTTGCCGCCCTGAAAATCGCGTGTTAGATTTTGGTTATGTGCATTAAATATGGCTACCCGCACAAGAGACCGCTTTTAAAAACCAAATGGGATACTTAAGAGAGATGATGCTAGCTGAAACACAAGAGGATGCCTGGTCACAGTTTATTGAGTTCGCTCAAAAACGCTGCTCGAATACGGAATTCCAAAACTGGATAGCCCCCATTAAATTGCTATCTCTGACAGATCATGAGATCACTCTTGAAGTACCAAATATCTTTGTTCAAGAGTATCTAATAGACAACTACAAAGATGACCTCGCCGCTTTCCTTCCACGCAAAAATAATGGAAGCGCCAATATCAAATTCATTATTAACTCGCCTAAAATTGCGAAGGTTGCGAGCAGTACAGCAGAGAATAGTGGAAGCTCAGATGAGGGCGAAAGCGCTCCTAGCGACCCCTCTTTTCAACTCCACCTCAACAGCAACTACCTCTTTGAAAATTACATTGAAGGGCCCGCCAACCAGTTTGTTAAATCAGCAGCACTTGGTGTTGCAACAAGGCCGAGCAAGTCCTATAACCCGCTCTTTATTCACGGTGGCGTGGGCCTTGGCAAAACCCACCTCCTTCATGCTATTGGCCACCACATTAGGCAGACAAACAAGAAGCTAAAGGTGCAATGCATCACAACCGAAGGGTTTATCAATGACCTTGTCGACCATTTGCGCAATAAGTCGGTTGATAAGATGAAGCGCTTTTACAGATCGCTCGATGTGCTGCTTGTCGATGATATTCAGTTTCTTCAAAGCAGGCTCAACTTTGAAGAAGAGTTTTGCAATACCTTTGAGAGTTTAATTAACCAGAACAAACAGATCATCATTACAAGCGATAAGCCTCCCGGACAGCTCAAACTCTCCGAGCGGATGGTTGCGCGGATGGAGTGGGGTCTTGTGGCTAGTGTCGGCATCCCCGATTTAGAGACGCGCGTAGCCATTATTCAGCATAAAGCAGAGCAAAAAAAGCTGAAAATCTCCACGAAGGTCGCTTTTTTTATTGCCGAGCACATTTTTAATAACGTCAGGCAGTTAGAAGGTGCACTTAACAGATTGAGCGCCTACTGCCGCATTATGGGCATTGAAATTACGGAAGAGGTGGTAGAAAAAACCCTGTCAGAACTCTTTCAACAGAGCCCAAATAAGCGCGTATCAGTTGAGGGCATTCTGAAGAGCGTCGCCTCAATTTTTGAAGTGCGCGTCAGCGATTTGCGCAGCACATCAAGGCTAAAAGATGTCGCCTTTCCAAGGCAGGTCGCCATGTACCTAGCTAAAGAGATGATTAGCGACTCTCTTGTAAAAATTGCATCCTCTTTTGGAGGAAAAACCCACTCAACGCTGCTCCACGCCTGGAAAAAGGTGGGGGGCCAGCTGGAAAAAGATGAACGACTACGCCGCCAAATTCAAATGGCCAGGCGCAATTTAGAGGTTTGATAAGGAAAGTAAAATGATGTTCACAAAATATGCGAAGAGCTTTCTCTCAAGAGAGGTCTCAGATGAGCGCGAAAATGACACCCTCGACGGGCTTGACAACCCATTTGAAAGTGCAGAGCCTGCAGCTCCTGCTGGGCCGACCTACTACAATAGAACCGATTTTCAAAATGAGCGCCCGGAGACAATCATCGGCAGCAGCGTAACCATTGAAGGAGTGATCTCCTTTGAGAATCTGCTCCAAATCGATGGCAGCTTCACCGGTCAGCTCCTCTCAAATGGCAAGCTAATTGTCGGAGAAAGCGGCTATGTAAAGGCGGATATTACCCTTTCAGAGGCGATTATTTCTGGCCGCGTAGAGGGCAATATCGAGGTGACAGGACGGCTTGTCCTTCAAGGCAGCGCCCACGTTACTGGCAATATTAAAGCAGCATCCATCACCGTCGATGAAGGGGCCGTTATTAACGGCATGGTCCAAATTGTCAAACCCTCCGCAGAGCCCGTCGAAGCGTAACCACCTTTTTATAGGTGAGTCCATCCATGGGCCCTTCAACTATTTGCAGGTAACTTTGCAAAGATTTTGAAGCGCAGCGCTTAAGCTTGTTTTTCTAGCTCTTTCCGTACGTGGCGTTTAATGACCTTTTTACCGCCACAGAGAAGAGTTATAACTATCTACAAATAAACAAAAGAGCTCCACTACGAACTTCAATCCTATTGTTTAATCCTCCTCTACTGAGCGAGAGCTGTTAAGCGGCTGATTAGCGCAGGAATCTCTTTTGAACTTGTGAGACGCACCATCTTCTCTTCTGTAAAAAGAGGCAGGTAGATGCGTCTTCTCCTGAAATAGGTCTTCATAATCCAGATCAGAATCGATTTTGGCCCAAAAAGACGCGATAAGCTCTCGCGGTTGCCGCCACAAATCTCCTCTCCACTCCAAATTTGCTGTAAACCGCGCTTTAAGGCGCGAAAGAGCAGCAAGTAGAGTGGAAGGTCAAGCCAAATAACAAGATCGGCCCGTGGCCAGATCAATTCGCGGATTTTGGTCTGATTCCCTGCAATGACCCAAGCTCTACCACTCGCCGCTTTTGCGACAAGCGCACTAAACTCTTCTTTACTCCGAGCCTCCCAACCCGGCTTCCAAAATAGATCGTCTAAATCGATAAATGGCAACCCCAGTGCCGTAGCCAACCGACTCGCCAAATAGCTCTTCCCCGATCCCGAGGTCCCCACAACCACAATCCGTCTCATCCATCCCCTCCCCAAAAAATAGTAGCAACACTATGCCCATTCCCCCTAAAAAAGAACACCAAAAAGCTGACAAACGGTTTCTTGACAAGATAGGGTGGGGACAAGATGATGCCTTTAAATGGGAGGAGTATGAAAGCCTTATATATCACGCGGCCTGCTGAAAATTCAGAGAGCATTCAGATCGATTTAATTGACCGGCCTATACCGGTTATTGGAGAAGGTGAGTGTCTCATAAAAGTCATTGCCTCGGGTATCAATCCCTCTGATGCGCTCGGCGCTATTGGCCATTTTAATCACGTCCATTTTCCACGCATTCCGTGCAGAGACTTTAGCGGCAGGGTTGTGGATGGCCCAAAGCATTTGATTGGCAAAAACGTTTGGGGTGGCGGTGCAGGGATTTGCTCTGATGGGGTTGGCGCTGAGTTCATTAAACTCGCTCCTGCCGAAATTGCAGAAATTCCAACCACGCTTGACCCTCTTATTGCCGGCGGTCAGCCCCTCCCCTACATCACAGCTTATTATGGCCTTGAAAAACGCGCACACATTCAGCCAAATGAAACAGTGCTCGTTGTCGGCGCTTTGGGCCAAGTAGGCAGAGCAGCTATGTCCATTTGTCACTATAAAAAATGCAAGGCAATTGCCCTTGTTCACGGAGAAAAAGAGGTCGAAAAAGCAAAACAACTGGGTTGGAATGTTATTGATGATGAGGATAAAAATCTATCCGAGAAAATTCTTGCGGCAAATGAAGGAAGGCGTGTGAATGTGATATTGAACAGCGTCGGAAATGCCTACTGGAATGAGCTGATTAAATCGCTCTCAGAATTTGGACGTATGGTTTTAATTGCGGGTCGTCCACGTGTACGCGAAACAACTCTTAATCTATTTGATCTCTACCGGGAAAACCAAGATATTATCGGTATTAACACGCTCTCTTTTGGATTTAGTGAAAATGCAGAGATGCTCCGTGAATTAAAAGTTGGTTTTGAAACAGGTCAATTATTGCCGCTTCCAATAGAACCCGCAACCATCTACGCCCCTGAAGAGGCCTCTGAGGCCTATCGAGAATCAATGCGCCCCCCTTCTGGCCGCCGCATCCTCATTAAATTCCCTTAGCTTAGTTTACAGCCCTCCAGAATGGTTATAGGGGGGCAGTAGGAGTAAAGAGGCCCTGAGGAGTACACTTTTATCCCTTGCAGGGAGAGAAACTCTTGATACTCTTTGGCTCGCCTAATATCGGCAATCGCAAACTTGCCGCCAGGCTTTAAAATGCGAACCATCTCCCGCAGAGCTTGCTCCCGTCCTGCTCTATCTTCAATATTATGCAAACAGAGGCTAGAAAGAGCCACATCGAAGGTGTTATCTGGAAAAGGGAGAGCGCGAATATCCCCTGTATGAACAGATATTCTCTCTTTGACACCCTCCAGGTCAGCATTTTCTAAGGTTTTTTTGGGGCTATTTCCCGACTGATCCTGAGCCGACCATAGATCAATACCAACAACTTCTCCGCGCGGAAGATTTTTTGCCACCTCGCATAGTAAAATGCCTCTTCCGCAACCGAGGTCAAGAACTTTTTCATCACCAGCTAGCTTAAGATTTTGCACCATCTGTCCAATGATTTTGGGCTTAGCTATTTTGATGCCATAGACCATCCAACAACCTGCCGCAAAGAGTGAGATGCCCGTTAGAAAAGCATCGATAAAAAGGAACCAGAATAGGAGCGAATCCGCCATACGATAGAAGTAGAGCGCGCTGCCAAGCGATACAAAGGCAAGAAAGAAAAGCGTCCCAATAACCATCGGCGCATCAATTCCATAATTAGCTTTTCTTTTACCCATTACCCTCTCCTTAAAACCCCTCCATTATTCCGATATCTCCTCTTTGTGTCTAGAAAATGGTCTTATCCCCTATTCGGAGAGGGTGAAGGTAAGGGCGGAGATGGTGGCGGCGCCGGCATTTTTGAGGCGCGAGGCGCAGATTTCAAGAGTGCGGCCAGTTGTTACGACATCATCGATGAGAAGGAGATGTTTGCCAGCAAGGGAAATCCCAGATAGAGCCAATTGAACCGTTTCTTCCTCAAGTGCAAGGCGTTCCTCACGCGAAAAGCCAGTCTGCGGCGAGCTGAAGGTAGGGCCCACGAGGAGTTCCGCAACGGGAATGCAGGTGAGTTTGGAAAGTTCCTGCGCAAGAAGGAGCGCTTGGTTGTAGCCGCGCATAATAAGGTGCGCTTTTGAGCTTGGCACCGGCACAATATAATCGGGTCTTTCCCAACCGAGCCGCAAGTATTGCAGATAGAGAATACTGCCGGCTCCAGAGGCGAGAAAAGGTTTGCGGCCATATTTTAACCCGAAGACAATGGTAGCTGCTACACTTTCATGTTCGCACGCGGCGGCGATTTTGGAAATAGCACCCCCACACCCTTGCAGATGCCACTTTGTCGATGAGAAACAACTCGGGCAGCGCCCCCCCGGCTCGAGCAGCTCGATAAGCGGAGAGCACCCCTCGCAGAGCATCGGCCTATGCGCCTCAATCCAGCAGCCGCACTGCATGCAATGAGCCGGATAGACAAACTGCGTGAGCAATCGCATCAATGTCATTTGGACCTCCCGTCACAATTGGGTCTTAAGGGACAAGACGCTCACGCACCAAACGCCCTTCACTATCGTACTCGATTTCTTGAGAAGAGCCGTTAGAAAATGTCAGTTTGCTAAGTCTATTAGATTCGCTATACCCGTAGCGCGTAATACCACCCAAAGCATCATGCACTTCTATTAAATTGCCGCTCTCATCATAAGTGAAGCGCGTTTCACCACCGCTACCTCCACAAAGAGAGACTAAATTCGAAAGATCGTCGTACTTGTAAGCAATTGTGCCCCCAAAGCCCGAGACTCTTGTTATCTGATTTCGCTCATTATAATGATATTCTGTGCTCCCTAATTTATCGTAAATGCGGGAGAGCCTTAGCCTTTCATCGTACGCTCTCTTTAAAGAATATCCAGACCCATTGATAGACTCCACAAGTTTACCATCGCCATCATAGCTAAAGGTCATATAGGGATCACCAGAACGCTTTATCGTTGCTAAATTCCCCTTGTCATCCCACTCATAAGAGATCGATTCATTCGGCTCGAAAGAAAAATCACTAAGCCTATCACCCTTTTGCTTAAGTTGTGCCAGTGGAAAAAACCCACTCATTCTTCCTTTACCATCATAGGTATATAGTGACTCTAGCCCATTTGGGTGCTGCAGCGCTATCAGTCGATTGTTCTCGTCGTAAAAGAATTTCGAAAGGTTCCCCATACTATTTTTAATCGAAGTGACATTTCCCTTATTGTCATAAGTATAGGCAAGTTCATGGCCGAGATCATCCTGAACTCTGTTTACTTCTGAACTATTTCCCTGATAGCAGAAAGTGAGCTCTTTGCCACGGCTATCCTTCGATCTCAATAAGCGATACTCTTTGTCATATTGATTAAAGAGCTTACCTGCACCCTGGCTGGTTATCGCCTCCGAGTGGTCTTTTAAGCTGTAACTTTTTTCGAGGGAATTCTTTCCAGATTTAATATGGGTCGCTCGGTGGTAGTGATCGTAGGTCGCTTGAAAGCAGACCTGTTTTCTTGGGTCGAGAATTTTGCTCAAGTTCTTATCCTCATCATATTGATAAAAAGCAAGCGGTCCTAAGCCATCTGAAAGCGAAGCGATTTGCCCTTGATTGTCATAGTCATAAACAATCCTTTTACCGCCGGGAGCTACAAGAGCGCAGATTTTACCATTACTATATTCTAAGCTGACTCTTTTACCACTTGAGTGTAAAACAGCAGTGAGATTGAGACCGCCATACTCATAACGCATCATCTCACCATGCGCATCTCTCTTCTGGATTAATCTCCCCAAGTTATCGAAATGCATGGTAATCGGATGCTCTTCAAGAATAAATGTTCCATCAGGAAATTCCTTAAGGATTGCAGATTTCTCCTTCGATTGATAGGTCGCATAATCGCCTACTACACGGTTCATAATATAGAGATACTCTCTTCCCTCAAAACGAAGAATAACTCTACTATAAGGACGCATATCTCCTCCTGAACAGATGATCCTGATATTCCCTCTCCCCTCAGGAAATGCCACCTGTGCGGGAAGTACATCCCACCCCACACCAAATCCTGATGCTCTTTCGTTAAACGAATTGTAGTAACGATTGATCTCTAGAGGGAACGCCCCTGAGATAGCAAGATAAAAATCGGTAAATGTTTTACGCACAGCACCAACCTTTGGCATGCGCACGAGTGTTTGTGCATTAGCGCGTAACCCATCACCGAGAGGCCAGCTCACGGCATCTTCATTTGGCCTTGCTTCGGTAGCTTCTGCCATTAATGCTGCCTCATCCCCCACTTTTTCATGAAAATTACTCTTGTTAAACGTATATGTTACTCCGCCGCTGGTGCAATACAAAATACCGCCGAGAAGCCTCGCATTTAGAGCAGACTTTACTCTGTTTGGAGTATGCCCCACCTTAGGAAGGTAATTTCTAAACAGTTCCAAATCAATGGGTATACTATTTTCCTTCATCCATTTTACAACCGCCGTAATTTTTGCAAGCCGCTTCAACTCATTAAAAATAGGATATTCTTTTGCCAAACCATTCAAATTTTGATTGAGCCTATATGTAAATTCTTCAGCAAGACTCTTTGCTCTAGAAGATGGTGCCCCTTTCAACTCCATCCGGATTTCTAATTCATTTTGATCGAAGATGAAAGATTTTCCATCACCTGTTTTTGTCAAAGAAACCGCGCGCGGTACAAACCAGAAGCGATAGTCACAATCTCTTATACCTTCATTAATAAGCGATGCAAAAAGAGAAGCCCCTCCAAGAGATTTTGCCTCTATAGCATTTCCTGCTGGATCCTTTCCAATAGCTATTTGTTTAAGCAAATAGTCCGCTTCAAACATCACTTTTCCAAAGTGGGTATTTTCTGTTGCTCCCTCGTACCTGACTTTTTGATAAGCTCGATCGGCAAGGTCTGGGTCAATTGAAACCCCTGGATCGTGAGGAGGTTTGCCTCCAAGGCCATAGATTGATCTAACAGCTACAGCAAGGTCATCAAAGTCCATAGGTGGCAGTGGATAGGTCTGCTCTCCAACTAAAATGAGCTGACCTGTTGTACTGTCATAGGTTGCCCCGACAATATTGCCAAGTGAACCCAACACTTTTGCCGTATAATTGAAAGATACACCCCCAACATCTGCCTGTTTTACCGCAATATGAGAAGGCAAAGGCGGCTGGGGCCGTGAAGCAGGACAGTGAAAATGATCTGGGGCCGCTACAAAATTTTTCTCAGCTTTCAGGCAATCGCGTAAATCGGTCTTTCCATTGAGCTCTTCTATATGTAACGCCAATTTTATTGGGTTAGAAATGCCCATGGTGGTGCAAGCGGGCAACTTCACTCCCACCTCAACCATGGCTTCCTTCACCGCATCCACGCAGTTGTGCATAATGCCGTTGTATGTCATAGAGTCGAACTTAGAATGAATCACACCGATTTGCTCATCGGTAGCAGGAAAACTACGCGTAAAAGTTCCCGGAACGATTTCATCGAGGCGAAGAGTGTTAGCTCCTGGATGAATCCCCATTTTTGTTACCTTACCCGCATCGTCTATTGTGTGAATAAAGGCGTGGCCAGCAAAACTTTTTTCTCCAAGTTTAGTCTCTGTCCCCCCAGGATAGACCGCCACTACCACTTCTCCGTACCCCAAGGGGTCTACTAAGTTAACTGGGTTATTTTTAACATAGACATAAGGGTTAAAGGTGATAGGATCGTGCAACTTTCCAGGAGATGGATCTAAAGAGAGAAAACGCCCTATTTCCGGATCGTAATAGCGGTTTCTTAAATAAACCAAACCACTTTCAGGCTCGTACGCCTCACCGGCATACATAAATGGGTTATTCTCTTCTTGAGGTCTCTTCTCTGGTGATCCAAAAGCGTCATAGGTGTAGTCACTTACAATCTCTTGCTTTTCATTGACAAGCGCTACAACGTTATAACAGGGTGCATCGTGCAGATAAAAATGAGACTCTTTTGCTGCAACTTGCCCGATTCTCCCAGCCCCATAGATGTAGGAATTTTTAACCTTCTTATCGGGAGCAATTTCAAATAGAACCTGTGATGACCCACCTACTGCATCGCAGACGAAGCTTGTTTTTTTGCCATTAACTGTTTTTGCAACGCGCACCCCTGTGCCATCATAGGTATAAATGACCTTGTTTTTCTTATCTTGATAAGCGATAAGTCGGTTAAAACCGTCATAGGTATAGTAGCACGTCTGCTCAGGAGTGATTTTTTTGATTAAGTTGCCGCGCAGATCATAAGAAAATGTCTTATCACCTGCCTTCACTAGCTGATTGATCGAGTTGTACTGATAATGAATCGTGCTATCAAGAGTCTGCTTAGTTAACCGATTACCGAATGAATCATAGGTATATCTCTCGAAAGAGTGATCCCTGTTTACTTCTAGTAACTGGCCGAGTTTATCGTAGCTATAATGGGTGGTATACTCTTTTCCATCACGCCATTCTTGTGCAGAGGAAAGATTGCCACTCTTGTCAAATAGATAAGTAAATGAACGCAAAAGAGTTCCATCAGCCGTTTTGTGTGAGATAGCTCTGATTCTTTTTGCCGCATCGTACGCATACTCTGTTACACATTTGTTTGGAAGTATGACCTTAGTTAAGGTATTTGCCAGTTCATCGTATAGATAGCGCGTTTCACCTTTTGGCGAGAGAACTGAAAGAAGTTTATCTGCTAAATCATAGGTGTAGCTTACAGCAAAATCCTTCTGGTAAATCACCTTTGAAAGCCGTCCTTTTACATCCCACTCATAATGAACAGGATCCGTCCCTGGATAAGCAACTTTTATTAAGCGATTAAGGGTGTTATAGGTGTAGCTTGTTGTGCCAATCTCATCCTTCATCGCAGTAACGAGTCCTTCTGCGTCATAATGAAACTCTGCATACTTTTTTCCGCCACAGAGAACTTTGATAGGTCTGCCTAAAAGATCATATTCGTAGCTAATGACGTTCTTATCGGGATATGTAACACGGGAAATATGGCCGCTCTTATCGTATTCAAAAGCGCGCGCTGTCGCATGAATATCTTCGGCCCCATAAATAGCAAACCAAATCAATAGTCCAGATACGATGGCTCTCATATCACCTCGCTCTCATTTTTTCAGCCCCTTAGCTTTCTCTGTATAGAGAGTTTTCCATTCTGTCTCGATAAGGTGGGCATTCTTAGCGTAGAGGCTATAGCTTCCTTGAATCACAACAGCTGTAGTTGTATCAGCTGGAAGAAACACCTCGATAGGACTGCACCGCCATCGCGCGCGCCATCGCTTCAGTAGGACGCCCCATGTATCGCGATTGCCGCGGTTTGACAGAATAATTACGATGTTAAAATTTTCTTCTTGACGACCTGGTAAAATGGGTTTAATAGGAGCATGAGGATTGATAAGGACCTCTCTTGTCTGAGTATCATTTAGAATGTAGGTTTTCACTTCGATATTTTTAGCGTAGCCCTTATCAGAATGGAGGAGGGAGTA
>JAYUZV010000035.1:0-12531 GCA_043751475.1 Chlamydiia bacterium
CTCTTCTCTGTGGTGGTAAAAAAAGGTGATTAAACGCCATGTACGAAAAAAGTTATAGATATCTGCAAATAAACACGGACATAAACTTCCCGGTTTACCTGCTAAATTTAACCCTCCCCTAATGAAGTTGCTTAAAAGGTAAAAAATTATTTCTTCTTGCCTTTGAGGACAGAAACTTTGCTGGTGCTTGTAGAGCCATCTTTGGGCGCTTTTTCGCCAAAAGCGCCTTTCAAAATACCCCCAAGGAAAGGCTTTTTGACAGTTGCTTCATCACCCACCGGGCTAGCGGTAACTTTAATAGCTGGAGCTGTGAAGAGTGCCATTTTTCCGGCAAGCGGACTTGCAGATGGCTGACCGATTTTCTGAATAGCGCTAAGACGCGCTGAGAGTTTCGACAAATTGCTGTCGGCAGAAAGGAGAGGAACCCCTCGCAAGCTCGCGCCAAAGCTCGAGAGCTGCTCGTGCGTTGAAGGAAAAAGAACGGGCGAAAAAGTATTTATTAACGGACGAAAAATAAAGGGTTGAAGCTGCACCGGAATCTGGGTGTAGTAAGAGGTCGAGTAGATCTTTTCCTGGAGCGCCTCGTCCTTGGCTTTTGGAGGACGGCCTCGGCGCGGACGGTGGATTAGCGCCTCTTTATTGTAATAGGCGGCGGCCTTTGCCACCACAATAGCGCGCAGACGCTTGACCTCCGCATCGCCTTTGCTAGGGGTAAACATATTCTGTTTATAGCGTTCAATCACATCGTGCGTAAAGTCTTGCATCAGATCCTCTTCAAATGTAAAGAGAACATTATAATTGCGCAGAAGCTTAATAGACCAAACAGTCATGCGCTGATTGTAATACTGAGTCCAAATTTCAACTTCAGCGATATTATCTTTGATATAATCCCAAAAAACCTCAGGCGCTGTCGCACTCTGCAAAAATTCTGGAATTTTTGCTTTCGTATCGTCGTCGAGCTTCGCAATTTCGAGATAACCCTCGATGATTTTTTTCTTTTCGTAAAGAGCCAAAACAGGAATGCGCTGAAATCTGACCGGATCGCCCAAAATACGCTCGTGAAAAATAGCTAGCTGCTCGTCGCTTTTACTCAAATCTTCATAGAGCAAGCACCCCTCGAGACAGTCGAAATAAAAAGAATTTTCGTCATCCGAGCGGATAGCAGCCTGAATTAACTGGTGGCGCTGGATGATAAGCGGTGAGCTGTTTTTTTCTTTTTCCGAGACTTTCATGACTACCTACCCAAGACTAATAGCGCGATATTAACAGATAGGTTCTTTTTAGAGGTAGCACCTCACCATTAAATCTGGATATCAAATTGAAGGTCATCGCCGGAAGAAGAGTCGCTCCTGCCAGCCCTTTCTAACAGAGATGGTCCACGACAATTCTTTAGAATAGCCGCTTCACTTAGCAATCTTTCGCAATCTACGTGAAACGCCCTATTGGCACATTTTTGAGCGGTAAAGCCATCTTGACTGTTAATATAGTCAACAATAGCACCTCCCTCCAAAAGAAATTTTAGACATTCGGTTCGGCCACTGGCCGTATGGCCCCCAGAAAGAGCGGGCTTTAAAACCGTGGCTTTTAGATTATTTCTAAGCACAGCTGAAGCACCCGCCTCAAGAAGAGCCAAAACAACCCGGTCACCCCCGTGAAAAGCGGCATCCATTAGAGCTGTTCCACCAAAATGATTTCGGAAATTGACATCCGTGCCGCTAGCAATTTCGCGCTTAACGGCCACTAAATCGCCAACCCTAGCAGCCTTCATAAGTGTGGTGCACCCATTACTATCTTCCCCATTTGGGCCAACATCAGCAGCTTCCTCTAATAGCCTAGAAAGATTGGAGACTCTTTTATTAAGATCAGGGGGATCCTCACCTTCTGGAAGCGCCGTTCCTGAAACTGTCGACACGGGAGATATAGATGGATTAAATGGTGATACAGTGGAAAATCGATTAATTGTCATGGCTTCACTCTTTTTTTAAAAACATAATTGCGTAATTATATTATATAATAAAATTAACTACTACTCAACAGCAATTAAAAACAAACAAACCCAACCCCCATCTAAAACCCGCAAAAACACCTTATTCCATGGAATAAAGTGGGACTGGCCACGTTTTGGCAAGGAATGAAGCCTATTAGGTGGGTGATGGGGATGTGCACGCACTGGGCTAGCCGCTCATGGGCTGGGTGTGTGGGTGGTTTGACTTTATAGGGGATTTTTTATAGGATCGGATCGTTTTTTAACGAGGACCAAAATATGCTTGATATCAAGTTGTTGCGCGAAGATCCGAAGGGGCTAGAGAAGAAATTACGGACGAAGGTGCCCGAGGTCGATTTAACCAAGTTGATGGCGCTAGACGAGAAATCGCGCGAGCTAAAAGGGAGAAGCGACGAGCTGAAAGCAGGAAGGAATGCGCTTGCGGACAGAATTGGGGCGCTAAAGCGCGAGAAAAAGGATGCAAGCAGCATAATCGCCGAAGCTGAGGAGATCAATCAGACAATTGCAATAGTGGATAAAGAGCTCGAAGCGGTGGATAGCCAGCTGCACACTGAGCTTGCAAGCCTTCCGAATATTCCGATGGACGATGTCAAGATTGCCCTTGACCCGAAAGAAAACGAGGAAATTCGCCGTTTTGGGGAGCAGAGAGTTTTTAGCTTTAAACCGAAAAATCACGTCGAACTGGGCGAGACCTTAGGTCTTTTTGATTTTGTAAGAGGAGCAAAAGTAACAGGAACGGGCTGGCCTATCTATAAAGGCAATGGAGCGCGTCTCGAGTGGGCACTTCTAAACTACATGCTAGATAGTCACATCAAAAATGGCTTCACCCAGATTATCCCACCGCACCTTGTTCGGGAAGAGATCATGTACGGTTCTGGCCAGCTGCCAAAATTTGCTGGTCAAGCCTATAAGCTAACCGACAATCAGCACAACTTCTACATGATTCCAACCTCAGAGGTTGTTTTAAATGGGATGCACGCTGACGAGACAATCAACGAGGATGAGCTGCCCATTAAATATGTCTCCTACACCCCTTGCTTTAGACGCGAGGCGGGTGCTGCTGGCTCAAAAGAGCGCGGCCTGATCCGCATTCACCAGTTCAACAAGGTCGAGATGTTCTGCTTCACCACCCCCGAGGGGGCCGCAACCGTTTTTGACGAAATGACCAGATCCGCCGAAAAGTTGTTAGAGGGCCTTGGCCTTCACTACAGGTCGATGAAGTTAGTAACAGGGGACATGTCCTTTGCTGCGACCAAAACAATCGATATCGAGGTCTTTTTGCCAGGCCAAGAGCGTTATTACGAAGTATCTTCTGTCTCCAACTGCACCGACTTTCAGTCGCGCAGAACAAAAATCCGCTGTAAAGGGGGCGATAAAGCAAATAAACCGCGCTTTGTCTACACCCTGAATGGATCAGGACTTGCCACATCGCGACTGATGGTGGCACTGCTTGAAAATAATCAGCGCGAGGATGGATCTGTTGCCATTCCCGAGGCCCTTCACAAGTACCTGGGCGGTATAACCGAACTAAAACCGTCCTAGCACAATAGCATCGTCATGCTGTAACAAAAGAAAAAAAGAGAGAATAACAGGATGACAGGATGACAGGATGACAGGATAGTAGGATAAGAAAGAGAAATTAAATTGTTTTTCTTTCTTATCCTACTACCCTGCCATCCTGTTATTTTCTCTTTTCTTTATAACAAACCCAAGCCCACCACGAACAGGAGAAACTAAAAAATTTTCTTCTAACTACCCAGCAAAAGACAGCTACTATCCAGGCCCTTCCAGGGGCAGTCGAAGAGAAAATCCAGTTTTTATTGCATAACCACCGCGTCATCGTAGTAAAGGGACTAAAAGATCCGCTCATCACCTCAGAGGCGGATAAAGAGATGCTCTCGGATAAGCATGGTCAACTCACAAAGACTCTACAGAACATTCAGAGCACAGTAGAGAGTATTCTTGGAAACAAAAACGCTCCTCTGCCCGATTACACCCCGCTATACCAGCACATTAAAAAATAAGGTTTAATCAATAAACTTATTTTCATATTTACCTATTCTGCAATAGATGATATTCTAAACAAGCTTACTAGAAACATAACTAAAAATTAAAACATGACAATATTAGCATTTTCACCAACCCCACTCCCCACACTCTCAACCCCCAAATCAACCGATTTATGCTATGGAGATATCACTGAAAGGGCTGAAGCATCCATATCTTATGGATACGTGGCACTCGTTTTGCCATCTCATACTATTCCTACATTGTTTAAGATTGAAAGTACGGTTTCTGAATTAGGAAAGAAAGCTGTCGAAAAAGCAAAAGAGTATCATACAACATGGCTAGCAGAAAAAAAGCTCCTAGAAGATTTTAAAAAAACAAAAATTATACGGGACCACTATTTCAATAGCGCTCGATTATTCGCAGAGAGCCATACCAAACACGTATTAAAATTTGGACAACTAGAAATCCTATCAGCCCGTCTAAGACATCAAGAAATTAACCTTCTTTATACGAAAGAGAAAGAAAGAATGGTTGTAGAATTTGAAAAAATTAACCTACGCTATGAATTACAACATAAAGGCGTCCTTGGATTAAGAAAAAGAACAGAGCTCCTTACCAAAGAACTTACTAATATTAATGAAAAGCTCAGTAACCTTATACGTGAATTTCAATTCCTCGCCGTTCAATTAGAATCAAAAGATTCTTTTTTCTATAAAAAAAGATTCGAAAGAGTCGAGCTAACTCAAGATCATATCATCGGATTAGGATCCAAGATTCAAGAAGAAGTCCGTTCTATTCTTCAGTCGTAATATTGACAGGCAGACCTTTTAGTGGCACACTTATTCATAAATTAGAGGAAGAACCATTATGTCATCACCCGCCAGATCTTCAGGATCACTATCCGATTGGGAAATCCTAGATCCTCTAATTGACACCTGGGAGCTGGTCGATGGAGCTCAAGATGAACCAGTGGTTGTTTCGGAAGAGAGTTACACAGCTGTTCAAAGTGTCGAGGCAATCTTCAAAGAAGTAGAGCTTGATCGAACTCTCAGCGCTCGCGTAAAGAAGCGCACACTTGAGCTACTTGATGGCAAAACCCAGCGCAACCCTCTTAAAACAACCCACGAAATTGCCTTGCAAGTGCTAATGAAAATCGTGAAAAATAAGCTAGGAACTGAGCCTCTCTTTCAAAAATCGGAGTCAGGGCCAAAAAAACCTCTTATCGAGACGATGTATCGTCTTATTTCACAGATTATCCACAATAAGCCCTTCGTACAGCTCGGCAAAGATGAGAGGAGTGCCCTTGTCTACGAAATAGGCAACCGCTACAGCCTTATCTGATATTTTCATTTCCTTAAAATTAATATTTTCCTAGACGGCACCCATTTAATGGTAAAACAGGGAGTAGAAAATAATATGGACAAGGACCTACCAGAAATAAAGGCAAGCCTCGCTTCCGAACAAGCGATGGAACATCCCATAAATTGCCGCAAGAGCTAAAAGAACTCGTACGCCAAAATTCATGAAAAAGGAGCTGCGCAACTTGAGACCACAGTAAAATCAAGAAAATTGTAGTATGGGGATTTAAAGGCTTGAGGAGTTGCCCATGAACCCGTCCGAAAAAATCGACCACCTACTTCAATTTCTGCAAAATGCGCCAACCTCTTGGCACGCTTGCCAGGAGATGAGCGATTATCTCCTGAATTTGGGTTTTACGCTGCTTGATGAGAGCGAGCCGTGGAAATTAGAGAGCGGCAAGAGCTACATGGTGCGGCGAGGCGGGAGTTTTGCCGCTTGGCGCATGGCTAGTGGTACTATGGAGAGGTTTGCAATTGTTGCAGCCCACACCGACAGCCCAGCCTTTAAAATGAAGCCACATGGGGAGCGCGAGCGCGACGGCATGCTCTCTCTTGAGACCGAGGTCTACGGCGGCCCCCTCTACTACAGCTGGCTCGACAGACCACTCACTATCGCTGGCCGGATCTTTACAGATCGAGCCAATGGCGCTATTGGTGAGAGGCTGATCTCCCTCAAAGAGAAAACAGCTATCATCCCATCACTTGCCATTCACCAGCAGCGCGAGGTCAATGAAAAGGGGCTTATTTTAAACGCGCAGGAGCACTTGCCGGCTCTTTTTGCGCTGAACCAGAAAAAAGGGTATTTCAGAGAGCTTTTGCAGAAAGAAGTAGGAAATGAAAAAATCCTGAGTTTTGACCTTTTTTTAACTCCGCAAGAGCTGCCGCAAGTAGTTGGCGCTAGTGGGGAAATGATAAGCTCATACAGACTAGATAACCTAGCCAGCTGCCACTGCGCACTGCTTGCCATTGGAGAGTCGCAGGCGCGCAGCAATAGTATCCAGATGGCCCTATTTTTTGACCACGAAGAGATCGGTTCATCGAGCCGCGAGGGAGCCGAATCCTGCTTTGCGCGAGATCTGATGATGCGCATTGCATCCGATGGCACCTGCCCCCGCACATCGCTGATTCAAGCCAAAGCGCGCTCGCTTGCCCTCTCAATCGATATGTGCCATGGCCTACACCCTAACTATCCCGAGAAGAGCGACCCGTCCCACAAAGTGTTGCTTGGCAAAGGTATTGCCATTAAGTATAATGCCAGAGTGCGCTATGCTAGCAGCGGAAAAGGAGTGGCAGAGGTCGTAAAAATCTGCCTAGAGAAAAAAATTCCGACACAAAATTATTTGGCGCGTGCAGATACTCCTTGCGGATCAACCATTGGGCCAATTTTTGCTGCTGGCCTTGGGATTGAAACAGTCGATGTCGGTGTACCACAACTGGCAATGCATAGCGCGCGCGAAACAATAAGCCGAGAGGACCAGATAGCAATGTACACCCTCGCCAGCGCCCTTCTCACTCAAGGATAATCTGCCTACGCTAAAGCTTCGGCGTGGCAAAAAGAAAAGAAAGAGAAAATACGAGGATGATAGGATAGTAGAAAGAAAAAACAAATTAATCTTAATTTCTTATCCCACTATCCTATCATCCTCTTATTTTTCTCTTTCTTTAGATCATGTTAAAAGGAAATTATGAGCGACCACGAACATTTTGATAATAAAAGCCCACTTGAGCACATCATCGAGGCGCGTAAGAAAGGCAGATCCGTTTCAGCCGAAGTCCACGGTATTGAAATGCCTGGCCACATGGCAGCTTTTTCTGATTCCCTAAAAGAGGTTAGCTTCCTCTTTTTGTTGCTAATCACTCTATTTCCTCTTCTATCTATTTCAGAGACAAAAACATTTGCTTTTCTTGCTCTTTTTTGCGCGTCCCTTCTCATTTGGAAATGCGGCCGCAGCCAATTGCTTGGGGCAGCACGCATGGAGAGACTCAAGCGTCTCTCGCAAGAAGAAATATCCGAGATTGAACACCACCCGGAACAAGAGACCCTTGAATTGCGCGCACTTTATGAAGCCAAGGGGCTCTCTGGCAAGTTACTAGACCAAGTTGTTACCGTACTGATGGCCGACAAAAATCGCGCGCTTATGGTGATGCTTGAAGAGGAAATGGCTATCCCTCTCGAAGCTTACGAGCATCCTCTTAAACAAGCTAGCGGCGCGCTCTTTGGTATTTTGCTTGGCAGCGCCATTTTGCTTGCCACAACCTATTTCTTTTCCTACACACCAGCTGCCTTTGCAAGCGGTATACTTGTGGTGGTTGCAAGCTACATCTCGGTACGGATCGAGGGTAACCGTGCTATTGAGGCTTGCGTTTGGAATCTAGCTCTTCTTGGTCTCTCTACAGGCGCCATCTTCTTTTTAAGCGAGATATTTCTACCATGAGACATCTCGGTCATAGCCACCTCTTCGACGCCTATTTCGCCTCTAACCTTGAGGAGACCCTCAGCCCTTTTCTAATCCCCTCCTCCCGCAAATGGGCAGTAAATCTACCCATAAAAACGGCGCTACTCTCTCTGTTTTCCCTTACAGCAGCTTATATCTTTCACTTTTACTCACTCCCTTTAAGTTACTTTGCACTGACCTTTGTTTACTTCCTATCGGGTGTGCCGGCACTGCTAAATGCGCTAGCCGACTTGCGCAAAGGCGATGTCAATATCGACGTTCTCATGACACTTGCTGCGCTACTCTCTGTCATGATTGGCAGTGGCCTTGAAGGAGGCTTGCTACTGGTCCTTTTCGAGCTTTCTGGCGCTATGGAAGAGATGGTAACAGCCAAAACTAGCTCGGCACTCTACGCGCTAAACGGCCTAGCACCTCAGACAGCGCGTGTCCGAGATTCCGAAGGGCATGTCTACGAAAAAGCGACAGCACTGATAGCCGTTGACGATGAAATTCTTATTCCAGCCGGCGAAATTGTCGCTCTCGACGGTATCATCCTATCCGGCAGCTCCTCCCTTAACCTCTCTCACCTCACAGGCGAGAGTCGGCCGCTTTCCGTGACAGTTGGCGAGCTGGTCCACGCCGGTGCTCGCAATACCGACGGAGCTTTGATTGTCAAAGTGATACGCACCAGCAACGACTCGACCATCAACCGCATTGTCAAACTGATATCCAAAGCTCAAGCGGCAAAACCCAAGCTGCAGCAATTTTTAGACGCTTTTAGCGGCCCCTATGCGCTAACAATTATTGGACTTTCAACCTTTTTTGCCCTCGCCCTCCCCTTTATCTTTGATATGCCCTTTCTATCGCACGAAGGGTCTATTTACCGCGCGCTGAGCTTCTTAATTGCCGCATCGCCGTGCGCGCTGATTATTGCAACACCAACTGCCTACCTCAGCGCACTCTCTGCCTGCGCGCGCAAGGGCATTCTGCTTAAAGGTGGCAAAGTCCTGGATGCAGCGGCCCAAATGGAGATGATCGCCTTTGACAAAACAGGGACCCTCACAACTGGCGACCTACTCTGCACGGCTATTTTTCCAATCGTAGAGAGCAGAATTTCGATCCGTGAAGCTCTTGCATTTGCAGCAGGGCTTGAAGAGAGCTCCACCCACCCCATTGCAACGGCTATTTTGGAGCGTGCAAAGCGCGAGGGTGTTAAGCCGGCAAAAATCAGTGATTTTCTATCGCTTCCGGGTGCTGGCCTCCAAGGAAATAGTGAAGGCACGGCTCTTTACATCGGTAAAAATAGCTTTATCGAGAGTAAAAAAAGTGGGTCAACAAGGGCAATTGAACAGCTATTAAAAGCGCGCACCGAGAAAGACGCAAATGGCAATATCTTCACTACACTACTTGTTGCAGATGCAGCCTTTCTATTTACATTTAGTGATGAGCTGCGCAAAAACCTACCCGAACTGATTATAAATTTGCGCACCAACTACAAGCTACACCTGACGATGCTTACAGGTGATAACAGCGCAAATGCGTTGCAAGTCCAGTCACAAATTGGGCTCGATAGCTTTTATGCGGACCTCTCTCCTGAAGAGAAGCTGGCAAAAGTCTCAGAGCTTAACAAAACAAAAATCCTCGCGATGGTGGGTGACGGCGTCAACGATGCGCCTGCACTTGCAGCTGCATCCATCGGTATTGCTATGGGTAAAATTGGAAGCGCCGCCGCCGTCCACGAGGCCGATGTGATCTTTTTACAAGATGACCTGAGCCACTTGCCATGGCTAATCGACAGATCCAAAAAAACGCGAGCAATCATCAAGCAGAACCTCGCCATTGCGCTATCGGTCATCTTTCTAGCGACAACACCCGCCCTTCTCGGTCTTATTCCCCTATGGGTTGCCGTAATCTTGCACGAAGGAGGCACCGTTATTGTTGGCCTTAATAGCCTCCGCCTTCTTCGCCAATAAGAATATCAAGAATTATTTAGGGAAAGCCTTTTTTGAGGATGTAAACTTGAAAGAATTACAAGTCCAGCAGCAATCAGGATGAAATTTTTAAAAATATATTGGCCCTCAAGTGTTAATCCAAAAGGGATAGAAGTAAAACAAGCTTCTGGCTTAGTAAAAAGAGGTAAAAAGGTGCCTGGAAAATGAAGAAAAAGAAGAACTAAGCCGTAGCGCAAGGTGCGTTTAGAAAAAAGAAAAAGACCGATTACCATCTCCCAAACACCGATAAAGGCAACAAAAAGATGACTCTCTGCAAAGGGAAGCGCTTGCATCACAAGCTCATCGACAGGACTATCCCCCGATACTTTTAACGCTCCATACCAAAAAAAGATGAGACCCATTGCGTAACGCAAAAGAGAGGTCGATTTCCCTTTAAAATAATCAGACAGCCTAATCTCTAATTCTCTCATTATTTTTAATCCTATTTCATTTTTTTAAAAACACTTAAACCATTAATGCCCTATTCTACTCTTATTTCTCCATCTTTTTCCTGCGCCTTGTTTGATTGCTTTTATAGAACCTACCCAGAACCCTCAGCATTAGAGCTTCTCAATTAATCTAATTTCAAATATTATAGGAAGTCGCAAATCATTTCTTTAAACTATTATGTCATCATCTGTTCAATCAAAAAAGCAATTAGAAGTCCGTGAGCTCATTGCAAGTAATAGTCCGTTGCCGTGCATCATCGCCCCTGGTTTTTCCTTCAGAATACCCGAACTGATCCGCGAATTTGGAGAGCGCATCGGAATAGCCGGGAGCGTCGCCGCCATCCTTCTACAGCCAAATGGCACCATCGGGATTGTGGTAGAAAACACAACTGCAAAACTGAGAACTCTGCAAAACCAGTTCACCGATGCCCTCATAGGCGCTGACGAGTTTGTTCCTTCCACAAGAAAACCAAAACGAGTAGAAAAACCCGAGCCAAATCGCCCCCATCCAAGTAAGCCAGCTCCGGCGCTCATTACCATCCCACTGAGAGATGAGAGCACCCTCACATTCGAAATCTTGCGAGCAACACCCGCACAAGAAGATGGTACCATCGACCTCACTGAGATGACGCTGCATAATATCCATCTATTGCTTGGCAACCTCGAAAATAACCGGAATATCCCCTACACAACCAGAAAATTGCGCGAACTTAGCAAACAGATGGCAGACCAAAAGCTAGATCAGGCAATCTTTCGTCTATTAGATGGGAAAAGAGATAATGACTCGCTCATCTTAAAAAGTGACATTCTCTTGCGCATGGGTAAACTAGGCAGTAAAACCCTTCTTGCTTTTTTTAAAGAGAGCGCAGGACAAAGAGAACTTGCCGATATACAATTAGCCCTACTGAACGCCTATACACCTAAAAAAGATGAGCAGAGCTCATTTTTTAAAACCATATTGCCTTTTCTGCAAACTCTAGAGCCCGCTAATTGCTCTGGGTTTATGGTAAAATTTGCTGTTTTTGAAAAAAAAGGAAATCTCGAAATCGACAACACTCTTCTTACAGCTTTAGAGAAATCACCTGATGATGCTCTTTTTAAGGCATTAACCACCCATTTTCTAACCCTTGAAGATAGAATGGTCCATAAAGAGGTGACTATTTTGTTGCGCGTAGCAAGGCGGTTACCGGCAAATGATATCGGGGATGAACTCGCAAAGCTTCTCTCCTTAGTAGCTACAATTGTTAAACCAAGAGAAACCCATCAAACTCCAGCAAAAGTGGGGAAAACCGTGCAGCAACCGAGGAAGAGTCTGCTACCCCCAAAACCGGAATATCTCGCACTCATCGAAACGCTCTCTCCTTTTTGGGGAAAACTCTACCCAGCCACTCTAAATGCAGAAACCATTTTATTGCTCATAAACCATCTTCTTGAAAATTCAGAATTAGAAAAAGAGACAACACAAGCTTTTTTACGCAGCCATTTTCTATCCATGGGAGCATCTATTAAAGATGAAGAGCTCTACTACACCACTCTCTTTCTACTTCACAGTAAAAATTTACTAAATCCCGATTTAGACTTCCCTCTTATTAAGAAGAGTGCCGGAGCATTAGCCAATACTGAAAAAAATCAAAAAATCCATATCAATCTTCGAAAAAAAACGGTTGACCTACTGGAAAGTATGCAGGGCTACTCTAATCTAAATATTGAGATCTATTCAGCTTTCTCTCTACTAAAGTTCAATATTGAATTAGTTTACACCCTGCAGAAAGAGGGTGCTGCAATCAACAAAGGAATCAGCGATACGCTGGACATCCTGGTAAAAAACATCGCGGATAATCGACTTACTTTTAACGATTTGCGTGCAATGACACGCGGATTCTTAGCTCTACTTTTAACCAAGAATTCCTCCTGTTCCATCACAGATTTTCTTCCTATTACCCAAAAACTTTTTGCAGCCATTAACTCTGCCGAACTCAATCTAAATGATCAAGCCGAACTTAAATGGGATATAGTTTATGTAGCCAATCAGTGGAAAATTTTGGGGCTACCAAGTGTTTTTTACAAAACACAAGGGGATCTGCGCAGATGCAGCTTTGAAATGGTTAAGGAAGCATACGCCTTTACCGGGACGCTTTTTCAGCTTCTCTTTAAAGAGCCAGAAGAATCTAGTGTTAAAACATACTTTGTTCAAAGCAATTACTCCGGCCTTTTTAGCAATCAGTTTATCCTTTTTTTCTCATTTCTAACCGCATTTTCTGAAATTGAGTGCAAGTTAAAAAA
>JAYUZV010000036.1:0-3162 GCA_043751475.1 Chlamydiia bacterium
GTTTCTAAATGCCTCTATTAGTTGGTCAGTTGTAGCCTGCCCACTGGCCTTAATCCTCTCAAAATCCACCGCCGCCTGAGCCGCAGTAGCTTTAAAAACACTAGCCGCAGTTACCCCTAGTCTGTTAAAACTATCTAACAACGCCCCGGTTATATTACCGCCAATAAGCCTAGTTTTATCATCTAATTGGGCAAAGGCATCGGTTAACTCTGCTCCCGCCAGCTTTCCGCTCTTTCTCAAATCCTCCATTACATCTCTAAGCCGCTGCACCTCTTCCTTAGTAGTAGCAGCCTCTACACTCTTAGAAAGCGCTTTAGCCAATTCCGGACCTGTTACTTTGGCATTAGAAAGAAGCGCTTCTAGCCCCCTGACCAGATCGGCAAAGGTCTTAGATATCTTATCCGCCGCCTCAAGGCTAGACGAGCCGAACTTAACTAACCCCCCGTCAGCTGCTGCTCTTAGAGCATTATCATACTCCTCAACCGATATCCTACCTTCCTTAAAGCCCTTGGTTATATTGTCTGTAAAAGTCTGCAACTCCGCGCCGGTTAGAGCCGAAACAGTCTTAGCTAGTTCTTCTTGTATCTCGGTGTTAGTTATTTTACCCTCATTCTTAAGCACTTGAAGCGCCGCAAGAATATCGGCTATCTGCTTAAGCCCCAACACCCCAAAGTCTTTAGGCACTACATCTTTAAGCGCCTCGTTCGCATTACCCCCGGCTTCAACGATCTTAGTAAAAGCCGCAACAATAGATTGTTGGCTTTTAGTCAAATCTTCAAATTTAATTTTATTAAGCGCCTCACTATTAATCGTCAACCGCTTAACATTAGCATTAGCTGCCTCAAGAGACGCCGTGTACGAATCCGCTTGTTGCTGTGCTTCGGCTTGTTGTTGTGTTAGTTTTTTATTCTCTTCAATGAGCCTAGCTTTAGTGGCAAGTTGTCTCTCGCTACTAGTCCCAATAGCATCAATACTAGCAATCTCAGCGGTGTTAAAAGCTATATCAGCCCCAAACTGCTTAGCCCTAGCTTGCAGCCCTTGTTGCGCCAACACCCTTGTTTTTATATATTGCTCATTCTGGGCTAAGGTAAATTCATTAACCCTTTTAATGGCAATAGGAATTATATTGCTATAATCATCTAGCGCGTCGGCTATTCTTTTAAAATTAGCACTAGCTATAGCTGCTGATTTAGAATCCGCTAAGGCAAAGTCTAGGGCTACTTTTCTATCCAACGCCCGGCTTAGAAAGGAAGCAAGTCCTTCTATAGCCACGGTGCCCACGCCCACCGCTATACCAATCAACGGTAAAGCCTTAGCTACACCAGCCAGCTTACCCGCAAAACCATCTGCGGCCTTGCCAGCAGTACTTAATTGTCCCCCACTGGCTATTACCGCTGTAGTTAAGCTGCTTATAGCCCCCGCCGCCGCAACAGCGCCTGACGCTAACACACTAGCGGCTTTAAACCCTAAGTAAACAATACCCAGTGTTTTAATTACTTCAATGTTTTCAACTACAACTCTACTAAGAGATGCAATAGCCCCTATAACATCTTGTACCGCTTTAATAGTAGCCGGGTCTTGCAGAGCCTTAGTAAGAAGCTGCACATTTCTAGTAAACTCGTCCAACCCTTTTCCAGAGCTAACTTCCACAAAGAAGAGCTGGAAAGCGTTCTTAAGCCTTTGTATATTAGCGCCAAGCGTGTTTATCTGCGTGTTAGCGTCTGTCCCAAAGTTTTTTCTAACCGCCGCGCCGAAAGCATCTAAGAAAACAAAAGAATCAACTTGCCCGGTACTAATAAGCTTAATAAGAGAAGCCGTAGTCTCCCCCATAGCTTGCGCTGCAATGTTAAGCGCGCCGGGGAAACGGTCGCCAAGCTGTTGCCTTAACTCTTCAAGCGACAGCGTTCCCTTAGAAGCAATCTGTTGCAGCGCTTTAAGTGTGCCGCTTATATCATCCCCACTAAGGGCAAGTTTAGCCCCAGCCTCGGCCACAGCTAAAAACACATCCCTAGTCTTTTGCCCCTCTACAACTGTCCCCTTAGTGGCAACAGAAAATTTAGCGTATTGGTCAGCTAAATCTGTTATAGACAAGCCAAGCCTATTAGCTTGAGTCTTAATAAACTCAAACTCTTTCCCCGCCCCAGCTTGAAAGACGGCCTTAAACTGAGCATTTAATTTATCAAACGCCAGAACCGCCTCAAGTACTTCTCTACCTAAAGCCGCAAAGCCCAGGCCAATAAGCGCCCTTCTAAGAAACAGCAATTCGCTAGTAAGCCCTTTGGTGCTCTTAGCTGTTCTATCTAAAGCATCAGACCCCTTATCAATTACTACTGGGTCAACGGCGTAATCAGTCGGCTTTCTGGAAACAACTTGCTTATTAGCTTTTTCAATAGCAGCTGTAAAGACGGCGGCACTTTTCTCAGCGCTCTTACCTACGGTATTTAACGATTCGTCATAAGCAGCTAGTTCGGCTCTAGCCTTAGCTATGGCTTTATCTTGTTTGGCGAATCCAGCTATAAAAATTGCAGCACTATCTCCGGCACTCTTGCCAACTACATCCAAAGAGGCATCATATTCTTGTAGACTTTTAACAGCTTTTGCTACACTAGCATCTTGTTTAGCAAAAGCTGTTATAAATATCTGAGCACTATCTGCGGCACTCTTCTTAACGCTGTTAATACTCTCGAAATACTTATCCAACTGCGCTCTAGCCGAAGCCGCTGCTTTATCTTGTTTAACGAAAGCAGCCACAAACACACTAGCACTATCGGCCGCGCTCTTCCCCACCTTATCAAGAGAGGCGTCAAAATCCCTAGTATTCTGCGCAGCCCTTGCTGTGGCAGCAGCAGTCTTTGCAAATTCAGCAACAAACACAGAGGCGCTATCGGCAGCGCTCTTACTTACTTTATCCAACGAAGCGTTAAACTCTGCTAAAGCTTTTTTAGCGCGCTCCACATCCACAGTGTACTTAATAGTACCACCGTTCTTCTCTAACTCCGCAAATTGTTTTCTTATATCCGCCAGTTTCCTAGGGACTTCTGTTACATCTAAATCAAGTTTAAGGTTGTCTTTAAGGGATAGAGCTTTAGCTTTAGTCTCTGTAAAAGCTATATCAATCTTTTTAAGCCCTTCTTTGAACTGCTCGCTACTAATAGTACCTTG
>JAYUZV010000037.1:0-10756 GCA_043751475.1 Chlamydiia bacterium
CTTTCGTTCTTTATCCTTCTTATCCGTGAGGGGTTAGCGGATGAGGTTGAAGGCGCAGAAGGTGTCGAAGTGGTGTGTTACAAGCTGCAGCAAGTGGACGCGGTTATTGCGAATGGTCGTGTCATCGACTTGGATCATGACCTCGTCAAAGAGCTTGGCCATGTAGGGCTGTAACCCAGCAAGCAAGAGGAGCTGCTGTTCGTAGTCACGATTTTCTAGCGCATCACCCCAAAGGATTTCCATCTTTTGGAGCGCTTGATAGAGCGCCTGCTCGGCTGATTCTGTCAGAAGTTGCGCATTAAATAGGCCAGTAGGAGGTGTGCTTAGCTGTCCACTTGCTCTCTTATAAACCTCGAGAAGCTCTTCAAAGATTCCGGGGCGCTCCTTTTTAAAAGCTGTCAATGTGCTCAGTTTTTGCTGGCAATTGAGCGGCTCTGCTCCATCTGTCACAAGCACACTTTCAATGGTCTCTTTCGCAAAACCGATCTCTTCAAAGAGGGGCCTCGAGCGAGAGATCATAAATTCGACCACCTCTGCAACAACTTCCTCTGAAATTGCCGGCTCTTCGAAATTAGACGCGCAGATCATCAGCATTTCTTCCAGATTAGCTTCGATCTTTTTGGCTAAAAGGATGCGCAAAACGCCAATCGCGGCTCTGCGCAGAGCGTAAGGGTCGCTTGATGCTGTCGGTTTTAGGCCAGCTGCAAAGTAGCCCAGGAGATTGTCGAGCTTGTCGGCAAGAGCGAGGATAATTCCTGTTTCTGTCTCGGGCAAACTATTCGGGTCATTAATAGGTAGCCAGTGCTCTTGAATCGCTTTGGCAACTTCACTATCTTCATCTTTTGCGTAGTAGCTGCCGGCAATGCCTTGGAGCTCTGGAAATTCACCGACAAGTGCGCTTGCAAGATCTGCTTTGCACAGCAGTGCCGCACGCGCAAGAGTTTTTTCCTTGCTTAAGCCGAGATGTTCACCCAAAAGTTTGGCGTGGCTCTGTAGGCGCAAGACCTTGTCATAAACTGTGCCGAGTTCTTTTTGGAAGGTCATGACCTTCAATTTTTCATTGAAGCTCTCAAGGGGGTTTTTAAGATCTTGCCTGTAGAGAAAAACGCCATCTGACAGACGTGCGGAGAGCACTTTTTCATTTCCTTTAGCAATGGTTTCGCACGGCGTATTGTCGGCTGTAATGACAAAAGAATTAGCCAGCGTGCCGTCGCTATTTTCTAGCGGAAAATACTTCTGATGGCCCACCATTTCAGAGATTAAAACCTCCTTTGGCGCGCTTAAAAAGCCCTTGTCAAATGAGCCGACCATTAGTTGCGGATTTTCGGACATAAAGAGCAGCTGATTTAGTAGGTAATTCACTTGCACAGCTTTGACATTTCTGCTCTTTTCAATTTGCGAGAGGCTTTGTAAGATAAGATTTTTTCGCTTCTCGATATTTGGAATAACCTGCGCCGCTTCCAGCAGAGATTCATACTGGCTGGCATGAGGAATAGTGATTTTGGATGGCGCAAGTTGGGAGTGGCCGAAAGTAAAATTACCAGATTCAAGCGACCCAATAGCAAAAGGTATGGTTGTAGAGCCGTGCATGCAGAGCAAGTGGCGCAGTGGCCGCGCGTAGGTGATTTCAGGCACTGTCCAGTGCATTTTTTTTGGGAAGTCGATAGACAAAATAAGGTGGGGTAACTTTTCGCTAAAAAGCTGTGCCGTACTTTTAGGAGGGGTGACAAGATCTGCCAAAATATGGCGCTTATCGCCGCTGGTTTGGACTGTAACACCAGCAATGGCTCCCGATTCGACCTGCTCAAGGGTGGCTGGCGCTATACCTGCTGAGGCAAAAAAACCACTGCCGGCAGCAGTTAGCTCTCCGGTTTTTGGATCAAAGGCCATATCGATAAGCGGCCCCCGTTTTTGCACGCGTTTTTCAGGGATTGTTTTGGGCAGAGCTTTGATGAGCAGCGCGAGTCTCCGCGGAGCTCCAAAACGCTCTAGCGCGCTATAAGTTAATCCATTTTCTTTGAGAAGTGCAGTCACCGCTTTTTCTAGATTTGTAAGGCCGATGGCCACAAAACTGGCCGGGAGCTCTTCCGAGCCAATTTCAAGAATAAAATCGTCGCTACCATCTTCAAGTAAAAAGGTTTTTTTGGTTGCCACAGCCGGTTTTTCTGCGGGAAGTTTTGCAAGTAGAGGGAAGCCTGCAGCCTGCCGAGAGGCGAGGTAGGACTCGGCGATGCGTTTTGCGAGCTGGCGTATGCGCGAGATATAGCCGACCCGCTCTGTAACCGAAATTGCGCCACGCGCTAGTAAGAGGTTAAAAGCGTGTGAGGCTTTCATCACAAAATCAAAGGCGGGTAGCGGCAGATTTTTTTCCATTAGGCGCGTAGATTCTGCTTCAAAATCGTCAAAATGACGCGCCCACATTGCGGTGTTTGCTTGCTCAAAATTGTAGTGGCTCCACTCCACCTCTTGCTGCTTAGAAATATCGCCGAGAGTGAGATTCTCATCCCACATCACATCAAAGCCATTGTGGACGTTCTGCAAGTACATCGCGAGACGCTCAACTCCGTAGGCAAGCTCAGCTGTTGGGCAGGGCAGGTCAATTCCGCCGATTCCTTGGAAGTAGGTATATTGCGTCACCTCCATCCCATCAAGCCAGACCTCCCAACCGAGGCCATGGGCACCGATTGTCGGATTTTCCCAGTCGTCGTGAATAAAGCGCAGGTCGTGCTCTTTTAGGTTGATACCAATAGCTGTTAAAGACTCTTTATAGAGCTGCTGAAAATTGTCCGGAATAGGCTTAAAAATAACTTGGAATTGGTGAAAAAGTTGGAATCTATTGGGGTTTTCGCCATATCTGCCGTCCGATGGGCGTCTGCAGGGTTCGGTATAGGCCGCACTATAGGGCTCCGGACCCAGACAGCGCAGGAAAGTTGCAGGGTTAAAGGTGGCTGCGCCGACTTCAACGTCGTAGCCAAAATGGAGGGTAGCCCCCTTCGACCTCCAGAAATTGGAGAGTCTTGTTACAAGTTCTTGCAGAGTAATCATAAGTAGATATCCTGAGATCGCCGGCGCGATTTCTTATTTTTTTCTTTATTATTCCTATCATTGCACCATTTTTACCCAAGGGATATGCATGATAAAAATTTATGCGCTTTTCTTCGGCGGTTTTTAGATTTTTTTGGTTGTGCAATGGTTTAATCCTAACGGCCTAGGAAATATTTCACAAGTAGAAGCTGCTGGCATCTAATTGCAGAAAAATAGATAATAGCGAACTTAATTAAAACCTTAGGTTAATTGATGAATCTTCCATTTTTTTCCATGCATAAAGCGGAAATTGCAAGTCACTTCGTGACACTTGGTGAAAAGCCCTTCAGAGCTGCCCAGCTGCTGGACTGGGTCTACCAGAAAAAAGTGGTTGATGCGGCGCTGATGAGCAGCTTTTCCAAGGAGCAGAGGGCTCTGATCAGTGAAAAATTTAATATGGAACAGCTTAAGCTCTCGAAAAAAGAGATGTCAACCGATCAGCAGACAGACAAGTATTTGTGGGAGCTATCAGATGGGAAGCTCGTTGAGTCTGTACTGATTTGCGCGCCAGACCGAAGGACTGTGTGCGTTTCCTCGCAGGTAGGGTGTAACGCGCGTTGCGCTTTTTGCGCGTCGGGTAAGCAAGGTTTGATGCGCAACTTGACTACTGCTGAAATTGTCGAGCAGGTCTATAAAATTGACCAGGAGCTCTCCTTAAAAGGTGAGCGCGTTTCGCACGTGGTCTTTATGGGAATGGGAGAGCCTCTGGATAACTACGAAAATGTCATTGCGGCGGTGAAAATTCTATTAGATCCCGAGTGTCTTGGACTCTCGCAAAGGCGCATTACCATTTCCACTGTCGGTGTTGTTGAGGGAATCGAGCGCTTTACAAAAGAGCAGTTGAAGGTGAACCTCGTTCTTTCGCTCCACGCGCCAAATCAGCACATCCGCAAGAAAATTATCCCCTACGCGCGGAAATATCCGCTGGAGGATGTCCTGACCGCTATGGAGAATTTTGGAAAAATGTCTGGAAGAGACACAACGTACGAATACATCTTAATTGATGGTATTAACGACAGTGTAGAGAATGCGGAGGAGCTTGCTGTTTTGCTTAAATACGCGCAGTGCACGGTTAATTTAATTCCCTACAACCCGGTTGATGGCCTCCATTTAAAGCGCCCATCTCGAGAATCTGTTGCACAGTTTATGCAGGTGTTGCAGAATAGAAAAATCAATGCCACCCAGCGTTATACAAAGGGTAAGGATATTGCGGCGGCTTGTGGACAGCTCGCGCTTAAAACGCGGGAGGAGACAGCTCTATTACAACTAGTTTAGGTAAAAAAATATGGTTGAAGCGGTAATGGGTAAAAAAGCAAAGAGAGCGGTAAAAAACCCGATGCTGGTCTGGAATATACCTACTCTACTCACTCTTTCGCGCCTTCTTTTAGCACCGCTTTTTGCGGCTGTCTACTTTTACTACGCCAAGGGGTTTTATCCGCTTCCTTTAACACTTGTTCTTATTGGAATTGTCGCTATTTCGGAGCTCTCCGACCTCTTTGACGGTTTTTTAGCCAGGCGCTATAACCAGGTGACCGAATTTGGAAAATTGCTTGACCCAATGGCTGACAGCATTTTTCGCTTATCCGTTTTTTTCACCTTCACGCAAGGGGGTGTGGGCCTTCCGCTTCTGCTTGTTCTGCCCATTTTTTATCGCGATTCGTTAATTGGCACGCTCCGTACTATTTGCGCCCTTCGCGGTATTACGCTCGCTGCGCGTCTCAGCGGAAAAATTAAGGCAGCCTCACAGGGGATTGCCATTTTTATGATTTTAATTCTGCTTCTTGCCAATGCGCTTGGATTTGTGGAGGGCTCTGTTGTGCAAAGTGTCAGCTTTTATCTTGTGGCTGCAGTTGCGCTTTATACCGTTGCCTCCGGCGTTGAGTACCTTTACGCTCACAGACGCCATATCAAAAAAGCCATTACCGGCTAGGGCTCAACTAATTGCATAAAATGAGCCTCTTCTTTGTTAATAGCAATTCCGGGGCTCTATCAAATCATTATTTTTCGGCAGCTTTTGACGATTCGTATAGAATAAGGCTTAAAGGGTCGCGGTGGAGAGCTCGTTATAGAGCTTGAGATATTCGGCGGCTCCTTGCTTCCAGCTAAAATCGGATAGCCCGCCGGCTGCCACCATCTCGTGCCACTTGGCCCTATGATCTTTGAAGCACGATAGCGCGCGCATGGTTGCTCCGCTGACCCCTTCTTTTGTTGCCGGATCAAAGGTGAAGCCATTTTTGTAGTCCGAAATAGTGGCTGCCAGGCCGCCTGTTCTGCGTACAATGGGAAGTGTTCCGTAGCGAAGTGCAGCTATTTGAGCAGATCCACCCGGTTCGTAGAGCGACGGGATGATTGTCGCGTCGGCCCCTGCATAAATCAGCTGGGCCAGGGGCTCGTTATATTCCAGCACAATAGCCGCCCTTCCTTTGTAGGTTGCTTCCATTTCCTTTTTAAGGGCTATAAATTGGGCTTTGATCTCTCTATTTTCAGTTGTCCCTAAAAAGACAAATTGTCCTCCATTTGAGAGTGCGGTTTTAATGGCACGCTCGATGAGATGGGGCGCTTTTTGAGGGGTTAGGCGGCAGATGGTGCAGAAGAGTGGGTCGTCGCTCTCGGCTAGTCCAAGCTGCTGCTGAAGGGCATGTTTATTCACCGCTTTCCCTGCCATAATCGCCTCGCCTCGCCCTTTTGTGATCGAGTAGGGCGCCGTTAGATAGGGGCTGGTCTCTGGATTCCACATCTCATAGTCGATACCCTCTTCTACCGCATAGAGTTTTTCGCGCGCCGCCCGCAGCTCCTCGCCAAGGCCGCAAGCTTTCTCTGTTGCAAGAATTTCACTGCGGTAGGTGGAGGAGTCTGTGATCAGTAGGTCGGCGTAGAGAATGCCCCCTTTTAGTAGATTAATCGTGTGCGTGTAGGTGGGGTCGCCGAGTTCACGGCTATCGAGAAAATCGCCTCCGGCAAGACCTAGGCGGCAGAGTGTTTCAGCGCCACACCGCCCCTGCTCTTCGAGGGTGTGCAAAGAGAGGACAATCCCGTTGATCTCAAAATTGAGGGGCTGGTAGATCTCTTTATATAAAAGCGCGCAAATGGAGGTCTGCCAGTTGTGCAGATGGAGGGTGTCGGGAGCTCTTCTACGCCTGTGTAAAAATTCCATGGCGGCCATGGAAAAGAGGGTGAATCTGTCCGGGTCATCGTCCTGACCGTAAATAGCTCCGCGCTCGAAATATTTGAGGGGGCTTTTGGGGGCAATTAAAATAATTTTTAGGTTTTCAAAATAGGCGCTATAGACTTTACTAATTACGTGCTTGCCATTTTCTAGTGTGGGTAGGCTCTCTTCAATAAGCTCCAGTCCTGAAAGAGCGTCTTGATTCACTACGTCGTAGTAGGGCAGTATAATTTCTACCAGGTGGCGCGCGCGCGCGAGTTCCTTACAAAGGCCGTATACAGAGCTTCCTAGGCCGCTGATTTCGGCAATTGTTTTTAGCTCCGTTGCAATATGGACAATATGCATGTCGCGACTTTTCTCTTTTAAAGAAATAGCTATACACGGCCCTCCCTTTCTTTGTCGAGCGCGGACTCACACGGATAAGAAGGAAGGTAAGAAAGCAAGAAAGAAAGAGGAATTGGCAGGATGACAGGATATTCAGGATAAGAAAGAAAGGATAAAGAATAAGGGGAGGATAAATGAAAAAAACAATGTTTTTTCATTTGTTCCTCGGATTTTGCGAAAAGCAAAATCCAGCTCCTCCGGGGGGGCGTTCCTCTCTGTATTAGCCTGGCTTATTATTAATTAAAAGAGGGCTCTATTATTTAATTAATCACCTTTTTTTTCTTATCCTGAATATCTTGTTATCCGTCCCAATTTTTCTTGCTTTTCTTCTTATCGGTGCTGATCTTGCGGGCGGGTGTATTTTCTTGTTTGCAAGAAAATGTCGCTCTCTTTATCATGTGGACTTGCATTGGGGCGTCGCCAAGCGGTAAGGCACCGGTTTTTGGTACCGGCATGCGTAGGTTCGATCCCTACCGCCCCAATTTTAAATAGTAAGAAACACCATGCTCCATGCCACGTGGAGTGTGTAACGAGAGGGAGTTTGCCGTGAAACAGCCATACTTGCTCTTCTCAGGCACTTCTCATCCCAAATTGGGAGGGGAGATTGCGAGAGGGCTTGGGCTGGATTTAGGCAAAATCTCTATCGAAAGGTTTCCAGACCAAGAGATAGGCGTGCAAGTTTTAGAGCACGTCCGAGGTCGGGATGTTTTCGTCCTACAGACGATCGCACGACATCCCAACTCCTATCTTATGGAGCTGCTGATTATTGCCGATGCGTTAAAACGCGCCTCTGCTGCACAATTGACCGCTGTCATTCCCTATTTTGGGTATGCGCGCCAAGATCGTAAAGATCGCAGTAGGGTGCCGATAACAGCAAAGCTGGTTGCTAACTTGCTGGAGACAGCGGGTTTTGACCGGGTAATGACAGTCGATTTGCATGCGCCGCAGATCCAAGGGTTTTTTGACATACCAGTCGATAACCTGCAGGGTATAACGGTGCTGATAAATCGGGTGATCCTTGCGCGCGCTGAGATGGAAAAAAAGACGGGTAAAAAATCTGCCCCTCTTGTAGTTGTGACGCCTGATGTTGGCAGTAGCCGACTTGCTCACGACCTTTCCGATCTACTCGGTGTTGACTTTGCTATTATCGATAAGAGGCGAATCGATGGAACCGATGTTGAGGCAGGTCCTTTAATAGGGGGTGTGCAAGGAGCCGATGTGCTGCTTGTGGACGATATCTGTTCAACAGGTGGGACGTTAAAAAAAGCGGCTAAGGTCTGTAAGGCAGCCGGCGCACAGCGGATTTTTGCTGCTGTTACGCACGGGCTTTGCGACTGGAGCGGCTTTGAAGAGAGTGCGATTGAGAGGATCTTTGTTTTGGATACGATTCCCCAAGTTGTCCCGGAAGGGTGTACAAGGGTTGAGGTGGTCTCGGTGGCCGCGTATCTGGCAAAGGCTATTGATCATGTCGCTAAATCGGAGTCGATCTCCGCTCTCTTTCTTCGTTCCCGGTTAGACGGCTCTTCAGAGTAAATTCTGAAGTGTAAGATATTGAAGTAAAATTAAGAGTTTTTTGAAGGAATTAGCATGAACCCAGTTATTGAAGCTAACAAGCGTGAAGTTAGGTCGAAAAGTAGCATTAAGAATATTCGTCGCAATGGCAATGTTCCTGCGATGCTCTGCGCGAGATCAAACCATCCCAGTCCGCAAAATATCGCAGTTGATGGAAAGAGTCTTGCCGCATTTATGCGTCAGCTGAAACCCGGATATTTGCCGACTACAAAGATTTCGCTGAACCTTAAAGATATCAAAGAGACGCTCGATGTGATTGTCAACGAGATCTCTTATCACAGAGTAACAGGAGAGATCATTCACCTAACATTTAAGCCGCTCGAGAAGGGGCAATCTGTTAATGTCATTGTGCCGATTCGTGTTACGGGCCTTGACGAGTGCGTCGGTATTAAAGCTGGTGGTGCCCTTGTTATGATTATGAACCATGTGCCTGTGCGCGCCAAAGTTGAGGAGATTCCCTATGAAGTGGTTGCGGATATTGCAGGGCTAAACATTAAGCAGTCGATACGCGTTTCTGAGCTTGCTGGCCTTGAAAAGGTGCAGGTGCTCTGCAACGCTCGCCACTCTTTTGCAAAAATTGCTAAAATGAAAGCTTAATTACATAGAATTACACAATTTAATTTATTATTTTAATGAGGAGACATTTAGATGTCCGAAACAGAACAAAGGTTATATGGATGCACCTTAATGATGCAGCCCAACTTAGCCGAAGATACTAAGCAAAAAGAACTCGAGCGTATTAGGGCTCAAATCTCTTCGGGAGGAAGCGTTATCCGCATTGATGACCTCAAGCAGGTCTCTCTTGCTTACCCGATTGCAAAAAGACGTCAGGCCTACCGCTACTACATTCTGTTTAAGGCAACAGCTGCTTGCGCCGCCGAACTCGGCAACAATTTGAGGATTTACGAGACTGTCTTGCGCTACTTAATTGCTAAAGAAGAGGGCATTGAACGTGCGATAAAAAGAGATCCTAAGGATGATCAGATTAAATATTTAAGTGAAAAGGTGAAGACATGATCCCCGTAAAAGCCCCCCCTGTAAAAAGGAAAAAGCAGCAATTTAAAAAGAAAGAGTGCCCATTTAAAAATAGCAAGTGCGGGACGCCTATTCATCCTCAAGATATCCACTACACGGATGTTGACCTGCTGAAGAAGTTTATTGGTCCTCGCGGCACCATTTTGGCTAGCCGTCTTACTGGTGCAGCACCTGCTTACCAGAAAGCGCTTGCACAGGCCATTAAGCGTGCACGCTTTATTGGGTTGCTGGTCTTTGTTGAAAAATTTGAATTAAGTAGATAGGGAGTGGGTTATGATAAAAAAAAGTAAAACAGTGAAAACCCAGGTACAAACTTCTGTGGCCCTTGAAGGTTATTTCGGTAAAAAACCGGGGAAAATGGCTGTGTTAATGAATAAAAGCGTGGCAGGTCTCCGTATGGGGGAGGTTCAGTATGTCGCTTCTGGATATGCACGCAACTTTCTTCTTGTAAAACATAAAAAGCGTGCCCCGCTAGCAACTTTCGTATCGAAAGAGATGGAAGCTGTGCTGATTGACCAGCAAGAGAAATTGAAGCAAGAGAGAGCCGTTTTAGAAGCTGCTGAGCGCGCTGGATTTGAACATCTTGTTGCGGCGCTACAGGGAGTCTCTTTAAAATTTAAAGAGAATACCCTAGATGATAAGAGCGGTAGACTTTATGGTTCTGTTGGACGTGCAGATATTTTAGCGGCTCTGAAAGAGAAGCACTTCGATCTTTCAATCGACTATATTGCGCTCGCAGGCCCCATCAAGACAGTTGGATCATTTGATGTTCCCGTGAAATTCCCCTATGACATTGAGACAACAGTGAAAGTGGTTGTTGAGGGTAAGTCGGAGCTTCTAGTTCCAGTTAGCGATAAGGGAGAACTTGATAAGCCTGCCCGCAAGAAAAAGAACGACTATTTTAACGAATAAAGTTCGTATTAATTTAAATAGCGCTAAATTTATTTAGCGCTATTTTTTTATAAGTGTTCAGGAGTTCATCGCTTTTGCCAGCTTTTTTTTCGCCCTCCAAGCTCAATCTCTTTTTTTTAATCATCGATAAGCGGCCAGATGGCTACCACCAGATTTCTTCCCTTTTACAGGCGATAGATCTGGGTGATACCCTCCATATCGACCTTGCGGCAGATGATGAGATGAGATGCAGCGATGCTCGCCTACCCACAGATCGGCGCAATTTAGTTATAAAAGCTCGCGATCTTTTCAGGGCAAAGCTCGCTGAAAAACGCGAAAAGAGCGACTTTTGTGCCCATATTTTTTTGGATAAAAAGGTGCCGATGGAAGCGGGGCTTGGCGGAGGCAGCAGCAACGCGGCAACCACTCTTTGGGCGCTCAATCACCTCCTGAAATCGCCATTTACAGACGATGAGCTTGCTCAAATGGGAAGTGAAATTGGGTCAGATATCCCTTTTTTCTTCTCTTCCGGCAGCGCTCTCTGTTCGGGTCGTGGCGAAATTGTGCGCCCCCCTGGCTTTATCGTGCCGAAGGAGCAGGTGACCATTGTAAAACCCGATTTTG
>JAYUZV010000038.1:0-16091 GCA_043751475.1 Chlamydiia bacterium
GAGGTTCATGCAAGAGGTTTTTCAAAGATCTGGTTAAACACAGTTTCATTAACAAAACGACAGCCAAGGCGGATGTACTCCTTGCCAGCACCGTGAAAGTCTGAGCCACCAGAGATCAGCAATCCCCTGCGCTTTGCCTGCTCTTCCCAAGAGCGTTCAACATGCTGTGCCGAGGTGCCATAGTAACACTCGACACCATCACAGCCTGCTCTTAAATAATCTAGCAATTTATAGGCAAAAGTGCGCTCGCGGAAAATGTGAGGGTGTGCCAGAAAAGCCTTGCCAGCGCTGCCGTGAATGATCTCAATTGCTTCCTGAAACGGAAAATCCCGCCCGCTATCAAAACAAGAGCACCCTTCTGCCAAGTAAAGGTTAAAGGCTTGCTGAACCGATGAGACATACCCCTTTTCAATCATTAACTGCGCGATATGGGGGCGGCCTGTGCTGCCCTTTTGGGACTCCATTTCAGAGAGCTTATCGAAATCAATTGGCATACCCAGAGCCTTTAGTTTTTCAGCCATCTTAAAATTGCGCGAAGTTCGCGATTTTTTATGAAGGGCCAAATAGGCGATAAGATCGGAATTATCGATCTGGAAATCGTAGCCAAGCAAGTGGACGCTTCTACCTAAATGAAGGGTCGAAATTTCAACGCCACTGCCAAGTGCAATTCCCATTTTTTTTGCTGCAACGATAGCCGGGGCTAACCCTTCAATAGTGTCGTGATCTGTAATGGCAATACCCGAAAGGGCACTTTTGGCAGCCAATTCAAGCAGCTGCTCTGGAGAGAGCGTCCCATCAGAAAAAGTCGTGTGGCAGTGCAGGTCTGCCTTAAATAGAGGCTTAGAAAGTGCGCAATTCAAACTCGAGCTCCACTCCTGTTTTTTCTTTTACAACTTCTCGCACATGTGCAGCAAGAGCCAAAACATCGCTCGCAGTGGCTCCCTCTCTATTGACAATAAAATTCGCGTGCATAAGCGATACCTCAGCCCCACCAATGCGCACTCCTTTAAGACCAGCTTTTTCAATTAAAGCGCCAGCGGATCCTTTTTCATGATTTCGAAAGACGCACCCGGCAGACCTGTCCTTATATGGCTGTGTTTCAAGGCGATAATCGATTATTTCACGCTGTTTTTTGCGTGCGCTAGTAGATGGTGTTAATAAAAAAGTAGCGGATGTAATGACCCACTTTTTCTCATGAAAAAGAGAGTGTCTATACCCAAATTCTATCGATTCACGTGTCAGGGTTTGGATTTCCCCCTTTTCTGTCACAAAAGAGACCGATTGCAGCGTATTTGCTGTCTCCATTTGGTTGGCACCTGCATTCATAAAAACAGCCCCACCAACACTTCCCGGAATACCCGATGCAAACTCCAGCCCAGCAAAACCTGCGCGCGCTGTTTGAACGCCTAAAAGAGAAAAGCTGTAGCCAGCACCAACATCAACTAGATTGCCCTCAATTTTGCAGTAAGAGATTTTGTTGATAATGACAAGACCATCATATCCACTATCTGGAAAAAGAGAGTTAGAGCCTTTACCAAGAACAAAATAGGGAATAGTGTTTTTGCAGCAAAAAGTAATAACCTCTTGCATCTGCGTGGCACTTTCAACTTCTATGAGATATTTGGCCGCTCCGCCAATGCCAAATGTGCAGTAATCTTTAAGTTCCTTTCCCTTCAGAAAGAGTGACGCTACACTCTCCATTGACAGCCTCTCCAATCCCCTTGTCAAGGTCATTGTGCATAAGCTTTTTATAAATTGCATCTAATATCCCATTAAGTAGCTTACCCGCTTCTTCCTGAGCAAATTTATTAGCCATACGCACAGCCTCGCCGATCACGACCTTAGGCGGGGTTACTTTTTCAATCACCATTTCAAAAACCGCAAGGCGCAGCAAGGCCAGTTCAACTGTGCCTAGGTAGTCGATAGCAACTACAGAGTTTAGCGCAATGAGCGGATCGATAGAGAGAATATTAAATTCGATAGCCCTTGCCCTATCAAAGCAGTTATAAACGGCTTTTTTAGAGACTTTTAAATCCTCAGCAAGCAGAGCAACAAGGCGCTCGCGCCACTGCAGGTCTTGAGTTTTTTCTAGATTCTGTTCTAGATTTTGAGGTGAAGGAGCGTGAGCGGAAATTGCCCATAATATTTGCAAGGTAATCTCTCTAGATTTCTCAAGTGGAAAGCCCATTCTTAATAACCTCTTTTCTAAAAGTGCAATTATAGCAAAAAAAGGTATAGAAAGAGAAGCAATCTCTTAGATTCGCCTAAAAAACGAGTTATTTCGATAGAGAAAATTTTATTGCAATGGGGAAGCCGATCGTGTTAGTTTCCTCTTTTTATATACATTTAAAGAGAGAGAGTTTTATGGAAAAGCGACCCATAATCGGCATTTTTCTAGATTCCGAGACCAATGGGCTCGATTTTTTGACCCACCAACTGCTGGAAATTGCCTATATCATTGTAGATCTTGAAACAGGCAAGCAGCTAACCTGTTATGAGAGTGTTATAAAAATTTCTAAAGAGCAGTTCGACAGCAGCCTACCCGAGAGCCTTCAGATCAACCACTTCACTGAAAGTGAGATCGAGCAAGGAAAACCGCTGCAACAGGTGGCGCAGGAAATTATTGCTGAATTTGAAGCGTTTAAAGTGCGCAGAGGCTCTGCCCTATTTATCTGCCAAAACCCTTCATTTGACAGGTCCTTTTTCTCCTCTCTTATCGCCCCCTCTATTCAAGAGAGCCACCAGTGGCCCTACCACTGGCTAGACCTGGCCTCTATGTACTTTGCCGTTAAGCTCAAAACCAAAGGCGTGGTTGCTCTGCGCAAAGGAGGCCTTTCCAAAGATATGATTGCGGGTGATCTACTCCTCGGTCCTGAGAAAAAGCCTCACCGGGCCATGAATGGTGCTAAGCACTTGCTCGCCTGCTACGAGACCCTGCTTGGCTACCCCCTAGCAAATCAGTAGGAATTTTTTTCAATTTTTACTTTTCCTCTAAATACGTGATAGATAAAAGAACCATACCCCACTACCATAGGGACGCCGATCGCAACGATAATAGCTAAAATAGACAATGTTTTTTTCGAAGAAGAAGCATTAAAAATAGTTAGATTATAGGCAGGGTCAAGCGTGGATTTAATAAGAATCGGGTATGTACCAAGACCGAAAACCAGAACAAGGCATGCAATTCCTAAGCAAGAAGAGAGAAAAGCTACGCCATAACGCAGCTTGTAAATTTGGTAGGGAATAGAAAAAAGGAATAAAAACCCAAAGGCTGGAATAGCAAATAGGAAAGAGTGCAGCTTCATATTAGCAATCATCGATGGATAGTTAGCGATGGTTGCCAAAGAGAGCGCTATATAGAAGAAAACAAAAAGCGCCATTGACCATGTAAAAAGTTTTTTTACAAAAACCTGAGTTGCTGCTTCTGTTTTCATTAAAAGATAAAGAGATCCGTGCATAGCAAAAAGCGCAACCGCGGTTAAACCAATAAGCATTGGATAAGGGGTAAAAAACTGCGACAGAGAAATAGAAAAATCGCCCTCAGCATTAATTGGCATACCAATAATTAAGTTGCCAAGTATCGTGCCAATAATAAATGCCAGCATCAGACTAGATATAAAAAAGACAACATCCCAACTTTTCCGCCAATAGATTGCGCTGGCTTTACTGCGAAATTCAATAGCAGCAACTCGAAAAATTAAACCAACCACAAGAAACATCATGGGGACATAAAAACCCGATAGAAGGCTTGCATAAACAGGAGAAAATGCTGCTAAAAGCAATCCACCAATAATTACAAGCCACACCTCATTACCGTCCCAAACAGGACCAATCGCATTTAGGAAAACCCGTCTTTCATGATCATTTCGTGCAAAGAGATGAAGAATACCAACACCTAAGTCGAACCCATCTAAAACAACATAGAAAATAGCTGCCAAACCCAGTACTACATAAAGAAGATGCTGGAAGAAAACAAGTGTCAGAAATGCGGCCATATTAATTATCCTCCTTTTGAACATCTCTATAAACAGGCGCATCATCCCCTTCTACGCCATGTTGAATCTTCTCATTTAACAGAAAAATAAACAGAACAAATAGAAGGATGTAGATAGCTATAAACATCATAATTGAACCAAAAACTTGTTGCTGTGTGATCATTTTTGATAGACCATCTTTAGTCTTAAGCAACCCCCAAACCACCCACGGTTGGCGCCCCATTTCAGCAGTCATCCAACCAGTAAAATTGGCAATTTGCGGCAAAACAACCGATCCCACAAGAGCGACAAGAATTAAAACGGATTTTTCCAGCTTTTTTCTTAAAAACTGCACCAAAGCGGCAAGTGTAATAGTTAGCATAATTCCCCACATAGCAATCATCAGGTGATATGCCTGAAAAACAGCCTGCACGTTAGGCCACTCATCTCTTGGAATCTTATCTAGACCATTAACAGGCTTTGTCAATGTACGATTTGTAAGGAGACTGAGCAATCTTGGTATTTTTAGCCCAACAACTTTTTCCTCTTTTGTGTCTACATAGCCAAAAACAGTAATGGGCGTCCCCTCTCCCTCTGGAGCTGTTTTGTAAACCCCTTCCATTGCCGCGAGTTTAGATGGCTGATTAACCGCAACTCCCCTTGCTGTAGAATCTGCCGATAGAAGTTGTAGAAAGAGGACTATAAGAGCAGCAAACAGACCAATTTTCATGCCCGATCTGGCAATATCCATATGTCGTTTTTTCAGATAGTAATAAGCGTTAATGCTTAAGAAAAGAAAAATTCCACTAATCCAACAGCCAAGTAAAACATGGGTGAGTCTATCTACTGAGGAGGGATTAAAAACCATCTGCCAAAAGTCTGTTACAACAGCCCTCCTGCTACTCCCTTCGCCGATAAGTTTAAAGCCTGCAGGAGTGTGCATCCAAGAATTAGCCACCACAATCCAAACTGCACTAAAGTGAGAGCCAAGAGCTACTAAAATAGTCGCTGTATAGTGCATCTTTTTCGAGACACGGTCCCATCCAAAAAGCATGATACCAAGAAATCCAGCTTCTAGAAAAAAAGCAAATATCCCCTCAGCGCCAAGCGCTCCGCCAAAAATATCGCCAACAAAGCGCGAATAGGGAGCCCAATTAGTGCCAAAGCCAAAGAGCTGAACAAGACCTGTGGCAACGCCGAGAGCGAATGTCAGAGAGAAAATCTTTACCCAAAATTTTGTGAGCTGCAAGTAGATTTTGTTTCCTGTTTTAAGATATATTCCCTCCATAATAACCAGCATCAGCCCAATACCGATACTCAAGGGTGGATAGATGTAGTGAAAGGCGCTTGTCAGAGCAAATTGAAAGCGTGAAAGGGTTAGTACATCCATGAAATGACCTTTAGAAATTGAAGTTCTTTACAAAAAAGAGAGTACATTAAAGAAAGAATTTGTCAATCTTCTGTGAATCTAATTGGAAAAAATTCCCCTACTCTCTAAAACAGATAGTGAGAGGAAAGGACAGGACATGAACATTTTTCACTACTTCACACCGGTCTTTGAGACAGCTGTTATCGCAGTTGTTCTGAACTATCTCCTTTCATTCTTCTGGAATACCAGGTCGATGGACCTGATCCTTGGCCTTTTTGCTTTTCTCTCGATCTTTGCCGCATCCTCTCTTTTTGACCTTCCTATTTTGCATAAACTGATGCTCCTCTTTGCAAATGTCGCTGTGATCGCAATTTTAATCATCTTCCAACCGGAGTTGCGAGTAGCGCTTTCCAAACTGAGCCTAAAGGGGCGCAGATTCAAAGAGGTTTCCGAATTTGAAACTTTTCTGACTCAGCTATGCAGCACCCTATTTAAATTCGCCGGGAAGCGGATTGGAGCTATTGTGGTCCTGGAAAATGAAGATTCGCTTGCACACTTAGCGACTGTCGGCGGAACCACATTAAATGCGCGCTTTAGCCCAGAACTTTTAAACAGCATTTTCCTTATCAACTCCCCGCTGCACGACGGAGCTGTCATTATCAGCGGAAACACGATTGTCTCTGCGGGTGTGATCTTACCTCTAGCCGACGAGCTGGCTGCAGCACAGCTTAAAAAGACCATGGGCACTCGTCACAGGGCTGCTCTCGGAGTGACTCAACACTCTGAAGCCATTGCCATTGTCGTATCTGAGGAGACCGGAAAAGTCTCTGTTGCAAAAGCTGGAACTCTGATTCCAGGTGTTTTAGAAGATCAGTTACGCAGTATTATTAAGGGGATATACGCACCAAACGAAAAAACAGAGGCCAGTAAACAGAAAACGTTTTATGATTGGATTATCTATTTTTGGAAGTGGATTAAGGAGTAAAAAAGCAGATGTCAACCTTCTTCCAACGCTTGCTGCTGCAAAATTGGCAGAGAAAGGGAATTTCAATTATCCTCGCAATTGTCGTCTGGCTGCTTGTCGACCACTCTCTCATGACCACAAAAACAATTGATAATGTCTCTGTGCGTGTTGTCAATATTCCAAAAAACAAAACTCTTGAGGGTATTCAGAGCCACGGCCTAATGTTAAAAAAGGTGCCGATCTCTCTTGTGGGCAAAAAATCGCTCCTAGACGAACTTAGCCCAAGTGACTTTGAGGTTGTCATCGACGCTAAAGATCAACCAGATGAGTTTATTGTAACCCTCACAAAGAAAAACCTCGTCTCTCTTAACCCAGAAATCAATTTACAAAGCGGAATCACGCGAATCTACCATCAGAATTTTATTATTCGGATGGCAACTGAAAAAACAAGTGAAATCCCCGTTTATATCAATGTAACTGGTGAGCCGCCGGATACCTACCAATTTCTAGACTACTACCCTTGGCGCCTTACACTTTCACTGACAGGACCAGAAACCGAAATTGAGCAGTTAAAACAGGGCGTCTACCTGCCAATCAACCTTGAAAACATTAAGAAATCAGATATAGATGCGATTGAACCTCACGGCAATGTGGTTACCTACTTCCTGCCCGAACAGGCCAAATTTGTATCGGTTCCGGGTTTTGCAGAAAAACTCGAAATCGACGACCCTGCCGTCAAGTTTTTTCGGCTGGAATTTCTTAAAGCAGCCACCTTTGCAATTAACGCTCCCCTCCCTGTTTCTATCTATTTTCCACCAAACTCTCTCTCCACTTTTAATCCGGAAACAGTGCAAATTGGTGAGAGCAAAGTCGTATTACAAGAAAAAAGCCTCTTCCAAACGGCGATTCCTCTCTATGCAAAAAATGTCAGTAAAAGTTTTCTAGACACTGTCTCTGGCCGCATGGAAATTACCATTATTCCGCGCACAGGAGCGCGCGGTGATGAATTTAATTGGAGCCTCCAATTTATAGGTCCAGCGGAGCTTGAAGAGCGCTATTTGCGCCAGGCACTAAAAGACAAAAATTCTAATGAACTGCGCGAGCTTGCCGCCGCACAAAAAGAGGAGTATCTAAGGGCTCAATTTCGTAATTTCGTCCGCAGAATACGCCTTTATACAGAAGGCGATAAAGAGCTAAAACTCGCATTTACAAGCGAAAATGGAAAACTCATCATCCAAAATCCGCCATCAAATTAAAGGGTTTTTAAGTGCCTGTATACCGATTTTTCTCGCCCTCTCAATTCAACAAAAATAGCGCTATTTCTTTAGAAGCGGAAGAGACGCGCCACCTACGCACTGTTCTGCGACTCAAAACGGGTGACAAAATTGAGATTATCAATGGAAAATTACAATTAGCAACCGGTCACATCACCTCATTAAGCGCGGAATCTGCGACAGTCCAAATTGACCAGCTCATCGAAGCTGCACCACCAAAAAGAGTGCGTATTTTGGTGCAGGCCCTGACAAAACCAGCTCTTCTCGAGTGGATTATTGAAAAGGCAAGTGAACTAGGGATCACCCACTTTATTCTTGCCCCGTCAAAGCGCTCCGAACTCACCGTGATTTCCCCATCCAGAAAAGCGCGCCTAGAGGCTATTGCCATTTCGGCAATGAAGCAGTGCGGACGGCTCGATCTGCCAGAGATTCAAATTGTAGGGCAATTTTCTGAAATTGTACTGCCAGATAAAACAGCCATTTTCTTTGGCGACCTGCGCGCAAAAGCGCCACCCTTTCTCTCAGCCATTTCAACTGGTGATATAGCTTCTTGTATTGGCCCAGAATCTGGTTTTACCGACGATGAAATCACATTCATGGAGAGAAAGTGGGGTGCAAAGGGTGTGCGCATTGCCACACACACTCTGCGCGCCGAAACTGCCGCCATTACCTTTGCGGCCCTCCAAGACCAGCAAGAATAAGAAAGTAAGAAAGGAAAGAGAAAATAACAAGGATGGGCAGGATATACAGTTGCTATGTTCTCTTTCTTTTCTTGGTCTGTCAATTAGGCTTAGGGGATGGAGTGGACGAGCATCACATTGGTGGTGCCGCTCTCCCAAAAAGGTTCGCCGGAGGTCACAACAACCAGATCACCTCTTTGCAGGATCTTTCTTGCAACCGCAAATTTTGCAGCCTGCGCAAAGGCGTCCTGAAAATTATCCATTTCGGGAAGCAGCAAGGGAATCACACCCCAGTTTAAGGCCAGCTGATGGTAGACCTTCTCGCTCCGAGTCAGCGCTATAATTGGCATACGCGGACGAAACTTTGATAAGATCCTGGCTGTAAAACCACTATGCGTAAAACAGAAAATAGCGCCAGCCTTTGTGGTGTAGGCAGTGTTTACTGCTGAAAAAGCGATTGAGGCCGAAATATTTTCGTAAGAAAGGAGCTTATGGCTCATAAAGAAGTTCTCAAAATCGAAGTCGTTCTCGCTCTCTTCAATGATGCTACCCATCATTTCGACTGTTTCTACCGGATAGCGCCCAACAGCGGTTTCACCTGATAACATTACACTAGATGTCGAGTCATAAATGGCATTTGCTACATCGGAAACCTCCGCGCGGGTTGGCCGCGGGTTGTTAATCATAGACTCGAGCATTTGAGTAGCGGTTATAACAGGCTTGGCCGCTAGGCAGCACTTGCGAATCATCATTTTTTGTAAGCGCGGAACCGATTTAAGCGGAAGTTCAACCCCTAAATCGCCTCTTGCCACCATGATTCCATCAGCTGCTGCGACAATTTCGTTAAAGTTTTCCACCCCCATTGGATTTTCAATTTTTGCCATGACCTGGATATCAGCCGATCCCCGTTCCAGAAGCAGTCCTTTGATCTCGGCGACGTGATTTGCCGACCTAATAAATGAGGCCGCGATAAGATCTACCCCCTGCTCGCACCCAAAATGAATATCGAGACGGTCTTGCTCTGTCATGGCAGGAAGTAGGAGATCCACTCCTTGCAGAGATAGACTCTTAAAACTTTTGATAAACCCGGGATTTCGGATCTCAATTTCAACCCCTTCTGGACTTTTCGAGAGAACACGCGCACTAATATAACCATCATCAATCAGCAAAAGGCAGCCTGCTTCCAGCGCCTTATAGGCCTGAATCGGAGTGATCTGAATGGCCCCGCCAGCGCTATTTTCACTAGTTAATCTTAGCCTATCGCCTTTTGATACCTGAATAGCACCATCTTTAACTTCTCCGAGGCGCACCTCAGGCCCTTTGGTGTCAAGCATAATGGATAGGGGCACCCCTTTCTCGCTGCGCACCCTTTTAAGGGTTGCAATGACAGCGGCATGCTGATCATAAGTGCCGTGGCTAAAGTTAATTCTAGCCACATTCATGCCGGCATCAACTAAGGCGCTGATCTTCTCGTAGGAGCTGCTCGCCGGCCCCATTGTGCAAATAATTTTTGTGCGAAAAGCCACTTTTTCAACCTCTTTACTTTAGTAGCAGTGTAAAAGTCTCTTTCTTTCTTCTCAATGTTTACGCTATTATTACGATTATGAGTCGTAAAATTACCCTTAAAAATGTGAGAGTTCACAACCTAAAAGGTGTGGACCTTGAACTTACACCCGGAGAGCTAATTGTCTTTACCGGCGTTTCTGGTTCTGGTAAGAGCTCGCTTGCTTTTGACACCATTTATATTGAAGGTCAGCGCCGCTACATCGAGTCGCTATCGGCCTACGCACGCCGTCAGCTTGGCGACTTCCCAAAACCCGATGCTGACCTAATTAGCGGTATATCGCCGACTATTGCCATTGAGCAGAAAACCTCGGGCCGCAACCCAAGGTCAACTGTCGGCACCATGACTAGCATTTACGACTATCTCCGCGTCCTTTATGCGCGCATCGGAAAGGCCCACTGTCCAGAGAGCGGCGAGCCTGTTACCCCTCAAAGTTTAGAGCACATTAAAGCCCAAGTATTGACCCTTAAAAAAGAGTCGAAATGGCTCCTTTTTGCCCCCTATGCGCGCGATAAAAAAGGGACATTTTATGATGAATTTCAGGAGCTCTTGCGCAAGGGCTTTACCAAGGCGAGATTCGATGGAAAGATGGTCGATCTAAATGAGACCATTCAAGTTGACGGCAAGGTAAACCACGACCTAGATATTCTGGTGGATAGGCTGGTGATTAAGGGCGAAAATGAGAAGCGCATTACAGACTCGCTATCTTCAGCCCTTGAGATTGGAAATGGCGTTATCATGCTGCAAAGCATGGATGATGAGCATGAAGAGGATCTGCTCTTTTCTCAGCACGCTTTCAGCGTAAAATCGGGCAAATCCTACTCGCCGCTAGAACCACAACTTTTTTCGTTTAACCACCCAGCGGGCATGTGCCCGCAGTGCCGCGGAATGGGTCTTGTGCGCGAGTTTGATATTGAAAAAATTATAGATAAAAAAAAATCTATTGCAGATGACACTTGCAGCGTTGCCAGCTCATACAGGACCAAGCGCCACAGAAACATCTATGATAACCTCGCTAAAATCGAAAAATTCAAAATTGACACTCCATGGGAAAAACTACCCGAAGATGCGAAAAATTTATTCCTCTACGGAAACAACTTAAAATATACAAAAATGCAATTCACAGACCCTGAAAAGGGAAAGAAGTGGATTGAATATGTCGCATGGCGTGGTGTACTTGGAGAGGCGCACAAAAAATATTCTGAAGCGAAGAGTGAATCGTACCGAAAGACACTTGAAAAGTTGATGATTGAGGAGACGTGCAGAGCCTGCGGAGGCGATAAAATAGCCCCCTATGCCGCTGCCGCAACAATTGGCAAAATGGGAATTGGAGCCCTCACCCGCCTGCCAATAGCCAAAAGTTATGACTTTCTTAAGAACTTAAAATTAACCGCCCACGAGCAGCTCATTGGCGAGGAGCTGCTAAAAGAAATTATCGAGCGTTTGCGCTTCCTGCTTGATGTAGGCCTCGACTATTTAACACTCGATAGGACATCTCCGACGCTATCGGGCGGTGAGGCCCAGCGCGTACGGCTAGCCTCGCAAATTGGATCTGGTCTTGTCGGGGCTATTTACGTGCTCGATGAGCCCTCAATTGGCCTCCATCCGCGCGACAACATAAGACTTATTAAAACCCTTGAAACCCTTCGTGATAAAGGGAATACCGTTATTGTTGTCGAACACGACGAGGAGACAATTGCTGCGGCCGATTATGTCGTTGATGTAGGCCCCTTTGCCGGTGCACTTGGCGGCGAAATCGTTGCCCAGGGGACTATCGATGATATTCTGGCTTGCGACAAGTCAATCACCGGTCGCTTTCTTGCTCGCAAAGAAGAGATTGAAATTCCTAAAAAGCGACGCAAACCGTCCAAAAAAGAGATCGTCATTGAAGGGGCTACCCACCACAACCTCAAAAATGTGACGGCAAAATTTCCCATCGGCACCCTTATCGCAGTAACTGGTGTTTCCGGCTCTGGAAAGTCATCACTGATCTCAGAAATTCTTGTACCGGCACTCGCTGCCCACCACCACCTTTCGGAGCAACCTATCGGGAAACATAAGGCTATTTCAGGCGTTGATTTAGTCGATAAAATGGTTGCCATTGACCAGTCGCCAATTGGCCGGACTCCGCGCTCAAATCCGGCGACCTACTGCGATGTGGCCGGCCCTATTCGCGACCTTTTTAGCGAGCTTCCCGAAAGTAAATCGCGCGGATTTACACCTGGACACTTCAGCTTCAATGTCAAGATAGGCTCATGCCCGCACTGCAGCGGTATGGGCATGAAAAAGCTCGATCTTGATTTCATGAATGACGATGAGTGGGAGGTGTGCGATTTTTGTGGCGGCGCCAGATTTGACTCCCTAACCCTTTCCGCCCTTTACAAGGGAAAAAACATCCACGATGTGCTGGAAATGACCATCTCAGAGGCGGCACTTTTCTTTGAAAATCAGCCAGCCATTAAAAAGCGGCTCGACACCCTGCTCGATGTCGGTCTTGGCTATATCAAACTCGGTCAGCCATCGCCGACCCTATCAGGTGGTGAGGCTCAGCGGATTAAGCTAGCCAAAGAGCTGTCCAGACCCGCCACCGGCAAGACTTTTTATGTCCTAGACGAACCGACAACTGGCCTCCACTTTTACGACATCAGAAAGCTGGTTGCTATTCTGCAAAAACTGGTTGACAGAGGCAATACGGTTCTTGTGATTGAACACAACATGGACCTTGTGAAGGTTGCCGACCATCTGATTGACCTTGGCCCAGAAGGCGGTGAAGGTGGCGGCATGATTATCGCAACAGGCACGCCAGAGCAAATTGCAGCCCTTGATACCCCGACAGGACGCGCCGTGAATCTCGCCCTAAATCCCCCGCTAATTAGCGCTAAAAAGCAGGAGGCCATGCGCCAGCCTCCGGCAACTCACATCTCTATACGCAAAGCGACCCAGAACAACCTGAAAGGTTTTGATGTAAAAATACCGCGCGACAAAATTACTGTCTGCACAGGGCCATCCGGTTCTGGAAAGAGTTCGCTTGCCATTGAAACGATCTATGCGGAGGGTCAGCGCCGCTATATTGAATCGATGCCTCCCTACACCAGACAGTTTGTCAAACAGATGGCTAAACCAAGAGTCGAGAGTATCGACGGCCTCTCTCCTGCAATTGCAATTGAGCAGAAGCAGCATGCCGGCAACCCTCGCAGTACAATTGGAACGATGACAGAGGGTTACGATTTTCTGCGCATCATCTACGCCTACCTCGGTACGGCCCACTGTCCTGAAACGGGCGAAAAACTCGAGACAATTGGCGTGGATTATGTGGCCAGTGAGCTGATGAAGCTTCCAGAAAAGAGTAAGGTACAGATTCTCGCGCCAATTACCCTTAAAAAGAGCGAAACTTTTGAACTCTTAAAAGAGCGTTTACTGCGCGAAGGACGCTCGCGCATTAGGTTTGATAAGAGTTACTATAAACTGGACGATGAAGAGAATGATATTCCCTACCAGCGTGGTCGCAAAAGTCAAATCGAGCTTGTCATCGACAGGGTTGTTATAAGCGCAGAGAGCAAAAAGCGCCTCTTAGATGGGGTCACTGAAGCGACAAAAATCTCTGGTGGAACTCTAATTGTAGATAATAATGGTGAAGATCTCTTCTTCAACCTTGCCTTCTCCGCACCATCAACCGGAAAATCCTACCCAAACATCACTCCTCACACCTTCTCATTTAACACAGAAAAAGGGATGTGCCTCGACTGTCTCGGTCTCGGCTTCCAATATGGTGCAGACCTGCTTTCCCATCCGGAAACACTTAAAATGTCTCCAATTGAGCTCCTTCATGCCCTCTGGGGCGATAATTTTGGCTATGAATCGGCCCATCTAGTCTCAATGATGCTTGAAGAGCAAGGAGTAACCCCAAGATGGGCCATTAACAAGATGAGCCCAGAACAGCGGCAGATCTTTTTTAATGGAAGTGATAAGCCCCTAAAAGAGAAAGGACAGAGACTCACCTTCCGCTGGCGTGGAATTAACGATGTTCTTGCTAAAAGTGCTAAGTCTGCTATTACTGAGATTAGATCTGGCCTCATTCCACTGATGCATGAAGCTAAATGTCCATCCTGTGCCGGTTCGCGCCTAAATCCCCTTGCGCGCTCTGTCAAATTAAACGGAATGACCCTCCCCGAATTTTGCGCCCTACCACTTGATAAAGCATCTGATTTCTTTGAAAAGCTAAAGATCCCAAAAGAGAAGGAGCATCTGCTAAAAGAAGCCATTGAACAGCTGAAATTGCGCCTGAAATTTATCAATAAAATTGGACTCCACTACCTCTCGCTAGACCGCAGTGCCAGAACGCTCTCAAATGGTGAATCGCAGCGCATTCAGCTAGCGCGCCAGCTCGGAACGGGCCTCACCGGCTGTCTCTATATTCTGGACGAGCCGACTGTCGGCCTCCATCCGCACAACAATGCGCTGCTAAACCAGTGTCTCCACGAGCTAAAAGATCTGGGCAACACTCTGCTGCTGGTTGAACACGACCCACTGACGATCGAAGCCTCCGACTACCTGATCGATTTTGGACCAGGTTCCGGCAAATTTGGCGGAGAGATCATTGCCCAAGGAACGCCAGAGGAGATTCGCAACAATCCAGACTCGCTCACCGGGCTCTATCTCAGCGGCAAACAGACTACCCTGCGCCGAGCAAAACCGCGCAGCTTCACAGAGACAATCCGCATTGAAAATGCTTCCCTCCACAACTTAAAAAATGTCACCCTTGAAATTCCTCTCGGCATATTTACAACCATCACCGGCGTCTCTGGTTCTGGAAAATCAACCCTAATTCACGACTTGCTGCAGCCGGCAATTGCAACAAAAGTGCGCCAAAAGAAAAAGAAACTCCAACAGGTTGATATTGAGGGTGCAACTATTTCTGGAATCGGTGGGGTCACCGGAGTAATCACGCTAAACCAAGACCCCATTGGCCAGACAATACGGGCAAATATTGCAAGCTACTCCGACCTTCTCACTCCGCTGCGCCACCTCTTTGCCGACCTAAAAGAGGCCAGAGCTCTTGGATTGCAGCCAAAACACTTCAGCCCTAACCACCCAAGCGGCATGTGCGGGAGCTGTCTTGGCCTTGGCGAACGGAGTATTGAACTGCTCTTTCTGCCACCTGTAAAAGTTGTGTGCGACGCTTGTAAAGGGTTTAAGCTGAATCCTAAAACGCTTCTTGTCTCCTACAAAGGGCTTCACCTTGGCAACATATTAAAAATGAATCCGCTAGAAGCGCGCGATTTTTTTAGCTCCTTTCCCACAATCACTAAAATCCTCGATACGCTTATCGCTGTTGGTCTTGACTACTTGCAGCTAGATCTGCCTATGGCCTCACTTTCGGGTGGAGAGCAGCAGCGCATCCGCCTCTCGCGCGAGCTCGCCAAATCACCGCGCGGCAAAGTGGTCTATCTCCTTGACGAGCCGACAAATGGCTTGCACAGCGCTGACATTGCAAAAATCCTTCCGATTTTCCATACTCTTGTGGAAAATGGACATACGGTGATTGTGATTGAGCACAACCTCGACCTCATCGCAAATAGCGACTACCTCATAGACCTGGGACCTGATGCGGGTGAGTATGGTGGAAAGGTTGTTGCAAAGGGGACGCCAAGTCAGCTCGCTAAGAGTACAAAATCCTATACGGGCAAGTATTTAGCAGAATATTTGAAGAGATAAGGAGAAAGTTTATGGCAAAGAGAATCGTTTCGGATAAGAAAGCAAGCGCCGCCTACCTCTCCCTCTTTCTGATTGGCATCGGGATTCTTATATGGAGCTCATATTGGTGGCCTGGCGTTGCCATTGTCCTCTCTGTCAGCCTTGCCCTGCGCCAATTTCTTGTCGGTAGACGCTCTGACATGTGGACATCGCTTATGCTTGGAAGTGTTATCACCTTGCTATCTATATTTTCCCTTGACTGGGCCATTGTGCTGCCCGTCCTGTTTATCTTTTCTGGCCTCTACATCTTCTTCCGCGACTTCCTGGGGGACAACTCCGATCCCGAAATCACTCTCAGCACCGATAACATCGATGACGAAGAATAGCAAGAAAAGAAAGGAAAATTGGCACGGATGACAGGATATTCAGGATAAGAAAGAAGATAAGAAAGAAGATAAGAAAGAAGATAAGAAAGAATAGTTAATTAAATAATTAAATAAAATTCTATTTCTTTCTTATCCTGAATATCCTGTTATCCGTGCCAATTTTCCTTTCTTTTCTTTCTTGCTGAT
>JAYUZV010000039.1:0-42802 GCA_043751475.1 Chlamydiia bacterium
CAACACTATCCACTCTTTTTTTCTTGAACGGAAAAGATAGTAAAAATTAGAGTAGAGCAACTAAAGGCTTCTGCCACCACCCATGCTTAGGCTTGAGAGGTGACCAGAAAAACCCTTGATAAGAAAAAAAACAAACTGACCCGAACCTAGGACAATGACTATGAACCTAAACAAAATGTGGACAGCAACGGCTCTTGCCTTGCTAACCGTTACAAATTTTGCTAACGCAGCAGATACTAAAGATGTACAGATGGATCCTCCATTGATCATCAGCCAAGCAAAAGACGGAGGCGCATTCTCTGTTGCCGCCGACCTTCTTTATTGGAAAGCTATTGAAGATGGCACAGAATATGTCACCAACACACCTACTACAACAACCGGTGATGCATCCGGTGCTACAGCAGAGATCAAATCGGCAGAAGGTAAATTCAAGCCGGGCGTCCGTCTTGGCGTGCGCTACCTTTCACAACACGATGCATTTGACTTCCGTTTTGACTGGACTCACCATAAATCAACTAGCTCCAAAACTGATACCGCAACTTTTGGCACAAACCGCCTAGACAGCATGTTGACAGCGCCTGACCTTGCACGTCAACTACCAATGACAAATGCAACTGAAAACCAAGACATAGCCGGTCCACTCATATTTGCCCAGTACGACACATTAAGCGCTAAAGGAGAGTACGTATTAAAGTCTGACTGGCTCGACCTCAGCATGGGTCGTGTTATGAACCCATTTGGTACAAAGTGGCTATCTGTTCGTCCGCATACTGGTTTTCGTTATGTAAATATGAAGCGCGACCTAAATGTTACCATCAACCATGATAACGTCAGTAAAACAGCAAACGTGCCTGCTGGTCCTGGCCCTTACACATCAATGAACATGGGATCACTGCCAGCTATTGATAATATCACTCTTAAAAACAACCTAAATGGTTTTGGTGTACGTAGCGGTATTGATACAGAGTGGGGCCTAGCAAAAAATTGGAACATCTACGCTTCCTTTGCTGCTTCTCTACTTTGGGGCAAACATAATGTAAACTTTATTGAAAGCTCAAAGAGAATTCAACTTACCGGCGGCCAACTCCAACCACCACCAGAACCAATTCCTGTAGAAACTACCGGGTCATTCATTGTAGGAACAGCAACAGGGTCTGATGCAGAGGGCAATTACTACAGAAATAATCACCAGAGCATGTCATCTGTTAAAGGTATGACAGATATGGCACTCGGCCTAATGTGGGAAGATTGCTTCGACGGCAACTGGGGTCTTACAGTAACTGCTGGATGGGAACACCATATGATCTATGGTTTCAACCAATCGTTCCACCTTGCAACTGATACAAATACCATCATCCGTCACCATGGCAACTTATTCATGGGCGGTTTTGTACTTGGACTAAAACTCGATTTCTAAGAGTTAACAAACTAGTATAAGTTGTAAACCCCACTCTTTAGAGTGGGGTTTATTTTTTACTTGAGAAGATAAAGAAAAGAAAAAGAAATTGGCAGGATAGAGGATGGCCAGGATCAGGCCAGGATAAGGCTAGGATAAGGCTAGGATAAGGCTAAGATAAGGAAAGAAAAAGAATAATTGTTAAAAAAATAAACAAAAACTCTTTTTCTTTATCCTTTCTTTCTTATCCTGACTATCCTGTTATCCGTGCCAACCTTTCTTTATCTTCCTTATCCCTGCTTTCTTATCCTGATATCTTGCGACCTAACGAAGGCGGGTGGTGATGGAGGTGAGGGCAGTGATGAAAAAGTCGATGTCGGCAAGGGTGTTGTAGGGAGCAAAGGAGGCGCGTACAGAGGCGTCAAGGCCAAATTTGCGCAGTGCCGGCTGAGCACAGAGATGGCCCGTGCGCACGGCAATGCCGCGCAAATCAAGAAGTGTTCCAACATCAAGAGGGTGGACCCCATCAATCACAAAATTGCAGATAGCCCCTTTTTCACGCGCAGACCCTAATAGGCGCAGGCCAGAAATAGCGAGCAGCTTTTCTGTTGCATAGCCTAGCAACTTCTGCTCGTGCGCTTCAATCGCATCAAGACCGAGTGATTCGATATAGTCGATAGCAGCGCCAAGGCCAATCACCTCGGCAATCATCGGTGTACCTGCTTCAAAGCGCATCGGCGGAGCTTGAAAACGGCTATCGCGTAAATGGACAGAGGTAATCATATCACCGCCCGTCTGGTAGGGTGGCATCTGCTCAAGAATTTCGCGCTTGCCATAAAGAATACCAACACCTGTAGGCCCAAAACATTTGTGACCCGAAAATAGAAAGAAATCAGCGTCTAGCTTCTGCACATCAATTTTTAGATGGGCGGCACTCTGCGCGCCATCAACAGCAAATTTAGCCCCCACTGCATGAGCAAGCAGAATCATCTGCTCTATCGGGTTTTTAGTTCCGGTGCTGTTGGCAATATGAGCAATAGAAACAAGTTTGACGCTACTATCAAGTAGCTCCTTGTAAATAGCTAAATCTAGCTCTCCCTTTTCATCCATGGGAATAAAGCGCAGTTCAATTCCCTTTTCGTGCGCAATCTGCTGCCATGGAACTAGATTAGCGTGGTGCTCCATCTCGGATAAGATAATAGCATCCCCTTTCTGCAAAAAATGGCGTCCAAAACTATGGGCAAGCAAGTTAAAGCCGTCGGTTGTCCCTTTTGTAAAGATGATCTCGTCCGAAAAGCGCGCATTTAAGAAGGTGGCCACCTTTTCGCGCACAGCGCAATAGCGGCCTGTGGCATCTGCGGCCAGCTTATATACGGCGCGATGGACAGTGCCGTAGTGATTTGCATAAAAATCGCTCATCGCATCAATCACGCAGCTAGGCTTATGAGCCGTTGCTGCACTATCTAAATAGATCAGCTTACCGTCCTTAAAAATAGGGAAATCAGCGCGTACCTCCTTAAGATCCCGCATATCCCTCCACGTAGCTCAGCAAATAGGTGCGCCACTTCTCCTCGGGAATTTGAAAAAGCAGCTCCTGACAAAAACTCTTTAAAAGAAGTCCCTTCGCAGCCTCTTTATCAATTCCGCGCGACTGCAAATAGAAAAGACTCTCCGCCTCAAGTAGCTGTACGGTAGCTCCGTGTGAGGCCTTTACATCGTCCGCAAAAATCTCGAGGTTCGGCTTACTATTTGCAATAACACTATCGTTTAAAAGCAGGTTGTTGTTGCGCTGATAGGCCTCTGTCTTTTGCGCAAGGCGGTCTACAAAAATTTTTCCCTCAAAACTGGTGCGCGAGCTCTCTTTTAAAACGTTTTTAAAGAGCTGGGTCGAGCGGGTCTCGGGCGCTAAATGGCGCATCGTGACGTGCGTATGGTGGTGGCGCGACTGCCCTACCATAGCCACACCTTGTAAAATCGCTTCGGCATGCTTTCCTTGCAGCTCAACCTCAAAGCGGTTGCGCACCGCCTTCCCACCAAAACTTGTGGTCAGGCTCGTAAAAAAACTTCTCTCCGCTAGCTGCGCGCGCATTGATCCTAGTAGCCAGCTACTATTCCCAGGTTCGCAGTGTTGTAAATGGGTCACTCTAGCCCCTTCGCCAAGCGAAATATCGCAACTGATCTGCTGGCAGGCTCCATCCACTGATAGCGCGTGGCAAACAAGTGAAACCTCAGCCCCTTTCCCGACAAAAACATGGAGGGCATCATAACTTTTACCTCCGCTAGAGAGGTGAAGCAAGCGCAGCGGCCTCTTGACCTTCGTGCCTGGCGCAATATAAAGCACAAGAGGCTCCTTGGCCTGATTGCGCACCTCGCTGGCAAAGAGATCGCTCTCGCTGCTTTTTAGCTGGCTAAGACGCTCCTGCAAAAAAGTTCCATAAATTTTCAGCGCCCTTGAAAGCGGCAGAGCCGTCACACCTTGTGGCAGATCACCTATTAAAATCTCTTGCTCGCCAAATGTAATTAGATTTTCCGAAGAAAAAAGAGGATGATCTTTTGCACAGACAGCCACCACTTTTTTTTCTGAAAAAGTAAAACTATCAAAGGCTGTTTTGGGGAAGTATTGCAGAGACTCTTGGCTCAAGTTTGCACCTCGCCAAATTCGGCGTAACCACTGGCTTCAAGGGCAAGCGAGAGTTCAGATCCGCCCGATTTCACAATTCTACCATCCACCATGACATGGACAAAATCGGGCTTAATAAGCTCCAAAAGACGCTGGTAGTGGGTAATAAGCAGCAGCGCATTTTCGCTTGTGCGCAGGGCTGAAATACCGCGCGCAACAACGCGCATTGCATCGATATCAAGGCCAGAATCTGTCTCGTCCAAAATTGCAAGTTTAGGGTCAAAAAGCGCCATCTGTAAAATCTCGTTGCGCTTCTTTTCACCACCAGAAAAACCTTCATTTAAACCGCGCTCTTTAAAATCATTTTTCATCTCAAGCAGTTTACTCTTCTCATCTAGTAGCGCTGAAAATTCTTCTGGTGTCAGATCTTTTTTGCCAGCTCCCTTCATACGTGCATTGCACGCAGCGTGTAAAAATTGTGCGTTTGTAATACCAGGAATTTCAAGCGGATATTGGAATCCCATAAAAATACCGGCAAGAGCGCGTTCTTCTGGCTCCATCTCCAAAATACTGACTCCATTAAAGCGAATATCACCACCTGTTACGATATAGTCGGGATGGCCTGCAATAATTTTTGATAGGGTCGATTTTCCAGCCCCATTCGGACCCATAATGGCATGAATTGAACCCTTAGCAATTTTAAGTGATAATCCCCTCAAAATAGGGGTCTGATTAGCACCACTTACAACCGCTGCATATAAATTTTCGATCTCTAATAACATATAAAATTTACCCAACAGAATTTTCTAATTTTAACGATAAGAGTTTGCGCGCTTCAACAGCAAATTCAGCCGGCAACTCCTGAAAAACCTCTTTGCAAAAACCGCTGACAACAAGATTGATCGCATCCTCGCGCGCAATGCCGCGCGACTGCAAATAGAAGAGCTGCTCCTCACTCATTTTTGATGTCGACGCCTCGTGTTCGACACAGCTCGAGCCATTTGCCACCTCAATATAGGGAAAGGTATTGGCACTGCACATATCTCCAACCAGCATCGAATCGCACTGCGTGTAGTTGCGCGCTCCTTTTGCTTTTGGTGCAATTTTTACAAGGCCACGGTAGGTGTTATGGGACTCATCGGCCGAAATGCCCTTCGAGATAATTGTCGAGCGGCTTCCCTCGCCAATATGGATCATTTTGGTACCCGTATCGGCCTGCATTTTTCCATTTGTTAGGGCAACAGAATAGAACTCGCCGATAGACTCTTTCCCCTGCAAAATACACGATGGATATTTCCAGGTAATAGCAGCACCAGCCTCCACTTGAGTCCAGGTAATTTTTGATTTGTAACCAGCGCATCTACCACGTTTTGTCACAAAGTTAAAAATGCCACCCTTACCTGTTTTAGGATCACCTGCATACCAATTTTGGACTGTCGAATATTTAATTTCAGCCCTCTCTTTGGCAACAAGCTCTACAACTGCTGCATGCAGCTGATTATTGTCATATGCCGGAGCGGTACACCCCTCCAAATAGCTCACAGAGGATCCCTCTTCAGCGATAATCAGCGTCCTCTCAAATTGACCCGACTCTTTGTCGTTAATTCTGAAATAAGTGGAGAGCTCCATAGGCGATTTAACACCTTTTGGCAAATAGACAAAAGAGCCGTCAGAAAAAACCGCCGAATTAAGCGCAGCAAAGTAATTATCGCCAATTGGCACAACAGACCCTAAATACTCCTCGAGCAGCGCCGGATACTTTTCAACAGCTTCTGTCATGGAACAGAGCACAACACCCGCTTCATGCAACTTTTTACGGAAGGTTGTGCCTAGTGAAACCGAATCAAAGACAACATCGACAGCTACATTTGCCAGCTGCTTCTGCTCGTCTAGTGGGATGCCAAGCTTCTCAAAGGTGCGCAGCAGTTCCGGATCAACCTCTGATAGTGAACCGAGCTTTTTTTTTGTTTTAGGCACAGAGTAGTAGCGGATCTTGTCGTAATCAATAGCGCTGTAGTGAATATTCGCCCAAGCAGGCTCTTTCATCTCACGCCATTTTTTGTACGCTGCAAGGCGAAAATTGCGCAGAAACTCGGGCTCATTTTTTTTTGCGGAAATCAGACGTACGACATCCTCGGAAATCCCGCGTGGGAACTCCTCAGTTTCAATGGGTGTTGAAAAGCCATACTTATAGCTCTCTTGCGAAAATTCCATAACTCTCTATTTTTCACTGCTATTTTGTTGATAGGGCGGCGAGATACTTTTCTGCCTCATCTAAATGTTCTGGTAGATCAATTCCCACGCTCTGCTGCTGCGTTTCATGAACGCCTATTTTTAGCCCCGACTCTAAGTAGCGCAGCTGCTCGAGCTGCTCTGCCATTTCAAGGCCCGATGGGGGCAAATGGGCCATCTGATGAAGAGCCTCGCGCGTATAAGCGTAGAGGCCGATGTGCTTGTAGTAGAGCTTCTTCTCATTGGGATGGTTATCGCGGTAGTGCGGGATTTGCGCGCGCGAGAAATAGAGGGCCAGCCCCCTTTGATCTGTAACCACTTTCACCAAATGTGGACTAGAGCTTTCACTTGCTGTAATTCTCTTTTTTAGCGTCCAAATAGAGGCACTACTAACTTGAAGCAGATCTGCAATCATCTCGCGGCAAATAAAGGGCTCATCACCCTGCCAATTAACAAATATATCGCCATCAAGGGCGCCACTTGTCACAAGCTCAATGATGCGCTCTGTCCCGGATAGACAATCGGGTGATGTCATCATCGCCTCTGCCCCAAAAAGAGCAACGACAGCCGCAGTTTCACAGCTATCAACCGCCACCACAACGCGATCAAAAAAACCGGTGGCAATAGCCGCTTCAAAGGCCCACTGAATCAGAGGCTTTCCACCGAGGAGAGCCAAAATTTTTCTTGGAAAGCGGGTGGATGCAAGCCGAGCCGGTATTACACAGATTATTCTACTCTTTTTCATGAGTACTATATTAACCGCTAGAACCTTTTAATTCATGCTTTGCTTTAATTTCGCGCCATTTTTTGACAATCTGAGCGGCAAGAGGGGCGGCTTCTTTACCCGCTTTACCAAAGCGCAGATAGACAACCACAACAATTTCTGGCTCCACGCTATCAAAATGACCCGCTTTTACCGGTTTTTTTGTCGAAAACCCACCAAACCAGACGTGCTTTTCCATGGAAGCTGGCGTCTCTCCATCCAGAGTCTTTTTATACAAAATTTCGGCCGTTCCAGTCTTGCCAATAAGCTCCTGCTGAATTTCAATATAATCTTTTACAAAACCGCGACTCTCAGGCGCTGCAAGGCTCAGCAGCGATGCGCGTGCGGTTCCTTTAGCGCCATTAACAGCCTTCCACATCCCCTCAAAAAGAGCGGCTTTTACCTCACGCGGCATCGGCAATTTGCGCGCCACCTCTTTGCCACTTGGAACGCCCGACTTTTGAAGCGGCATGAGACTCTGCGTAAAAAGGGGAAAATCCACACCTAAACCTAGCAGCTCTTCTTTAAATGGGTAGTCACTCATCTGAAAAAGAGCACTCTGCTGGCGCAAAAGCGAGGAGCCGCGCACTTCCTTCACAATGCGCGGAGTGAGCACCTCACCGCCTGTTGCAAGCGAGTTAATCATCACAGCCGACTGAAGCGGCGTTACAACCAGCGAGTGCTGCCCAATAGCAAATGCGTAAAGACCGGTCTTATTATAGGCCAAATCCGACGGAATGGTTCCACCAATCTCTCCGGGAAGTGCAATACCTGTGGGTCTGCCGTAACTAAATTTGCGACTTGCCTCGCACAAACTCTCGGGACTTGAAAGGAAATCGCCCGCGAGCAGTGAAAAGTAGATGTTACTAGATGATTCAATCGCTCCGGCAATATCAATTTTGCCAATACCAGAGTGTGAACCACGTGGCAAAATCCCCCCTTTATGCAGACGGTAGATATTCTCACCGCTGCTCATCTGTCCAAGCACCTGCCGCGTCTTTGTAGATGTGGTAAATGACTCGTCAGTAATAGTCAGCGGATTGACAGCTCCGTAAGGACCTGCAAGATACTTTTCCATCATCGCCTGGTAGGCCACAACCAGCTTAAAAAGCGATCCCGAGGGGGTCGATTGGCGAAAGGCTTGCGACCTTCCAAACCCGTAGCCATGTAGCGGATAGAACGCAGCAGCCAGATCCTTTTGCACGGAAAGCTCTCCAACTCTGCGCACATTGTGATAGGTGGCGCGCAACGGCAGCGTTAACTGTTTAAAGGGGCGCATAGAACCGATATACTCCGCCATTTCGGCCCCACCCAGCTGCCTTCCAAGGGCTGTTAACGCATCAAACCCTTTAACGCCCTTAAAGCTCTGGCGGGCCCTAATTAACTCTGCGTAATAGGGCAAATAGGCTGAATCTAAATGGTCACTATTTCCTAAAATAAAGGCTTGCAAAAGAGACTCTCCAGCATCTGCCCAAAATGCGGCAAACTGCTCGCCCTCGAGCTGCTCCAAGTAGTCAATATAGGGCTTATGGTAGCGCCGCTGCTGCATCTCCTCTTTACGCTTTTCTTTTAAAAAACTTTTAAAATGGGCGGCGCGCCAATCGGCAAAATCGCGCTCCTTAAATAAATGACGGGTCAGCTCTTTTACACACTTTGTCATCTGAACGCGGCACTGGGTCTGCTCGCGATAAGAGCTCAGCGTGACACTGCCGATTTTCTCCAAAATATCCGCCGAAAACCGGGTACCATTTAACGCCAAATCACACAGATCGACCATCAAAAACCGATCTCTTGGATGCGCGATTAATTCTTGGAGCTTCTCATCGCCATTTCTTACAACATCGCTAGCATTTTTAACTGTCTTAACTTTTGAAATAGCCTGATAAATAGCCGATTTTTTGGAGAGAATTTCAGAGAGATAATAGTCCCAAGAGAGTGGTTGCGAAAGATCTTCAAACTGCCCGCTTTTTCTATTAAAGGTCTCTTTGACAAGCTGCTGCGAACCGTCCCAAACCCCTTCGAGATAGTGCTCATTTTCAAGCCACTGGGCCACCTTTTCGCGCTTACCTGCTGCACTCAGAAAATCGCTTGGATTAAAGCGTGGATGGGACGCAAGACAGAGTACTTCTCCGCTCTCGGGCAACATAGCAACAATTGCACCGCCACAAATCCATGGAGCAGAGCCGCCTCCGCGATTTTTTTCGCTCTCAGCCAGTAGCTGCTCGGCATACTCCTGCAACTCCGCCGATATCGATAGCAGCAAGTCCTGCCCATCGACCTTTGCGCGCGCTCCGGGTAGTTCTTTTAGCAAATTCCCGTCGGGGTCGACCTCATAATTTTTTTTGCCCGAATAGCCATGTAAAAGCGAATCGAATTTCGCCTCGACACCGCTCTTTCCCACCATTTCAGAAATGGTGTAGGTCTTTTCTTTAATCTCCGCAAGTCTTGCGCTCACCTGCTGTGCCGAATCGTAGCCCACCGGCAAAAAGGGGAGGTTACCCTCCTCCCGCTGCCGGATATAGTGCGAAAGTTCACTCTTTTCATCTGCAATCCGCCGATATTCTCTGTCGCTAATCACTCCGAGATATCCGATCACATCTGCAGCAACTTTACCAAGTGGATAGACTCGCCTGGTCGATTTTTCCATCGATAGGCCGGGAAAATCGCGCTGCATAAGGCGCAGTTTGTAGTAAAGTTTTTCGTCGATATCGCGCTTAATCACGTAAGGTGTGTGGGGAAAAATTGCCGCCCGACCGTGAATCTGATCCTCAATAGACCTAGCATCCATGTTTAGATGTTCAGAGAGCATCGCCGAAAGAGCGGCAATATAGTCCGATCTTGGGTAGGCGCGCTCTTTTTTACCGTTTACCCCTTCCCTCCACCCTAAGCGATCGATCTGTTTAATGGGGGCGTAATAAATAGCTGCATTATATTGAATTTTACTGCCGGCAAGAGTAATGCCAAACCGATCGTAAATCGAGCCACGCAAAGGGGCCTCAATCAGCGTGCGCGCGCCGGGTTTGCTGGCAAAGGCGCGCCACTTCTCGCTCTCCGGCCCAGCAAGCATCAAGCAGCGCAGCCCGAGGAGGGCAAAAAAAAGGAGCAGCAAACGAAGAATCCGCCCTGTTTTGTAAGCAATAGGCTGCTTATCACTCATAAAAAACGACTATTTACTATAAAAATCTTACTTAAGACTAGGGCAAATCAGATATTTTTGAAACTCTATTTAAGAACAAATGGTTTGCCAAAAAATTTGCCAGCCATTACTCTGTTATCTTCGCGCTATTTAGTGCGGGCGTAGCATAATGGTAATGCTCTAGCCTTCCAAGCTAGCCACGTCAGTTCGATTCTGATCGCCCGCTTATTTAAAGAACCGTGCACTGAAGTAAATAAAAACCGACTAAAATCTCTTTTAAACACAATAAAAAAGAGATGCTCTTAAAAAGAGTCCCATTAGTCCAAAACAGGAAAACCAGTCTGATGACCTTACAAGAAACCCCTACCCCAAACAAAATCACCCTTCAAACCCTCGTAGAGGCGGGCGCCCATTACGGCCACCAAGCGGCAAAATGGAACCCAAAAATGGCCCCCTACATCTATGGTAAGCGCAATAAAATGCACATTATCGACATGTCCAAAACAATGGGTTCTTGGGAAAGAACGGAAAAGTTCCTCACTCAGGCTGTCTTAGACGGCAAACAGTTCCTTTTTGTAGGAACTAAGCGGCAAGCCGCGCCAGCTATTGAAAAAGCGGCAAAAGATTCAGATTGCATGTATGTTAACCACCGCTGGCTCGGCGGCCTTCTTACAAATTTCGAAACAATCAAACAAGCTATTGCCAGACTAAAAGACTGGGAAAACAAGCTTGCAAATGACCTGACCCTCACCAAAAAAGAGCGCGGTCAGATTACCAAAAACATCGAGAAAAAACTGAAAACAATTGGCGGAATTCGCGAACTTCGCGTAGCCAAAAACATTGTCCTTATTATTTCTGATATCAACCAAGAGTCTCTCGCTCTTCAAGAGGCGCGCTGCCTTGGGTTCCCGGTTGTCGCAATTGTCGACACCAACACAAACCCGGAGCTGGTCGACTACCCAATTCCAGCTAACGACGATGCTGTAAAAACCATTGAGCTCATTCTAAACTCCATTTCCCACCTAATTCAAACAGTTAAATCGAGCAGAGCTCCTGCAATCAGTAAAGATGCGGATGATGCAACAAATACACTCATGAGACAGGCTATCGCAGAGAAGGGAGATTAATTATATGGCAGATATCACAGCGCAAATGGTTAAAGACCTACGCGACCGCACCGGCGCCGGTATGGGCGATTGCAAAAAAGCTCTTGTTGAAACAGATGGCAACATGGATAACGCAGTAGATTTTCTGCGTAAAAAGGGGCTAGCTAGTGCAGGCAAGAAAAAAGACAGAGACGCCAATGAGGGTCTTGTAGCCTATTGCGAAATTAACGACTCTGCAACTACCGCTTTTGTTGAAATGTATTGCGAGACAGACTTTGTTGCTAAAACAGACAAATTTACAGGCTTATTAAGCCGTTTTTGCCTGCAAGCTGCGAGCAAAAACCCAGATTCTATCGAATCCTTTTTAAGCAGCCCATCTCTTGATGACGCATCTTTAACTGTACAGCAAAAAACCGATGAACTTATCTCCATTTTGGGAGAAAATATCGGCATTGCACGTATTGCTGTTATTAACCGCGGACCAAATGAGTCTGTTGGAGTCTATAGCCACAACAATGGCCAGATTGTAGCAGCGGTTCACCTGACCGGCTCTGCAGATAAAGCGCAGCTTGCACGCAATTTAGCGCAGCATATTGTCGCTTTCGCACCCTCGTACCTATCGAGTGCGGAGGTGCCAGCTGATATTAAAATGCGCGAGCTAGATATTGCAGCAGAAAAAAATGCAGGCAAACCAGCGCAAGTGCTTGAAAAAATTGCCGCTGGAGCTCTTGCCAAATATTACGCAGAAAATTGCTTACTTGATCAAAAATACCTCCATGACGACAGTAAGTCTGTAGCGCAAATATTGGAACAAGAGAAAGCTTCCATTAAACAGCACATCTACTGGAAAGTGGGTGGAGCCAAGCCAGAACAAGCCGAGAGTTAATTTAATAATGTCTATTAAGCCCTGTTTCAAGCGTGTGCTGATTAAGCTCTCCGGAGAGGCGCTCTGCGGAGAACAGGGTTTCGGCTTTTCAGCTGCGGCAACAGCTAAAATTGCAGAGGCAATTCAAAAGGCGCATGCCGCTGCAATTGAAATTGCGATTGTTGTTGGCGGCGGCAACATCTTCCGCGGAAGCCTTGCTGAGGAGTTCAATTTTAAACGGACACCAGCGGACCATATCGGGATGCTCTCGACAACTATTAATGGGCTAGCCCTTGAACAAGCACTTGCCAACCTAGGTTGCAAAACCCATATCATGAGCGCCTTTAACTGCGCGCCTATTATTGAAAATTACAACTGGCATAAGGCTATGGACCTTCTGAAAGATGGAGTGATTCTCATCTTTGTTGGCGGTACTGGCAACCCTTACTTTACGACTGACTCTGCGGCTGCACTAAAAGCGTGCGAAATTGAGGCGGATATTCTGCTTAAAGCGACAAAAGTAGATGGCGTCTATTCGGACGACCCCAAAAAAAATCCAAATGCAGTAAAAAGTGATAGGCTGACCTACAACGAGATCTTATCTGGTCAGCTGGGTGTCATGGATGCAACCGCTGTTGCGCTCTGCCGTGACAACAACCTACCCATCTACGTCTTTAACATTTTTACGACAGGCTCGCTGAATAGCGCAATTTTTGAAAAGTCTGGCGGCACACTGATTTCAGGAGATTAATCTTATTATGTCAGCACTCGATGATGCCAAAGCAGGGGCAGCAGATGTCCTTACAAGCCTACAAAACCGTTTTGCAACACTCCGCACAGGAAGCGTGACTCCATCGCTTCTTGACCCTGTAACTATTTCTATGCCGGAAATTAGCGATAAGCCCATGAAGCTGACCAAAATTGCTTCTGTCACTCCTCAGGGGCGCACTTTAGTGGTCACACCGCTTCATCAATTTAAGAAAGCACCCATTGAAAATGCGATTAATCGCGCAAATCTGGGGCTAACCGCGCAGGCAAAAGAGGGTATAATTTACGTAGCCATTCCGCCGCTTGACGGAAACCAGAGAAAGCTTATTGTCAAAGATGCAGAGAAAATGGCCAATGAAGCTAAAATTGCTATGCGACAAGTCAGACAAGATGTAAATGATGGTATTAAGAAGGCGAATAAGGATGGCGACCTAACAGACAACGAGAAAGAGGCAGCTCTTGATAAGGTGCAGAAGGTTACGGACGAGACGATGAAGGCCATTGATAAATTGCTTGAGGCGCAGACAAAAAAAATTACAACGATTTAATCCGTGCTAAGATTAGCTAACCCAAAATTGGTAGCGCTAAAATTAGCTACACCAAAATTGGTCTTGCTGAAAAAAGCAGAAACGGTATAAAATCGAGCCAGTTATTTGCAAAATGGCCCCTTCGTCTAGCCCGGCCTAGGACATCAGGTTTTCATCCTGGTAACGGGGGTTCGAATCCCCCAGGGGTCATTAATTTGTAAACACACCCATATTGTATGGGATCTTAGCTCAGCGGTAGAGCAGTGCCCTTTTAAGGCATTGGTCGTAGGTTCAAATCCCACAGGTCCCATTTAGACTTCCTTAACAGGAAGTCTTTTTTTATTTGTAAATTAAATTAAAACAAATTAAAACCATGTTAACGACAAACAAAGAAGGGCGCCCCTCCACAGGACGCCCTCTTCTTTTTAATCACGCCGCAGCGAAACAAGCACGGATTACCCCTTGAGTCACCTTTTTTCATCACCACAGAGCCTGTGAAGGGGTCAGTCTTGTTACAGGCAAGTCCATCCAGGAACCCTTCAAACATTGGCAGATAACTTTACAAAGATTTTGAAACGGAGCGCCTGAGTTTATTTTTCTAACTATTTCCGCACGTGGCGTTTAATTACCTTTTTTACCACCACAGAGAAGAGAGAAAAGGGTAATTAAAGGCTATCTACAAAAGGAGCTGTAGATACAAGGGCCTCCTCTAAGCGATGAGGATGTGGTAGAAGGCACGCTTGCCGACTTTTAGTTTGAAATTCCCACTTGTAAGCGCGCTGAGTAGCACGGCTGGATCTTTCACCTTCTCTCCGTTCAATGTCACACCACCACCTTCAATGAGACGACGTACCTCGCTTTTGCTCTTATCTGGCGTAAGGGCAAAGCAGAGGTTGCCAAGGCTGAGCCCTGTAAATGTCAGGTTAAGCGCTTTAAGCGGCGTGTCACTATACTCAATTAACTCCTCATCGCGCGATTGAACCTGCTTATAGAAGTGGCTCGCAGCAGCAGCTGCCTCTTCTTTGCTATAAAACTGGCAGACGATATCAAAAGCGATCTCTTTCTTGCTCTCCATCGGGTTGTGACCCTCTTTTTTAAGCAGATGAGCCATTTCATTAATTTTCTCTGCGGCGAGGTCTGAGACAAGGCGCGCGTACTCTAAAATGAGGTGGTCAGGAATCGACATCAGCTTGCCGTACATCTCATTTGGCGGATCGGTTAACCCGATATAATTGCCAAGAGATTTGCCCATCTTCTGCTCGCCGTCAGTGCCGCGCAAAAGCGCCACGCAGGCGACAATCTGCTGCCTTTTATTGTGGATATGTTGAATTTCTCTGCCCATGAGGCAATTGAAGAGCTGGTCTGTACCACCCATCTCTAGGTCGGCGTTAATCATCAGCGAATCGTACCCCTGCATAATTGGGTAGAGAAGCTCGTGAAAATGGATGGGAACTCCTTCTTTGTAGCGGTTATGAAAATCTTCGCGCTGAATAATTTGGGCCAGTGTAATTTTGGAAATCAGCAAAATGGTCTGCCGCAAATCCATTTTATCTAGCCAGCTAGCGTTGTAGTGAATCTCTGTTTTAGAGAGGTCAAGAATTTTGGAGAGCTGCTCGAAATAAGTTTTGGCATTAGCTGCAATTGCTTCGGGTGTGAGCGGTGGGCGCGTCTTGTTACGGCCTGTTGGATCACCGATGCACGCCGTAAAATCACCTAAAATCACCACCACTTGGTGGCCAAACTCTTGAAATTGACGCAACTTTTTAAGAGCAACTGCATGGCCGAGGTGCAAATCGGGTGCCGTCGGGTCAAACCCTAGCTTAATACGCAGCGGAGTGGCTGTTTCAAGACTCCATTTGAGTTTTTCTTCGAGTCCCTGTGCAGGAACAAGAATTTCTAGATTTTTGCTTAATCTATTGATCTGTTCTTGAAGAGTCATATGCGATATCCGCCGTGATTAAACAAACGAGAGGCTGCGGAAACAACACCAACAACAACCACAATAGGCAGCAAAACAAAGCCAATACCGCCTGTAATGGTAGCGGCAAACATCGACAGCGATAGCAGAAGAGCCGCAATAACTGCGATGGTTGAAACAGTGCCCAGTAGATAGCCAACAGCTGCAAAAACAAGCGAGAGAAGACCAAAACTAAAGCCAGCAACTTTTGCAATTACTGTACACTTTTGAAAAACCGGACTTGACTCTGCTCTAGCTGGCGGGAAGAAAAGCTGGGATAATAGCGACATATTTACTCTCTACTTATTTTCTAGCGCAATTTTAGGTTTTAACCCTGTTCTTGCCCAAAATTTTCTCGCATTAAGAAAATATTTACAAGGCCTTTTTATCTTTCTCTGCGCATCGACAAAATTGACGCGCTGTAAAAGAGCGCAGTATACCACCCTAGCGATTTTTCAGCTTACCAAAATCAACGAAGGAGGGTCTCGGCAAAAGCCAGATCTTGTTTGGTGGTGATTTTGAAGTTTTCGGCAGAGCCGGGGGTGATGGCCACTTCTTTACCAGATTCAAAAAGAAGGCGGCAATCATCTGTCACCGCGCTAAAATCGGTGCGCTGCGCGTAGGCTTTCATGATCCAATCGTAGCGGAAGGTTTGTGGTGTCTGAACACAAAAGAGGGTGGCTCTATCGGGCATGGAGGTAATAAATCCGTCGCGCACTGCAATAATTGTGTCTGTTGCGGGTATGCATGTGGTAACAGCGGAGGCCTCAACGACGCGCGCTATATTAGCCCGTAAAATTTCCTCGCTTACAAAGGGCCTTGCCGCATCGTGAATCAAGACATACTCTGTCGCTTCATGGCACGCTTTTAGGGCGCTGTAGGACGATTCATAGCGCGTAGCGCCACCAACGATAATGGCGTGGCCCGGAGATTCACTTTTTACAAGCTCTATAAATGGCTCTGCTACCACAACAATAATTTGCGAAAAGAGGCTCGATTTAGCAAGCCTAGCAAGCGCGTGCTGGTAGACCCTCTTGCCACCGAGCATCTGGTACTGTTTAGGCAGCTCTGTGCCAAAACGCGCGCCGCTACCGGCCATTAAAAGAATTGCTGTGCAATTAACCATGATTAATATCCAAAGAAGCAGTGGCTCTTATAGTCAAATATGGAGGCTACAATAATCATGATAATTCTTTCCATAAAAAGGATAGAAAGGGGAAGAAATGAGAAGAGAATGGCTCTGCTAAGCATCCCTTTTTTAAAGGAAATCCAGGCCATCGGAAGGGCAAAAAGTGTGATTAATACAAATAGGAGGCTAAGCAGAATTTGAACACCCAGCTCTGAGGCAAAATTTGTGACGGTGAGCTGAAAGAAAAGGTCGGCACTCTTTCTAATCAGTGGAAAGAGATAGCCGCAAGTGGCAACCATGCACAGCCACTCCACCCGATCTGCTATAACCGACTGCCCCGTTATATTAACCATATAAAAAAGCCCCTATAAAAAAGGGAATAAAGAGGATACCAAGCAAGCAGAGCCCTTTGTGCGAGCGCTCTAACTGGCGCATAATGGCGCGCTCGTTGCCATCTGCCCAGGCCATCCAGAGGCCACAAAGAGTAAATAGAAGAAAGAGGTCAACAACCCAGATAGGTGTCGCAATTAAAAGAAGACCTCGTCCAAGGGGGTAACCGAGAGCCATAACAAAATAGGTGAGCCAGTAGAAAGGATAGTAAGAGAGAAAGAGTGCACCTATCAAAAGCAGAGATCTCACGCTCGATCTTTCCCCTAAGCGCTCCTCTTCTCCGATCACTTAGACAGCCCCTTCTTCCGGATTCTCTGATACTCTTACCTCTAGTACATCTGGTCGTCTCAAGGAAACAATCCCAGGCGATCGAAACAATCTACGTATAGGACTTCCTGGAAGAGGTGAGCCGAACAGATCTGGACGACCCTTAATTTGGAGAGGTGGATGCGGCGAACCTTGCGGAACAACATGCTGTCCGAGAACAGCCGCTGCAAGCTCACAAATCTCTTCCGGAATAGATCCGTTTGGCTCTTTCAAAATAGCCTGAACAAGAACCCGGACCTCCTCTGATCCTTCCTCTAACATCAGATTACCGGCTACGATATGAATGCCCTGTGCAGCTAATCCAAGCGCGTCTATATGCGTATCAATAGAATTATCAAGAGCTTGTTGCTGCCGTTCTGCACGACCTGTTGCCAAATCAATTTGCTCTTGAATTCTTAGAAGCTCTTTTTGTCTTTTTTCAAGATCCGCTGTTCGTGCTTCAATACTCACATCCAGCCTAGCAAGCACCTTAGATTCAGAAGCGATACATGCCATAACAGCCTGTACACCACCAGAAACTGCATTTGCGCTGCCAGCGATTTGGTCTGAAGTATCACTCAACTTCTCATTGACAGCAACCGTGAGTTTTACCGCAGCTTCAAGATCTTTGATCTGTGCCGCAGATTCTGTAGCACTTTTTTCAGCGGCCTCTTGTTGTTTGGTAAGCGCCTGTTGTGTTTTGTCTAGCGTCGCTAGTGTCGTTGCAAGCTGCTCGCTATTGGCTTGATCTGTGCTGCAACGGCCTAAATGACGCGCCGCATAAAAAAGGGCCACTGTAATGCAGAGATTAATAAGGGTCAGAAGAATGGTAAAAAGCACAGCCACAACAATGGTCTGAATGGCTGCAATAATCGCAATCAGCAGAACAATTCTGGCCGGTGTTTTTGAGATTTTTGTCTGTGCGGCACTTGCCGCAGCTGCAGCCGTTGCACCAGCCTCCAAAAGACCCCCCTTATCAAATCCCCCTGCATCAATACCACTCATTTTTTACTCATCGCTCAAATTTTAATTCTTATGCTAGTAAATTATCGATTTGACAGCTAGAAAAATTTTGGCTTGACATGTGAGGGAGCTCCTAGGAGAATAGTTCAAACCCTTTTTACTGGTGAAAATGAGACGTGTAAGAGATGGAGAGGTCGAGTGGCTAACCTTCGATCTGCTAAATAACCATAAAGAGATTAAGCACGCGGTTTTTCTGCGAAAAGGAGGCAGTAGCTCGCCTCCTTACGCATCGCTAAACTTTAGTTATTCAAGCGGTGACACTCCCAATTGTGTTGCAGCAAATAGAGCTAAAGCGTGTGCTATTTTGGGGTGCGAAAAGGAGTATATCGGCAAGCTTATGCATGGAAAAGCTGTGCGCGAGGTCAGAAGAGACTCTGCCCAGCAGTTAGAGGCGTGCGATGGTCTGATGAGCGCAGAAAAAAATCTTGGGCTGCTGACAACTCACGCCGACTGCCAGGCGACATTTTTCTACGACCCGGTAAAAAAGGTAGCCGCCGTTGTCCACTGCGGCTGGCGCGGCAATGTGTTTGATATTTATGGCGAAACAGTAAAAAGCCTTCACGCTCGGTACGGATCAAATCCGGCAGATATTTTGGCATGCGTGGGCCCTAGTTTAGGACCCTCACATGCAGAATTCATCAACTATAAGCAAGAATTTCCGGAAGAATTTTGGGAGTTTCAGCCGCACCCTTTTCACTTTAATTTGTGGGAAATTGCGCGTATGCAGCTAAAGCGTGCAGGACTCCTTACCCATCATATTGAAATTGCCGCGCTTTGCACTTTTGAAAATAGCAGCGACTTCTTCTCCTACCGAAGAGAAGGCGCTGCCTCCGGTCGCCACGGCTCCATGCTCCTATTGGTTTAACCGTTTTCATCACCTTTTTTCAACGCAAAGAAGCAAAGGGTCGGTTTGCGCCTTTGTATTAAAGGAGCAGCTTAGAGGTAGATCGAGAGGGCGACGATGTAGGTAGTGAATTGTGATGTGTTACGACCCGCAAGTGTCCAATGGACGCCAGCGATTAAACCGAAGGCTGAATTCCAATTATACTCAATGGCAGGAGCTATTGAGAGCTGCTCTGCAACACCTGAACCAACCGGTGATAATGCGGGTGTTGTCCCATGAAAACTAACAGCATTGGCATAACTATAAATGGCGTCAAAGGCAAGCGCTAGGTGTTTAGAAAAGAGATACTCCGCACCGAAAGAGAGGGTATAAACACCACCCACTTTTGCAGTGCCATCTGTAGAGGGCGCGCCGCCGTAAACATTGAGCCCGTTAACATGCGTTTTAAAAGGAATGGTATAATCAAAAGCCAGACGCGCATTCAAATAGTGCCGCTCATCAAGGTGATAGGTATCCCCAAAAGTAACGCCAACCGTTGTATTCCAATTTCCGGCTCCAACTCCGTCAATGCCCAATTTTGTAGGGTCGAGATTCTGAAATTTACCAAAAGGAATATTTTCACTGACGCTTAATTTAATACTTGGTAGGGGGCTACCTGCACTTGACTTGTAAATCTGGAAATCAATACCCGCACTCATGTCGCCAAATTCTGTAGCGTGTAAACCCTTAAATTTCGTGTGTATCAGCTCAGCTGAAGCGGAAAAATCGATTCCCTCGACAAGGCCAATAGTAGCCGGCAGCTGAACAGTTGTTGTCCATTTAGTTTCCTCTGAAACACTCTTCCAATTGTCGTCATAACTGCCAAAGGTCTTATTTACATAGAGGTAAGGCTCGATATAAAAATGGCCCGGTGCAACAACATTTGGCGAAGGAGAGAGAAGTGTTCCTGTAAACCAAGGACCATTGTCTACCGATTCCGGCGGCTGAATAAAACCACCCTTGCCACCTTTGCCAGCTTTTCCACCTTTAGCATGAGCAGGAGATGCTGTAAAAAGTGCGACAAGCAGCGCAGCCGATGCGAGATATTTGTTCATAGAAGAGTAACCTCTTAATATATTAAAGAATATCCCTAATCTTATAAGAAAGATTCGTTTATTGTCTTACTGTTTTTAAGTAGATGGTGCACACATCTCCTGGTAGCAAGAGAAGCGATGAGGGATCAAGAGCATCTACCTCTTTCCATTTCAGTAGATAAGTGACATCTCCACGCTCAATTTTTATCCGGGATAAGGGGCCAAGTTTATCTGCTGAAACCACGGCAAGAACGGCGAGTTTTAAAGAACGCGCCCTTAAAACAGGTAGCGTCTCTAGCGGCTGATCTTCAAGGCCAATATAGACAGCCGCCTGTTTAACCTTGCGCTTTTTTGATGGCTTCAGTGGAACTGCATGAGAGTCGACAAGAAACTCCTCAGCTCCTAAATAGGAGCGCCCTCTTTCATGATAACAGCCTGAAAAGAAAAGGAGAAGAAGCAGAAAATATTTCATGGCGTGATAAAAGGAAATTCTAATTTTAATAGAGCTCTTGGCAGTAATTTTAACATATCTGAGGCGATCATCCCGCGCGACCCATATTTAGCGGCAGCAAACTCACCAGCCCGCGCATGAATATAAACCCCAATAATAGCCGCCTTATGAGCCTCTATACCAGAAGCAAGCAGTGCCCCGATGGCGCCTGTTAAAAGATCCCCCGTACCAGCTGTTGCCATGCCGGGATCACCATGGGGCATCACAATCACCTTTTGACCTGGATGAAAAATATAGGTCGGGTAGCCCTTCAAAACAAGCGTGCATTGTCTATCTTGTGCAAAGTCATTGCACTGCTGCAAAAATGTTGACGCGTCAGCTTTTTGCAGCAGCCTTTTCATCTCGCCGCGATGGGGTGTTAAGACGCTATTTTTAAGGATCGTTCCAACTGGAAGATGGTAGAGAGCGTCCGCATCAATCACCATAGGCACTGTAGTTTGCTCTAAAACTCTTTTAACAAGTAGTGCCGTATCTTGTGAACGGCCCATACCGGGGCCAATTAGCAGAGCATCTGCGCGCGCGAGCTCACTTGTAAAGCTCTCCATATTATCTGCGTTAATCGAGGCACAAATCAGCTCAATAGCTGCCCTATGCAAATGACCCTCTATTTCAGGCGGATGAAAAAGACGGACGATGCCGCAGCCACAACGCAGGGCACTACTGGTCGCTAAAATAGCCGCCCCTTCCATACCAGCGGAGCCGGCAACAGCGAGCAGATAACCGGCGTCATACTTATTCTGATCACGCGCTAATTTAGGTAAAAAAGTAGCTATTTCAAACGAATCAATGAGATAAGCGCCACCTTCAATTCCGTCTGAAAATACGCTATCTGCTGCTTCTAATTTCACAACTTCTCCTCAGGTTTTACATCGCGTGTCAGAAGCATTTTAACAGCATCAAGAGGTTTAACACCCTTGCGCAAAACTGCATAGACACCTTCTGTAATAGGGAGGTCAATACCGAGTTTTAGTCCGAGATCACGCGCCGCTAAACAGGTGGATATCCCCTCAACAACCATCTTAATCTCCGCTTTGGCTTCGGACTCAGAATAGCCACGCGCAATGAGCTGGCCAAAGCGGTGGTTACGGCTTAAGTTCGATGCGCATGTCACGCAGAGATCGCCCATACCAGCAAGGCCATTAATTGTCTCGGGAAGACACTCGCCCTCTGCGCCAACTCTTGTTGCTAGCTTGCGAATTTCATGTAAACCCCGCGTCATTAAAGCAGACTTGCTATTGTCACCAAAACCAAGCCCATCTGAAATTCCGCAGGCAATAGCAATGATGTTTTTCATAGCACCACTAAAGGAGACCCCTTTGATATCGGGATTTGGATAGACTCTAAAAAAGTCAGTGGTAAAAAGAGCTCGGATATCGTCCATGATCTGCCTATCGTAGGCCGAGCAGACAACAGATGTCGGCTGCTTAATATGCAGCTCTTTGGCAAGCGATGGCCCACTAATAGTGCCGATATATTTTTTATAAGCGCTTCCTAAAATCTCGGTGACCACTTCGTGCATCAGCAGGCCACTCTCTTGTTCAATTCCTTTAGATGTCAAAACAATCGGTATGGATATAACTCCCAATTCCTTTAACTGCTGAAAGACGGGCCGAATACCACCGGCTGTAACCGATTCAACAATAAAGTCGACACCCTGGACCGTCTGTGCAATTTCTTTGCAGAGGGTAATATTCGGATCAATTCCACCATCAAGTGACGGGTGGCACCCCTCATTTTTCATCATGTTAAAGCGCTTTTCACTTCCCGGCCAGAGGTTGACCTTATGACCTTTTCTAGCTAGCAGCGTAGCAAGACAAAAACCCCAAGCACCACCACCCAAATAACCAATTTTTTTAAGCTCTGACATACCCGCTCCCCTCCGCTAAATTCTTTCCCTTCCACTTTTGCAGGGTCTCTTCTGTAGGATAGTAGAAGTCTGCTGCTAATTCAAATTTTTTATTGTCAGCAGACGCTCCAGTGACACGCTTAAACTGAAGCCTATCGCGCACTTGTAGCGCCGCCTGCACACTATCAAAACTATCCGGACCTGTCCTGTTTTTTAAGGGTGCAAAAATCTCTTCACGGGGGAAAGCAACCACACCAAAGCGCTTACCGCTGCGAAAATTATCAAAGATAAAGCTCTCAAATTTATAAAGACCAGATTTCTCGGCCACATGAAGTGGCAAAGCTGTAACCTCTGCCGCACACGCCTTAATAAACTCCATCGAAAAGAGATAGATCCCACTATTTCCAAGCGGATATTTGTCGCTGAGTAAATCCGCTTCACTGCACTCAAAGTAATCCGCAACGGCCAACCTCCCATCAACCTCTCCAAGTAACCCCATCTTCTTATCATCAGCGCTGCGAATGACGCCAACTAGCGTCACATCATTATTTTTCTGGGCTTGCAATCCAAGCAAGTCTAAATCAAACGGATCTGCAAGTGCATTATCGATAGAAAGAGTTGTGACAGAAGAAACACCACGCGATTCGAAAAGTTTAGCAAGTCCTGTCTGCATAAAAAGCGAGAGAACCTCTCCATTGCCATTTGGCGCGCAGACTACATCACCATTCTTATCAAAAATGGCCTCTCCATTTTTATTTAACGAGGGCAGCATCCCTTGCTCAAAAATTTCAATCTGCTCCTTTTGCAGCCCAAAATAGTTGCCCTCCACCAGATGCTCTTCAATAGCCCTGCTATTTAATGGTGAAACCATAATAGCAAGCGGAATCTGCCGGCCATACTTTTTGCCCGCTGCTACAACCTTTTCGCACATCAAATGTAAAAGGGTTTTACATCTAAAACGCGTCACAGGGATCAGCGCTTTTGGCAGATCACTTCCAAGCCTACTCCCTTGCCCTCCCGCCAGCAAAAGCACCCCAATCTTCCTGTCGAAAAGCAGCTGCTCACCGATCTTCTGGCGCTCGAGATCTCCGCGGTTTTCAAATGTTTCTAGTGGAGCCAGATGAATTACCTTTTTCTCATGCTCAAGATGCTCCCGCAGCCTACCCACCACCTTGCCTAAAAGCTCATCCACGCTTTGCCTCCTCTTCCTTAAACGCCTGATAAACCATATCAACACTCACCCCTTTCATGCACCTATGATCAATCGGACAGTGTTTCTGATAACAAGGTGAGCAGCCCACCACATGCTTAACAACAGATCCCCAGCGATAGGGCCTCATTTCGACGTTGCTGGATGAACCAAAAATAGCGACTAGTGGCACTTGAAGAGCTGCTGCAATATGCATAGGACCACTATCAATTGCAATCACACACTTGCTTAGCTTAACGATCCCCATCATTTCGCGAATTGTTGTCTCTCCTGCCAAGTTTATCACTTGGTAACCCTGACCATCAAAGGCCTTTTCTATTACACCCCTATGCGTTTTGTTACCAATAACAACAATAAAAAGCGCTGGATTTTCTTTCTGTATTTTATCAGCGAGCTCCCTGAAGCGCTCCACACCCCAATGGCGAGCCGTACCATGGCTGCATAAAGGAGAAAATACGACGATTTCAGCCTCTTTTGGAACACCCTTTTTTAATAAAAAATTCCGAGCACTAACCACTTCTTCTTCTGAAACAAGCAGAATGGGGCACTGCTCAAAATAGGTGACACCGATTGGTGCTAGCAAACACTGGTGCTTTTCGACATCGGGGATCTGTTTTTCGTTTGGGTTGGGATCGATCAGATGCGTCATAAAAACTTTACACAAGTATTTGTTTTTACTTAAATAGCCCAATCTAACCCGAATTCTTGCCAAAAAACAGCAAATTAACTGTGATTTACATACCTTGCTAGATCCATCTCGATAGAGAATAATAGCGAGGTTCATTCCTCTAAGTTTTTTCGCTGTTTTAAATATCTCAATCCATCTAACAAAAAAAGAGCGCGATCTAAAATTCGAGGTCCTGTAAACCCTATCAATATCCGGATGCCCCTTTAAAACTTCTTCACACGAAGGGTTGTTAGATAAAAAGGTAATATGCGCATCTGGATATTTTGTTCTTAGAGCGGTGCAGACAGGAATCGCGACAACCATGTCACCGAGTGCGCTTGGAGCGCACACAACAATTTTTTTGGGAGCCAAATCTTCTATTAACTCCTCTCGATTAATCTTCACTGCTAACACCTTTTTCTAATTCTCTCTAAAAAGCCTGGTAGACCATATCAACACTCACCCGCTTCATACAGCGATGGTTGATAGGAGACGTATGCAGCGCACAGGATAGACAGCCAACCTGACTTTTGACAACGCTCCCAACGCGGTAGGAGCTTGTTTCAACTAAGGTGACCGATCCTATCATTGCGACAAGCGATTTTTTAAGCGCAACCCCGATATGCATCGCGCCCGTATCAATAGTAATTAGGGCGTTGCTAATTTTAATCAGCACAAAGACCTCTCTAAGTGTTGTCTGCCCAGCAAGAGAGATAATGCGCCCCATTTCTGAGGGCCCAGCTCCTGCTCAATCACTTGCCGATTGTCCGTCTCTTGCTCTCTTTTTTTTATTTTATCCATGCATCCGCCTTCTGTTTACCTAACTCTTCTTGAAAAGCTCGGTAGACCATATCGACGCTAACCCCTGTCATACAGCGGTGGTCGATAGGACAGAGGTGAAGAAGACATGGCGAGCAAGCGACCCGTTGTTTCACCACACGGCCCCACCCATAAGGACCTGTTTCCACATCGCTTGAAGCGCCAAAAATTGCGACAAGAGGCACTCTTAGCGCTGCAGCAAGATGCATAATACCTGTGTCAACTGTAATGACGCCTCTACTGATTTTAACTAGGCCCATCAGCTCCCGAACGGTTGTCCCCCCCATAAAGGAGATCACGCGCGGCGATAAACCTCGAATTGCTTCCTCAATTGTATTTCGATAATGATCAGACCCGACAAAAAGAATAAATACTGTTTTATCTTCCTCTATAAATCTTTTCACCAGCTCAATAAATCGATTTAAATCCCAGTTTTTTGCTTTGTCGTATGGAGCTGCTTTCGGACTTATAACAAGCAGCTTTGATCCTTTAATATACCCTTTTCCCTCCAGCCTTTTTAATGCGGAAGTTTCCTCGTCTGCTGTAACAAAAAGAGTGGGCACCTCGTTAAAGTGAGTAACACCAAGAGAAGCTAAAAGAATCTGATTTTTTTCAACATCATGTAAATGTTGTCGCATCTTAGGGTTGGGAATAGGGTGGGTAATAAATAAGTTGGCAAACCAGCGCCTGTCAACTGACTCCTTATACGCAAGCCGGTTTTTAACCCCACCAAAAACAAGCGAGAGCATCGGGCTTCTCTCGTTCCGCATGATGACACCTAACTCATAGGAGGAAAGCTTGCGTCTCATTTCGGACAGAATCTTAAACTTTTCAATTAGGGACTTGCCCTTGTAATTGGGGTAAAAATAAAGATCATCAACGTCGGAATGACCCTCAAAAACCCTCTCATATGAACCAACCGTTTCCGGCTTCCCGCCCATAGCTGTAATATGAGCTTTCGGGTAGAGCATACGTATTTGTTTAAAAACAGGCGCAGCCATAACGGCATCTCCAAAAAACCTCGGCAGTACAACCACAATCTTTTGTGGATTTAACTTTTTTAGGGCTTCGTATTTACGTTTATTCACCGATTTGCCTTCTCTTTTGCCATCTCTTCTTGAAAAGCGCGGTAGACCATATCAACACTCACCCGCTTCATACAGCGATGGTCGATAGGACAGGTATGCAGTGCACAGGATAGACAGCCAACCTGACTTGTGACAACGCTACCAACGCGATAGGGACTCGTTTCAACTAAGCTGGCCGATCCTATGATTGCGACAAGCGGTTTTTTAAGCGCAACCCCGATATGCATCGCGCCCGTATCAATAGTAATTAGGGCGTTGCTAATTTTAATCAGCGCAAAGATCTCTCTAAGTGTTGTCTGCCCAGCAAGAGAGATAATGCGCCCCCCTTTCTGAGGGCCCAGCTCCTGCTCAATCACTTGCCGATTGCGCGGCTCGCCGATAAAAACAACAAAAGCTGACGGGTCTTCAGCAACAATTTTTTGGGCTAAAAGGACAAACCTCTCCATATCCCAATGTCTGGCTACCGCATTGCCCATCGCCCCTTTTGGGTTGACTGCAATGATTTTTGCCCCCAGCGGACAGCCGATCCTTCTCACCATTTCCAGGGCCCGCATCTCCTCTTGTTGAGTCACAAAAATTTCTGGCACTTCATCAAAAACTTTCACTCCAAATGGCAAAAGAAGCTCTTGGTGTCTGCGTATATTGTGCATCACCCATTTCTTTTCCAGCCGACGATGTGTGAGAAAAAATGATTTGACGATGCTGGGAAAATTGAGGTAGGAGTGTCCGAGGCGCACCTTAACTCCTGCAAGAAAAAAATGAACAGCATGTGAACAGAAGTCCGCCGCGTGCAAAGAGATTGCGAGGTCAAACTGCCCGTTCTTTAAAAAAGCAATGCGCTCTTTAAATAAGCCCCATTTTTTAATTAACGACCCCTTCCATCGTGGATAGGCGTAGATGTTATCGACATCAGGATTGCCCTCAAGCGCCGCACCCGAACTGGCGCACATGGCTGTAATATGGGCTTTTGGAAATCTCTTGCGCAAAAGGGTTAAAAGCGGAATAGCCATAATAAGATCGCCCAAACAGTTTGGCATTTTAACGATGATTTTTTTGGGAAGAAAATTGGAGAGATCTTTCATCGAAAATAAGTGGTTTATTTGAAGTTTTTTCGGGCATGAATCTAACATGATTTAGGGATTTTTACAACAAAAGGGAGGGGGTGAATAGCCTTCTATTTATTTTAATCGACAAAACAGAGGGTGCCCAGCTAGAATAAGATCTATCAAAGCATTTAAGGTTTTACCATGGAACAGTTCCACAATTGGCTAGTTATCTACGCGCCCTACGCTCATTGGATGATTTTTGGGTTAATTCTGCTAGCTGGGCTAAATCTGCCCTTTAGTCTTGATGCCCTGACTATTACCGCCGCGCTCCTAGCCGCAACGGTTGTCCCGCAAAATCTCTATAAACTTTTTGTTAGTGTCTGGCTCGGCGCCATCTTATCCGCCTACATCAGCTACTGGCTTGGCCGAATTGTGGGCAATAAGTTGATGCGTAAACCCTTTTTTCAAAAAATAATTAACCCCGAAAGCCTTAAAACAATGCGCCGATTTTACAAAGATCACGGCTTATTTGCGATGATTGTCGGCAGATTTATCCCTTTTGGCGCTCGGAACTGTCTCTTTATGTCATCTGGTATGAGCCATACGCCCTTTGCAGCATTTATTTGGCAGGATTTTATCGCGTGCTCAATTTGGGCAACCACCTGCTTCTCTATCTACTACTCAATTGGCCATAACTACGATGCGCTGATGGGTCACATCCGGATTGTGAATCTCGTTATTGGCGCCCTATTTTTAATTGCTGTTACAACTTTTATCATCTATAAAAGAAAAAAAGCAAAAAAACGCTTCTGGTAAGAGCCCTATATCGTGTATCTATAAAATTAATTGTATAGATTAAACTGCTATAGGTTCATCAGATGGAAAAAGTCACCTCTACCCTACTTGCAATCCTCATTGCACTGATTCTTCTCGTTATTGGAGTCCATTTTTTACCGTTTGATGAGGCCATTCTCTCTTCCATCAGATCGATGTTAACTACAACATCGACCATTGTCTTTTTTCTATTTCTACTTACCTTTATCGGAAGTTCAATTCACGACCAGCTCATCAGCCCACCCGAGCGAACAGTTCTTATGCTTGAACCAAATCACCTCGGGGATATTGAGTCGACAAAAGGAGCGGCACCGATCTTCATTAAACTGCCCATTCATGGAATCATCGGTGGGCCAGATCTTTCTATGGACCTAATTGACTCCTTTTTGACAGACACTTTTGGGCCAATCCTGCCAAAAGAGCAGATTCGCGGGGTGATTTTACACATCGACTCCCCAGGTGGCACCGACATCGACTCTGCTGGCATTTACAAGTTAATCAGCGAACTAAAAGAGCGTTTTAAAATTCCGGTACACGCCTACATCGAAGGGCTCTGCGCATCGGGCGGCCTCTATGTCGCCTGTTCTGCAGACCGCATTAGCGCCTCTAAAGTCAGTAAAATCGGCTCTATCGGCGTTATCATGGGTCCCCTCCTTAATTTCACAGATGGAATGAAAAAGCTCGGTATCAGCTCTCGCACCCTTTCACAAGGGCGCGGCAAAGACCTTTTTAACCCATTTAGAAAATGGGAGAAAGATGAGGGCAAATCGATCCAGAAAATCATCGATGCGCTATACGAAGAATTTGCGGCCATTGTAAGCACTAGTCGTAAGGTCTCAAAGAAAAAAATAGAGCAGATGGGAGCCGACCTATTTATGGCAACAGAAGCACAAACTCTTGGCCTGATCGATGCATCGAGCAGCAGTTATAGTCAGGCCCTTCTTGGCCTTATTACAGCAGCAGGACTTAAAGAGAGCGATAGCTATCAGGTAATGAGTGTTTCACGGCCACGCCAATTTTTAGAAGAGATGATTGCCGGATTCTCACTAAAAAGCAGCCCGCTAGGAGTAAAAGACCTCCTGAAAATGGACCCCGCAACAAAATCGCAATTTCTTTTTCTCTACAGATAAATCTAGAAGAAAATAGCAGCAATTCCTAATATAAATTAGAAAGAAAAAGAGGAAGAGATAATGCCTACAAAAGATTCTGTTTTCATGAGTGCTGTGCGTACTTTCTGTGTTGTGCTAGCCGGTTTTTTTGCAATTTTATGCGGTTTTTTCCTTCTCTCTGCAGCTTTTTTCTCCCCTAAAGTCCTCCCTCTACAGGCGACACCTTCTGATGTCATCATCTACCCAGATGAGCATGGAAATCGCGCCCTTCTATCGGAATCAACACCCGTTATTTTAAGGCTCAATATCCATGGCGTTATCGGTCAGGGAAACCTCTCACAAGAAAAAGTTGAGGGCATGCTACTTGATGCGCGTAATGGCACTCTACGCAAGGGTCGCCTAAAAGCTATTATCCTCCACATTAACTCTCCGGGCGGTATTGCCGAAGATTCATTTGGTATCTATGCGGCGCTTAAAGAGTTAAAAGAAGAGCTATCTATTCCTCTCTACGCCTATGTCGAAGGTAGCTGCATGTCTGGTGCTATGTTTATTGCATGTGCCGCTGATAAAATTTACGCGTCTGCCGCCAGCAGCGTCGGTTCTGTCGGCGTTATTGTTGGACCTTCTTTTAACGTAAGCAGTGCCATGGAAAAATATGGTGTTGCTTCAAAAACAATTACACAGGGTAAAGACAAAGATATGCTTAACCCATACCGTCCTTGGAAAGAGAACGAAGGCCAATCAATCACCACACTTGTTGAAGCGCTCTACGACCAATTCGTCGCGGTTGTGACAACCAACAGACCTAAAATTTCAGAGGCGATGTTGCGCGACACCCTCGGCGCGAATGTCTTTATTTCTTATGAAGCTGAAAAACTCGGCTATATTGATGTTGCAGGTGTTCCTTATCACAAAGCCCTTCATGATTTAGCTGAAACAGCTAAACTTAACCAATACCAAGTGTTACGCATCCGTCCTCCAGTGAATCTCTACGAGAGCGTTTTTGGTAAGGGGGAAAGCGGAAATGGAGCCCAAGTTGACCATGTCGTGCACTTTGGAAAAAAATGGGGTGAAGCGCTGCAGGGCAGAAACCTCTTCTATTACGACCAGAACTAAACTTTACATCTTGGCTTTAAGGTAATCTATGGACAAGCTCTATCTTGTCGACGCGCTAAACATCCTCTTTCGCAGCTACCACGCCATTAGAGCCCCTTTCACAAATAAAAAGGGCGAGCCAACAAATGCCCTCTATGGCTTTGTCCGCTCTATTAATAAGATTATTAAAGAGCATGGCCCCTCGCACATCGCCATTATCTTTGATGGCCCGGGAAACAAAGAGAGCAGGCAAGCTATTTTTGCGGCCTATAAACAGAATAGACCGCCCATGCCGGAAGATCTGCGCCACCAGATGGCCTACGCCAAAGCATTCTGCAAAGCAGCCCACCTACCGATCTTAGAAGTGCCCGGCCATGAAGCGGATGATGTCATCGGCACGCTCGCTGTTTGGTCTGAAAAAAAAGGCTCTAATACTTACATCATCTCGAGTGATAAAGATCTCGCGCAACTTATCACAGATCACACCTTCATGATCAACCCAAGCAAAGATAATCTGCTCATTGATAAATTGGCTGTTAAAGAGATTTATGGCGTTCATCCAAATCAAATTCCCGATCTGCTCGGCCTTATGGGAGACAGTTCTGACAATATTCCAGGCGTTCCAGGTGTTGGCCCCAAAACGGCAATTACTTTTATTGAAGAGTTTGAGTCTATAGAAAACTTACTAAAACAGAGCGGCACAGGCAAAAAATGGGATCTGCTAAAAGAGCATGCAGATAGCGCTATTCTGTCTAAAAAACTGGCCACTATTTTAATAGATGACTCTCTCATTCCCACATTAACTGAGGACTTTTTTACCCTAAAAAATGGCGCTATCGATGAGTTGCGCGCCTTCTACACAGAGATGGATTTTAAGACGTTACTGGCAGAATTACCTGCCGCTAAAGAGGTTCCATCAGCGGAGGAAAAACCGCTTTTTCATGTAGTAAATAGCGAGAAGGAAATAGCAGATCTTATCGCCAATTTAATGGGCGAGTCTACCCTTGTTTTTGACACAGAGACAACATCTATAGAACCTATGGAGAGCCTGCTTGTCGGTATAGGTTTAAAAGCTGGTGGTGGGCCGCCTTGCTATATTCCCATGAATGGCGCCGTTCCAAAAAAACGGCTTCTCGATTTACTCAAACTGCTCTTTGAAAACCCAAATATCGCCTTTTGTGGCCACAATATTAAGTTCGACATACACACGTTACTAAATGAAGGAATCTGTGTTGCAAAGATCGGGTTTGACACGATGATCGCCTCCTATTTGCTAAGTCCGCAGGAGCCGCGCCACGGCCTTGACCACCTATCTGCACTCCACTTTGACAAGACAAAGATTCCTATTACAGATCTGATCGGAAAGGGCAAAGAAGAGATCTCGATGAGCACTGTGCCGCTTGAAAAGATCAGCGAATATTGCTGCGAGGATGTCGAATATACTGCAAAACTCCAAAACCTTTTTGAGCCTCAGTTAAAAAATCATGAAAAGCTCTATCAGCTTTTTAAAACCATTGAACTCCCGCTTATTCCGGTGCTTATTAAGATGGAGCGCGCAGGCATTTTTGTAGACAGAGAAAAACTTGCTAAAATGTCCTATATGCTGACTGAAAAACTCGCGCTACTCGAAGCAAAAGTGCAAAAAGAGGCAGGTCACGCAATCAACCTCAATTCGCCCAAACAGGTGGCAGAACTTCTCTTCAATCAGATGGGTATTCATCCACTGGAAAAGACCGCGACAGGCTATTCGACAAGTGCTGAGGTCCTAGAAAAACTGCGCGACAACTACCCAATTGCCGGAGATATTCTAGACTACCGGCTGCTCGAAAAACTCCGCTCGACCTATGTCGATTCACTGCCCGAACAGATCAACAAAGAAACAGGAAAAATCCACTGCACATTTATGCAGACAGTGGCTGCAACAGGAAGGCTCTCTTGCCAATCTCCAAACTTGCAAAATATTCCGACGCGCTCTGAAGAAGGACGTAAAATTCGGGAAGCTTTTAGACCTGAAAAAGCGGGGTTTTTCTTTCTTGCAGCCGACTACTCGCAAATTGAACTGCGTCTACTTGCCCACATGAGTGAGGACCCCTACTTAATTGACGCCTTTACGCGCGGATTCGACGTCCATATCGCAACAGCGGCTCTTATTTTCGGCTGCGATATAAAAGAAGTCACGCTAGAAATGCGCCAACAAGCGAAGGCTGTCAACTTCGGTGTTATCTACGGCCAGCAAGCTTTTGGCCTATCAAAAGGGCAAGGAATTACCTTTGCCGCTGCAAAAGAATTTATCAAAAAATATTTTGATCGGCTGCCGGGTGTAAAAAGATATATCGATGACGCAATTGCTACGGCAAAGAGCAACGGCTATTCCGAAACACTTACCGGTAGGCGTAGGCCTATTCCAGAACTATCAAGTAAAAACCCTGCCCTACGCGGCTTTGGCGAGCGGCTCGCCGTCAATAGTCCACTGCAAGGTACCAATGCCGACCTGATTAAAATAGCGATGATCCGCATTCAAAAAAGGATTGAGAGCGAACTTAAAAATAGCCATATGCTCCTGCAAATTCACGATGAGCTCCTTTTTGAGGTGATAGAGAGTGAAATTTTAGCTCTAGAAACACTCGTAAAGGAAGAGATGGAAGGAGTTATCTCGCTTAAGGTCCCGCTTCTTGTAGACATAAAGATTGGCAAAAATTGGGGCGAGTGCTAGTTTGATTAAGATTGCAGTAACCGGCGGGCTCGCATCAGGCAAGTCCACTGTATGTAAAATCATTAAAGAAAGCTTTTGCGCTACCGTTGTTGATACCGACAAAATCGCCCATATTTTATTGTCGGAAGATAGCGCTGTTAAAGAAAAGATTGTAGAGCTATTCGGTAGCGCAGCCACCACAGATGGGCGGTTAGACAGAGAAAAAATAGCGTCTATTGTCTTTACAAATAATGAGAAATTAACAGCCTTAGAAAACCTACTTCACCCACTTGTTTTTGATAAAATAAAAGAGCTATATTCTAAACAGAAAAACTCCCCTGAATTCACCTGTTTTGTTGCGGAAGTTCCACTGCTTTTTGAAAGCGGAATGGAGATCTTTTTTGATGCGACAATCGCTGTTCATGCAAATGAAGCTGCTTGCCAAGAGCGTTTTATAAAAAGTGATTTTGCAGCGCGCATAAAAAATCAAATGGCTATGAAAGAGAAGATAAAACGCGCCGATTACACCATTGAAAATAGTGAAAATGAAGCAGCGCTAAAAGAGAATGTTTTAAAGATCATGAACCAAATTTCAAAAACTTAAGAGATCATTATCCGCATGGAAAACGAAATAACAAACGCCCCTCTACCTGAAACAAATAGACCCCCTCAAGAGAGTGGTGGAGAAAATCGCCGAAGGGAGCGCACTGGAAGGAGTAACGACAGAAGAGGCAATCGAGATCATACCAATCGGCCGCGTCCTCCTCAGAGCGGCGAAAGAGCGCCCCATCGCGAGAGAACCCCCATGCCAAAAGAGGAAGGCGAAGAGCTGCTGAACTACAGCGACCTACCCCCTGAGGATCCAACGCCTGCAATCACAACGATTGCCGAGCTTCAGCGTATGCCGATTGAGCAGCTAACCGGCGTTGCCAAAATGTTCCAGATAAAAAATATGGGCAAAATGAATAAAGCCCAGATTGTCCACCTGATTGTGAAAGCAAAAATGGAACACTATAAGGCCAATATGATTGCCGAAGGTGTCCTTGATTTACACCACGAAGGATTTGGCTTTCTGCGCTCACCTTTTTTCAACTATATTAGCTCAGCCGAAGATGTCCATATTTCGCAGTCGCAGGTGCGTAAAAATAATTTGAAGCGTGGCGATTCTGTTAAAGGCCATATCCGCATACCGAAAGAAGGCGAACAATATTTTGCACTTGCAAGTGTGCTTACTGTCAACGATGATGATATCAGCTCTATGAACGAGCGAATCGCCTTTGAAAATTTAACACCCCTCTTCCCAGATACGCGCTTTTTTCTTGAAACTGCAAAAAACAAATTGACACCGCGCGTTCTCGACCTCTTTATTCCCCTTGGAAAAGGACAGCGCGCACTGATTGTGGCGCCGCCTAAAACCGGAAAAACAACAATGCTACAAGATATTGCCAATGCGATATCTCAGAAGTATCCCGAGTGCGTTTTAAAGATTCTTCTTATCGATGAGCGTCCAGAGGAAGTGACGGATATGATCCGAAACGTCAAAAATGCAGAGGTCATCGCCTCTACATTTGATGAACCGGCAAGCCGCCACGTTAAAATTGCCGATATGGTAATTGATAACGCAAAACGCCTGGTTGAGCACGGAAAAGATGTGATTATCCTACTTGACTCGATTACCCGTCTAGCGAGGGCCTATAACATGGTCGAGCCGCACTCGGGCAAGGTTCTTTCTGGTGGTGTTGACGCTAATGCCCTTCATAAACCAAAACGTTTCTTTGGTGCCGCAAGAAATATCGAACATGGCGGATCACTCACGATTATTGCCACAGCCCTTGTAGACACCGGTTCGCGGATGGATGAGGTTATTTTTGAGGAGTTTAAAGGTACAGGAAACGCGGAGATTGTCCTGACACGCGAGCTCTCGAATAAGCGCCTCTACCCAGCCATTGACCTTCTTAAATCCGGCACGCGTAAAGAGGAGCTGCTCTATGACCCTCAAGAATTGCTGAAAATCAACCTTCTACGGGTCACTCTTGCTGACCTTGGCAGCTACGACGCGATGAATATGCTGCTAAGGCCGCTCACGGCGTCGGGTAGCAACGTCGAGTTTCTCCTCTCCCTCAAGGGATAAGTAGTTGCACGATACAAAGATAAGCAAGACAAGAAAGCAAAATTGGCACGGATAACAGGATAAGAAAGGATAAGAAAGGATAAGTAAGAAAAATAATTAATTAAATAGTAAAACCAACAGCGTCTAACGAAGGGTGTGTACAACGAATTGTGTAAACGTCTTTTTCTTGCCTTTTCAAAAGCCTTCTTCCCACCCCTGATTTCTTTCTTTATCATTTATATCATCACATCATTCCAATCATTTAATTCTAAAACAAATTAACGATCGAAATGATGCGATGATATAAGTGATAAAGAAATTATTTATTTAATAAAAACCTGAATTCCCCCAAAAAAACCAATTCTCATTGGATCCGTTTACACGGTGCGTTAAACCCTGTCGGTTTTACTATTTAATTAATTATTTTTCTTACTTATCCTTTCTTATCCTGTTATCCGTGCCAATTTTCCTTTACTTGCTTATCCTTGCTGATCTGTTCTCCATCTTTCTGATCCGTGCTTTACAAAGATATCGGATAACTCTATCATCCCCCACTTTCATCAGTAGTGAAAACCCAGGTGGTAGATTATGAAACGGTGGAGCCTCCTCGTTCTAGTCCTTCTTGCAGCAGCAGCTCTTTTTGTTAAAAGCAAAGAGCGTGATCGTAGCAATAACCCTGTCCAAGCCGGCCAGTTTTTACGGCTTAACCTAGAGCGCGAACCAGCAACACTCGACCCGCGTAAAGGAGGCGATGTCGTTTCGACCTCTCTTCATTTCATGCTCTTTAACGGCCTTGCCAGAGTTGGCGCTGACGGCAAAACCCAGCTCTCTGGAGCCGATTCCTACACACTGTCAACAGATAAATTGACATACACATTTTATTTGAAAGAGGCAACATGGTCAAACGGCTTGCCTGTAACTGCACACGACTACGAATATTCATGGAAAAAAATTGCTGACCCTATATTTCCAGCCCCAAATGCCCACCTGATTTATCCCATTAAAAACGCGCGTGCCTGTAAAGAAGGGAAATTACCCATTAGCGAACTGGGTGTAAAAGCTCTAAGCGACAGAACACTGGTTGTCACCTTGGAAAGACCCTGCCCATATCTCCTCGATTTACTCTCTTTCTGCATCTTTTTTCCTATTAGTAAAGAGAATGAACTGATTTACTCCGACTGGGCCTATAATAAGGGCGACCGTTTTGTTTGTAATGGCCCATTTTTATTGAAAGAGTGGAAGCATCAGAATGAGATTTTACTTGTTAAAAACCCCCATTACCTCGAATCAACCCTCATTAAACTGAGCGGCATTCATATGTCAATGGTCGCAAGTGAGAACACCGCACTGCAGATGTATGAAAAAGGAGAGCTCGATCTACTGACAACCTCCGCTTCACACCTACCTATTGATTCTATTGAAAGACTTAAGCAGCGCGGGTACCTCCATATTCATCCATCGGCCGCGAGCACATTTTGTACATTTAACACCTCAAAAAAACCCTTTTCTAACATTAATATTCGCAAAGCCTTTGGCTACGCCATTAACCGCCAAGAGCTGGTGGATAATATCACACAACTCGGAGAGCCTATTGCCACAGGACCTATTCCTCCGCTATTAAAAAATGGCCGCAACCGTCTTTTTTTTCGAGATGGAGATAAAGCGGCAGCTAAAGCCTATTTAGCGAAGGGTCTGGAAGAACTAGCCATCAAAAAAGAGGAGTTAAATAGTCTCACCTACACCTATTCAATCTCCGAATCAAATGACAAAATTGCGCAAGCAATTCAGCAGCAGTGGAAGGAAACTCTTGGTGTTACTGTTAATTTGTGCAGCACAGAGCATAAGACACTACTAGATAAACTCGGTAAGCGCAATTACGACTTTGCCCAAGCTATTTGGGTTGCCCAGTATCCAGACCAGGTCAATATTTTAGAGCGCTTTGCCCTGAAAGATAATGTGAAAAATTATGCTGGATGGGAGGACCTTTCCTACATGCGGCTGCTAAATCGCTCGAATAATGAATTTGACTCCGAAGAGCGGGCCCTCACTCTTGAAGAAGCCGAAGAACGCTTTGTCGAGATGATGCCGGTAACTCTGCTTTTTCATATGAATTACGCATTTCTGATACAGCCCTATGTGCGTGATGTCTCTTTTACTCCCATGGGTTTTGTGCTAATCGAGCACCTATCCATTAATAAAGAGGAAAAAGCACGGCAAAAATAGACGAATTTTAGCTGCGTGTTGTACATTCCTCTGTAGAAAAGCAAAGACTCCTCTATGTTCCGTCTCCTGAGCCTCCTCTTTACCGCACTGATGATCGCCTACGCTTATTTCTGGGTTGATTCGAAACATCCAGAATTAACAAACGAGCTCTTTACCGCGACAACAAATGTCAGGGGTGATTTGCAAACTCTTGAGGTGAAATTTAGCGTCGAACAGATTTTAAAAGCACATAAACGTGAGTTAATGCGCGATAGGCGCAATGAGTATCTCGGTGCAGCTCTTAAATTCTACCCTTATGTCCTGATGGAAGTAAAATATCTGACGGCCAGTAAGCGTACCAAAGAGGCTCTCCTACTTTGGGATTTAACGGACGGTGAAATTGTTATTAACACAAAAAATTGGGAAAAAACCCACGGCCTCGGCGATGCTATTACGGCAAGTGCTAACCGAGAGGACTTCCAAGTGCTCCAAACCATCCATCTGCGCGGAGGTGCTGCCGATAGAGAGACTATCGCACGCACACTTAACCTCTCAAAAGAGATAGCCGAGCACATGCTGGAGAGCGCTTCAAAAAAACATTTGGTTGTTGTGAAAAGTGGTAAATACAAAATCCACCTCGACAGGCCTTTATTGCCGCTAAACCCAGAGACTAGGTTTACCGAATCGCTGGTTACAAAGCCCTACCGCGGCGCCCTCCGGACAGCGCCTAAATTTTCCAATGAGCGCCTCCAGAAAGTGGCAAAAGAGCTCTTCGGCTCCGACCTTGTGATTCGCGGCGCCCGCGAAATTTACCTGCCTGTCCACGCAATTGCGATACAAAATCCAGACGGCTCCCTCCAAACCACCCACTGGAATGGGCTAACCGGCAAAAAAATTGCCGGCAACTAAAGCTTTTATAAGGATTAATTGCTGTAAAATAAGCTGGCGCGTTATGATCAGTGCTACTTCTCATTGCGGATAGGTGGCTGAGTGGTCGAAAGCACGTCCCTGCTAAGGACGCGTACCCTGTTAAGGGGTACCGTGGGTTCGAATCCCACCCTATCCGAATTCTACCCTTATGCGCTATAGTGCAAATCTAATACGCTAAATGGATCTTCAGACGACATGAGCAGCGAAATTTCCCCTTCCAAAACAAAGACCCCTCCGCACTCGCGAGAATCAGAGATGATGGTCCTCGGTTGCATGCTAACCAACATCAACAGCCTTAATATTGCATCTGATTCGCTTGACGATACCGACTTCTATTTCACAGAACATAAAATTGCTTTTCAGATCTTAAAAAGCTGCTACAAAAACGACAGGCCAGCTGATATTCACCTCGTTTCAGAAGAGCTAAAACGGACAAATAGTCTCGAATCTGTTGGCGGTATTCCCTACCTAACAACACTGGCTCAATTTGCCGGTACATCGGCCTACATCGAAGAGTATGTCGAAATTGTGCGCAGTAAATCAATTCTGCGTAAAATGATTCTTGCCTCGCAAGATATTGAAAAGAGTGCCCTTGAAGAGCCCGAAAATGTCCATACAGCGCTGGACAACGCTCAAGCCAAATTTTTCCAGATTAGCCAACTCTCAAACATGGCTGCCGGCGTCCAAATTAAGGATCTCCTCTCCGGCTTAAAATCGGCCTCGCAGGTTCCCTACCTGAAGCAGCTCGAAGAGCGCCAAGAGAACTTCCAAACCCGCGGTCCGGACGACCCGGGCATCACAGGTATTCCAACCCATCTGCACGACTTAGATAAGATGATTAACGGCCTCAATAAATCAAACCTGATGATTATCGCCGGCCGTCCTGCAATGGGTAAAACTGCGCTGGCGCTAAATATCGCAGAAAACCTCTGCTTCAAAAACAAACTACCTGTCGGAATTTTCTCGCTTGAAATGAGCGCAGAACAGCTTCTGCACAGGGTCATCTGCTCGCAATCTGAGGTGGAATCGGACAAACTCGTTACAGGATCGCTCAACGGCTCTGAATTTCAGCGCGTAGTTGCCTGTGTTAACGGCATGCAGAAGCACACGATGATTATCGATGACCAGCCGGGACTGAAAATCTCCGATTTGCGCGCAAGAGCCCGCCGCATGAAAGAGGCGTATGACATTCAGGTGCTGATTATCGACTACCTCCAGCTTATTTCGGGAAATAACACCTCAAAATCGGGTGATAATCGCCAAGCCGAGATCTCCGAAATCTCGCGTATGCTCAAAAACCTCGCGCGCGAGCTCAATATTCCCATTATCTGCCCCTCGCAGCTCTCCCGTAAAGTGGAGGAGCGCGCCGGCCACCGACCGATGCTAAGCGACTTGCGCGAATCGGGCTCGATCGAGCAAGATGCCGACCTAGTTCTGCTGCTGCTGCGCCGCGACTACTACGACCCGTACGACAAGCCGGGCATGGCCGAGATCATCATCGCTAAAAACCGCCACGGCGGCGTCGGTAGCGTCAACCTCGCCTTCCGCAAAGAATTGGCCCAATTTACCAATTACAACTCCTCACTATCGCCATCCGGCGGTGCTCCGGAAGAAGATGACGCCTTTTCTGCGTTCACTCCCGGATAGTTTTTTCGGGTGGGCTCTTTACAATTTTAAGGCTATACTCTAGACTATAGCCTTTATAACACTTGTGGAGTGAACGAGATGTCTAGTGTCAAGATGAAGCGCCGATACAAAATTGCCAAACACAAGCGCAAAAAGATAAGCCGTAAAAACCGCCACAAGAAAAAACTCCCGTAAAGAAAATTTAATTAGTTAGAAAAACTTAAATTTTCTTCTCCCTCTAGCAATAGGGGTTTCCTGTTTATAAATTTTTTAGTTAAGAGTGCATTATGTGGAACTATCCAGAGACTTTCGATCTGATTGTCATTGGCGCGGGCCATGCAGGCTGTGAAGCGGCCCATATCGCTGCCAAAATGGGGTGCAAAACTCTTCTGCTCACCATGTCTCTTGATACTGTCGGTAAAATGAGCTGCAACCCAGCTATTGGTGGCACTGCCAAGGGGCACATTGTCCGCGAAATCGATGCACTCGGCGGTATTATGGGAAAAGTAGCCGATCAAACGGCTATCCAATCCAGGATGCTCAACCGCTCGAAAGGCCCTGCCGTCTGGTCTCCCCGCACACAAAACGACCGCTTTGCCTACCAGGCAGTTATGCGCAAACGGCTTGAGCAGACTGAAAACCTCTATCTCAAACAAGGAACTATCGAATCGCTTTTTATCGTAAATGATAAAATTGAGGGTGTCGATACGCAAGAGGGCATACGCTATGTCGGAAAAAGCGTTGTCATCTCATCCGGCACCTTTCTCCGCGGAAAAGTCTTTATTGGTGAGACCACCTACGCAGCCGGCAGGGCTGGTGACCAGCCCTCCATTGGCCTATCGAAAGAGCTTGAAAAGCTTGGATTTAACCTAGGGCGCCTTAAAACAGGCACACCTCCACGCGTCCACAGACGCAGCATCGATTTTTCCAAAATGGAGAAGCAGGAAAGTGAGCACACCGTCCGCTTCTCGTACGATGCTGCTGAGAGCGCCCCTCTTCCTCACATCTGCTGCTGGATTACCTACACAACAGCAGCATCAAAAGATATTATTGTAAAAAACATCCACCGCTCGGCTATGTACAGCGGAAAAATAGATGGCATCGGCACGCGTTACTGCCCATCTATTGAGGATAAATTTATGCGCTTTCAAGATAAGGAGCGCCACCAGCTATTTATTGAACCGGAAGGTCTCGATAGCGAAGAGTTTTACATCAACGGCATCTCATCATCGCTTCCATTCGATGTGCAACTACCGCTTCTGCACTCGGTGATTGGGCTTGAAAATGCAGAGATCATGCGTCCTGCCTATGCTATTGAATATGATTATGTCAAAAGTGGTCAGCTCTATAACACACTCGAGACAAAGAAAATTAAGGGGCTATTTTTAGCCGGCCAAATTAACGGTACAACAGGTTATGAAGAGGCTGCTGCACAGGGGCTAATGGCCGGTATTAATGCGGCATTGCAAGTGCAAAATAAACCCTCTTTTTCTTTAAAACGCAGCGAAGCTTATATCGGTGTTTTAATTGACGAGCTAATTGCAAAAGAGCTGACAGAGCCCTATCGCATGCTCACCTCCCGTGCAGAGCACAGGCTTCTGCTTCGCCAAGATAATGCTGACCTGCGACTACGCGAGCATGCGTGGAATCTCGGCACAATTACCTCCGCTCAATACGCGCGCTACCTCCATAAAAAAGAGTGCGTCGAGGGCGAGACAAAAAGGCTAGACAAGAGCTTTGTCCACTATCTAGGAGAGTCAATTGCAATTGGCAAACTATTGACACGGCCAGAAGGAAACTACCAGACACTTTTAGAGGCTTACAGCGATAAAGTGAACGATCACGGCGAGGAGATCAACCTACAAATTGAGCTGCTGCTGAAGTATGCAGGTTACATCAAAAAACAAGAATTAGAAGTGAATCGCCTTGAAATGAGCGAGAATATCACAATCCCACGCGACTTTAATTTTCTACCTATCACCGGATTGCGAATTGAGGCCAAGGAAAAACTCCATAAATTTCATCCCGCGACAATCGGCGCGGCTAGCCGCATTTCAGGTGTTTCGCCCGCCGATATTTCAGTTCTTCTCGTCCATTTACGCGCTACTCTATGACCCTCAAATGTATCCACACCAAAAACTACCCCATATTTGAGCAGCTGAAGCTAGAGGAAGCCCTTCTACGCGCAGATAACGGCAATTGGTGTATCATTAATGAGGGTACGCCTGATAAATCAATTGTCATGGGACTTTCAGGTAAAGCCGATGAGCTGATCGACCTGCCAAAAGCAGCGCGCGACTCCATTCCTATTATCCGTCGCTTTAGTGGTGGAGGCACTGTTATTGTCGATAAGGAGACTCTCTTTGTCACCTTTATTTTTAATAAAGAGAGCCACCCCTTTCCGGCCTATCCAATGGAACTCATGCAGTGGAGCCACGCCATCTACCAAGAAGCATTCAAATCGCATACACCTCTGCTGCTGCGCGAAAATGATTATGCAATTGGAGAGAAAAAATGCGGTGGCAATGCACAATATATCAGCCGTACTCGCTGGCTTCACCACACCTCATTTCTATGGGATTTTAACCCCCAATCTATGCACTATCTACTCCATCCAAAGCGCACACCAAAATATCGTGCCGAAAGATCTCACCTCGATTTCCTCTGCAAATTATCAACAATTTTTCCATCAAAAGAACTCTTGCTTACCTCTCTTAAAACCCACCTCAATTTACTCTACGGCCTCACCGAAATCCCTCTAGAACAAGCCTCCCAAATCCTCTCCCTTCCCCACACCTCCACCACCACCCAAATGTAAATCTGCTTTACAGCAAGGGTTAACAAGCTAAAAAGGGAAGAAAAATTGGCACGGATAACAGGAT
>JAYUZV010000040.1:0-29289 GCA_043751475.1 Chlamydiia bacterium
CTTTGCCACCACTGGGGTGAGGCTTTTAGGGCGCGTATCCAGGCGACAGTCATTGAAGGGCCGGCACATCCGCCAGTCGGCTCGACAAATCAAGCTCAGCAACATCAAGAGTATCAGCTGCTTAAGTGCCTTAAAGAGTTTATGAATAACGTGCCTGACAAGAAAGTGCTTTATAAGCAATTGCTTGAAGGTAAAGAAGTTGCTGGCATTCCTTTCTCGCGAGACTCACTAGAACAGGTAACCATCAACGGTGCTAGCTACACCACAGAGCTCTTCAGAAACACCTATGCCGCGGCTTCTGGTCTCACATCAACTGACTTGCTCGCTACCGAGGCCGAAATCGCCCAAACCCTTTCTGGTCTCGTGACCAAACACTTTGAAGGGAAAAACCTTTCGATAGCCTTCAACAAGCTTCTTGTAGGAGATTTTGCAGGTCTTGACTATGAACCTATGGATTCTCATGTCAGAATTGGTGAGATTGTCTATCCAGTTACTCAATTTAATGCAGCCGTAAAAAAGATGGTTCCAAGTGAAGCGGAATACGCTCATTATCAAAAAGGCTATCTCCTCGCAGAAGAGGCGAGATTAAATCGGCTTATGCAGCGATTTTTAAATACAGGGTATGCCGCAGGTGGTCATCATGCTCTCCAATCAATTGCAACCAAAAGCCGGTTAGTTGTTTCTGGTAACCGGTTGACGTGGAAGCACGAAAATTTCCACTACTCTCAATACCTCTTTCTGAAAGTTGTAAAAAGAGTCTGCTCTTCTCAGAGGGTAGAGATCTGTTACAAAGAGTTCGAGACAAACTTTAAAGAGTTTATGGAGGGAAAGCCGGCAGACGGTAGTGAATTAATCATGCCTACTCTTAATTTCCACGACAGAGATAGCAGCGAATTTAAGGCTCTGTTCACTTATTTTGATCATCTTCCAAATCCTATTACATTCTTTGGGAAGTTAATTGAGGGTAAATCGGCTGATATTCCTAAATATGAGTGGTACCAACCAGTTGTTGTGCTAAAGGGAGTCGCTCAGCCGCAAGAGCTCTTTCAATTTGTTGCCCAGCTCTTTTTTCAAAGTTATCTAGGACCACAAGGAGCAATTTCCACCTTTTCACAATTTATGGAAAAGGCAGAGGTAGCTTCACTTAAAAAGCTTTTTGTTACTGCGGGAGAACCACTGCCCAAAGAGGACCCGACTAAAATGGAGCTATTGTGGCAGTTAAAACGCAAAAGTTCTGATGAGTTGAAGGCCTTTTTTACAGCGCTCTCTTCAATAGAAAGTAGTGGAAAAGTTGTTGGATATATCCAAAACGAGCTAGAAGATGCCAGATATTTTCTAAATTATCTCGCGTCTAAAAAAGAAGAGCCTTCAGCCCGAGGTCCGGATACTCCATTTGAATATGCCTTTACAATTGACCCCGCAAACCCCGATAAGGATACTCTAGATGTGTTAGGCAGTGGATTTAACTGGAATGAGCTTGTTGAAAGCAGTATGTCAGAACCCTATGAAGTAAGCTATGAAGAGCGGTTTTTTATTGCATTTTTGCGTCTAAAAAATATCGGTAATTCTAAGACATGGGGTGAGCTCGCCGCTAATTTTGATCCTAAAATAGCCGCCCCATTATTTACGGCTGCAATCGCTAAAGATCCAAAATCAATTGAACTCTTAAATAAGAGAATGGCTTGGCTTGTCCAGCAACTAACAGAAGTGAACAGAGATGAATTTCTAAAATCGCTACTACCTCTTTGTCAAAAACACTTTGGAGGGAGGGATCTTCCCACAGCCTTTAACGCGCTTCTAGATGGAGAATTTGCGGGACTTAGCTTTGAAATGATTGATGGTTATCAGCATGTGATGATTAGTAAAATAATCATCGCGAGAGATCTCTTTTTCGCAAAATTGAGAGAGGCGGCCACAGACAAGGCTCAATTTGATCAGCTCTGTCAGGGGATGATACAATGTGAAGCACGGCGTTTGAATCTCTTGTCTAGTGTTTTCTCTCAAGCTTTTCATCTGCGTGGAGCAGTTACAACCCTCACGGAATTGGCCTGTTCGGATGAAAAGGGGGACCACTCGATTATTTCTAAATCTCGTCTTCGTCTCATCCATGGAGGAAGTAAATACTCACAAACTACCTTTCTCGATGCTATAAGTATGGTTTGCCAGGTGCACCGAACACCTGTGGTTCGTGAGGACTTTATAAAGGCATTTGAAGCTTTTATGGGTGGATTCAACATAGAGGGACAACCTTTTAGAATGAGTCTGAGCGATTTCCGACTTTATTCTAACTATTCTGTAGAAATGCAAGGAATTGAGAACCATTTTATGGGCAAAAATCTCGATGCAATCATCGAGGAAATTAGTCAATCGGGCTATGACGCATACCAGCCGCAAGTAAAGTTTAAGGGTATGGAGTTGCCTAGAGAGGTTTGTGATGCGGCCATTTTAATGGCTCTTTCCAGAAGTTTTCCTAGCTCCTATATTAGTATGCCCCAAGAATTTGCCTCAAAAACTGCAGTCTTATCTTTAAAAAGACTTTTTGCAGAAGCGAGTGAGGGGTTGCCTAAGGAAAACCCAAATAAATTTGATCTCTTGTTTGCTCTAAAACGCAAGTCAACCGAAGAGCTGGAGGCGTTTTTTGTTAAACTTGGCGCTATTCCAGAGAGAGAATCTGTAATTGCCGCTGTCCGGTCGGACCTTAATTGGCTGCACATCTATACGCGAGATTTAATTGCTCAGGAAGCGAGAATAACAATTGATAAGATCGAAGATTCCGAAAATGATCTCTTGGAGATCTCGGGTAATGCCTATAAATGGAACGACCTTGTTAGATCTGGTCTTGTAAACTCTCTTCAGACAGAGTATGAAAAATCTTTTTTTGTTCTATATATGGATAAGAAAAAAGTCGGCCGGGTTCAAGAGAGAATTGCAGCCTTTGGTGTGGCTGAGGACGAGTTCCACATTGAACACGCATTTAGATTGCTTACCAAGGGGATAGAGCAAGATAGCGGTGCTGCGGACCTATTTAAGAGTAGGTGTCCTGGGATCTATGCCGCGTACTTGGATAGCAGGCAGAGGGCTCTTATCTAGCCGGATGGATTGCTAAAATTGAGGGGAGTTGTTATGTAGGTGGTAGTGGTTTTAGGTTGCAATTTAGTTCATGTCTCAGACAAATCTTACAAAAAAGGTTAAAGATTGCCTGGCGACTGTCAAGATTACAGTCTTGACAGATTGGACCGTTGAGGAGGCTGTTAATGCGCTGCAAGAAAAGCAGTTATATGAGAGCATGCACTACTTTCTAGCGGTTGATAAGGAGGGAGTATTGCGGGGTGTTGTTGCGGCCCGGGCACTTCTTTTTAAAGGGCCGAAAGAGCGAATTGGCGATATCATGGATAAAAACGTGGTTAAGGTGAGTGGAACGGACACCTTAGGAGTTGCGCTTGAAGTATTGAACGAGTCTAAACTTCTCTCCGTACCAGTTATTGATGCACAGGGGATATTAATTGGCGCTGTGGATGTCAATAACTACCTCGAAGAGTCCACCGAGGTCATTAACCGCCAGCTGAGCCACGATATTTTTGCGCTATTTGGTGTGACCCTTGAAGAGGGTAAAAAGGGGGGGGCCATTAAACGGTTTGCCACTCGTATTCCCTGGATTTTATGCAATATGTTTGGCGGCATTTTTTGCGCCATGATTGCACGCTACTACGAGGATGTTCTGGCTAAAATGCTCATTTTTGCCATGTTTATTCCGCTTGTTTTAACACTTAGCGAATCCATTTCTATGCAGTCCATGACCCAGAGCTTGCAGCAGATCCGCAAAAATCCGATAGGTTTTAGTCGTATCTTCCGCAACTGTCTGATTGAGTGGAAAACAATTGTTCTCCTTGCCGTTACATGCGGGGTGCTTGTGGGGGGGATTTCACTCTTTTGGGGTGATGGGCTTGAGGTGGGTATTACCATTGCCATTGGTTTAATTGCCGGGATTATCCTTTCGGCCATCATTGGAAGTACTATCCCTTACTTGCTTCACGCCAAGAAGTTAGATCCGAGAGTAGCAGCGGGGCCTATTGTGCTGATGTTCGCCGATGTGCTGACAACCGCCATCTATCTCGGCCTTGCCACCTACCGCCTTCTTTAACCACCAATCACACGATCATGCAGCAGCATAATAAAGGAAGAAAGCAAGAGGGTTTGCAGGATACAGGATGGGCAGGATAAGGAAAGAGGATAAAGAAGAAGGAAGTTGATTGTTTAAATAAACATTCTTTCTTTCCTTATCCTGCCTATCCTTGTTGTTTTCTCTTTCTTCCTTTCTTATCCGTCCTTATCCTGTTATCCGTGCGAATTTTCTTATCTTTCTTTTTTGATCCTGCTGATCATTGCTCGGTTTCGGAGAGGCGCTCGTGCCCAAGACGCTTTTTCCAGCTAGGTTTTTGGAAGCGGAGGATAATGTAGGGGAGGAGCGATGCAAGCAGGATACCGCCGGCAAGAGATGGCGCATAAACGCCGATTGTTACCCCTTTGAGGTCATCTGACGGGATTAAGCTGACTAGTATGGTGAGAACGCTGCAGACAATACCGGCCCCGGCAACTAGCCACATTCCAAAATTGCCTCCCGGAATACGGTAGGATCTCTCGACATTTGGCTTTGTATAGCGCAGGCGAATGGCTGAGGCAAAGAGGAGTAGGTACATCAGAAGATAGAGCGGTGTGGCCGAGGCCACAAGGATCCAGTAGGCCGTATTACCTGGCAGTAGGACAAAAAGAAGCGATAAAGCAGAGACAATAAGAGCTTGCGTAATCATCATATTGACGGGGACATCGCGCTTATTAACCCTACGGAAAAAAGGTGGTAAATCGCCATTCATAGCGGCTGCAAGAAGCCCTTTTGTGGGGCCAATTGTCCAGGTAAAAAGGGTGCCAAGGGCACCGATTGCAATAAAAATGGCCATCCAGTTAGTCAGCCACGGCAGGCCAATGGCTTTTGTCATGTAGTCAATTGCTTGCATCACGCCGCTGGTAAAGGAGACACTATTTGCCGGTAAAATTGCTGCAATAGCAATAACACCCAAAATGGAGATGGTCAGGATGATAAGTAGTGAAAGAAAGATCGCTTTAGGGTAGTTTTTACGGGGATTTTCTACATCACGCACGTGGACAGAGGACATCTCAATACCCATAAAACCCATAATGGCTGCAACAAAAAGGACAACACCCGATAGGCCATCCGTCTCTTTTGGAATCACCGCTTCTAGGGTTAGCGGAATTTGAAGCGGCTGGCCAGAGAGAAGCCAGTAGAGGCCAAAAAGAATGATAAGCGCGCCGGGAAAAATGGTGCCGACAAGAACGCAAATGGTACTAAGCCAGCTAGATAACTTCATGCCAAATAGGTTGAGAATGGTGCTGAGCCAGAAAATCCCGATAATCATGCTTACTGTGTAGATCTTATTTGAGACAAGTTCTGGGTAGAAGGGGTAGATAACAGTGGCCGATATAAAGGCAATTAACATCGGGTAGAAGGGGACATTTTCAATCCAGAGTAGCCAGACAGCGAGAAAGCCAGTTCTGTGGCCAAAGGCTTCCTTAACCCAAGCAAAAACACCGCCGCGGCTAGGCCAGCCGGTGGCCAGTTCGGCCGAAACAAGCGCTGTCGGAATAAAAAAGAGGAATGTGGCGAGCAGTAAATAAAAAATCGCCGGAGTGCCGAGCTTGGCAATGGCCGGCCAGTTGCGGATGCTGGCAACAGCTGCCACGTTAATCATGGCGAGTGTGAAAATAGAAATCGCTTTAACTTGCTTGTTCATCTTGGCCCTTAGCGAAACAGATCAAAAAAGGTTTGGACAACGCTAGCTACTTTAACGGCTGTAGCCCCGACGGAAGGTTCAGAGGAGGGGGGAGAAGCAGCCGGTCCACCCTTTGCCTGGGTTGCCTGCTCGGAGATTTTATCAAAGAAGCTGCCCGCTTTAAAAAGAAGAAGAAAAAAGATAATAAGAGTAAGGAAAAGGCCACAACATTTTATCATGCCGATAAGTGCAAACGCCGCAAGGACAAAAAGCCCAATTTTTATAATCATGCGCGTCTGTTTCGTAGGGTCTAGCGTGATGACTTTGGTCTCTGCGGCAGGGACAATTATTGGTGCTGCTTCTGCTACGGAATTTAGAGGTAGTACTGCTGACATAAAATTACCTAATTAAGTTGGTTCGCAGGTGGCGGTTTCTGTTGACGTTGATTAAAATATGCTCGTGTGAGGAGATAAGACTATCATTAGTGCCAATAACTGCATAGTCCCCAACCTGCCATTCAAGAAATTTTGCGCTATCGGCCGCCGAAACTTCCCAGAGCATCCCATTTTCAAAATAGATGCGCGACGCAGCCCAGTCGATGGTAATTACCCAATGAGTGTGGTTGTTTTTTGGGGTGGGCCCCAGATGGATATTCGCCTCAATTTTTTGTCCATTGCGCTGATTGTTTAGAATGTAGCGGTGGTGGGAAATAACAGAGGCATTTGGGGTGATAATAAAGAGGTCGCCTTTACGCCATGTCGAGAGTTTTTGCGCGTCGTGGGAAGAGATGTGCCAATAGGTGCCATCGTCTGTCTCGATCGAGTCTTTTGCCCCCGAAATCAGATGAATTGTATGAAAGTGGGCAGGGCCTAGTTTGGCTGGAGCTGGTGCAGACCAGAAGCTGCCCGCATAGAGTGGCTGAAATGTGGCGCAAAAAGCGCAAAAAAGCAGAGAGAGAGCTATTTTTATTCGCACTATTTACTGCCTCCAGTGCCGCTATCGCTTGGGCTCGGTACAAATACGAAGCTTTCATCCACCCTGCTTCCATCCACGCTGCCGTCACCGATAATAAAAGATTCGGCAACCGACCTCACATCGCCATTCGGATCATAATGGACACTTTGGACTAGACTATCAGTATCAAGTGGTCCAATTTCACTTTCATCACCCCTTCCTCTATCAACAACTACAAAATTTGTGGCTCCGGAAAGGTGGCTTGATGCGGCACTATCCCATCCAAAATCAAGGGCGCGCGGAGTAGGGGGTCCCTGGGGAGTAGGCCTTGCTGAGGAATCTACTACATTTCTCCAAGTATTAAGGTCTAGGCGGTTTGGTGAAGGAACCGCTCCATTAGTAACTCTAGAAGGAGTGTTTCTAAAAGGGGAGCTTAATTCTAAATTTCTGGGAGTAGCTGGTGGTTGGGGTGGAGTACTCCTAGGAGAAAAAACCGAGCGAGCTGTGCCGCCTGCGGTATTTTTTGGAAGCATATTGAGGAGGGCAACGCCACCTAAGATGGCTAAACAGAAGAGCAGAGCGGACAGAATACCAAAGAGCAGGCCAATACAAATAACGGATAGTAGTGCCGAGATAAAAATGGCAACTTTATAGGCGAGTATAAGGTCTTCTAGCTCGCCCTGTTCGATAGGGTAGATCAGTGCCCCCCCTCCAGTAGGACCTGGGTAAGGGGTGAAAGGGCTAGATCCTCCAGGAGTTGGCGGCGGTGTCTTGATATCAGCACCCATTGTACACCTCCACTGTTTCTTATCCCTCTTGAAAAATCACCAACATAGAAGTGGTAGATAATTTATCAAAAATCGTAACAGAGGAGAGGCTTAAAAAAAAGAGTTTTTTCTGTGGTTAGGGTGTCGCTGTCTACCTTGCAAAGCCAATTAGCACAAGGCCTATTAGATAGCAGAGAAACATCGCTGTAATAAGGCGGTGGCTTTTACTCTTAAACTCTTTCCAGACAAAAACACCCCACATGGCAGCGACAAGGGTTGCCCCTTGGCCAAATGCATAGGAGGCTGCAGGGCCTGCGACAGAGGCAGCCAGCACATTGAAGGTCATACCTGTACACCAGATAGCGCCACCGAGGAAGCCCCAAAGGTGCTGGAAGAGGTTTCCCCGGAAGTAGTCGCGCGCCCTAAGGGGAGTTCCTTGCGGAGGGTGCATCATGAAAACGGGATTCATAATGAGATTGCTGAAAAAAAGGCCGAGGGCGAATAGAAAAAGGGCGACATAAGGCGATAGCGCGTCAACTCCATTCATCGATTTGGTGAGCAACGGATAGAAAAGACTCATTAAAAGACCGCTGAAAAGGCAGATGCCAATCCCGCGCTTTTTCTTTTTTGTGGCGCCGTCGGACAGGCTGTAGGCAAAACCGTCTAAAATAATGGCCAGAAGAATAAAAAAGACGCCAGAAAAGAGTAGATAGGGCAGGCCACTTGGGAGTATTAGGTAGCTGAGTAGTGTGCCCAAAAGCAGCGCCATGCCGATAGCTATTGGAAAGGCAACAGCCATTCCAGCAATAGAAATAGCGGCTATAAGTAAGATGTTTGCTAGGTTAAAAATAGCGCCAGCAAAAAGGGCGTAAATAGGTGAGCAGGCAAACGATTTTGCCGAGATAACCGCTTTAACGCCGTGAATAAAAGAGGAGGAGCCAAGGGTAGCACCAAAAATAAGAGCTGCCACTAAAACTCCAATGGCAAAGTCCCAATAGAAGAGTTCAAAACGCCATTTTTTATCGATTTTGGCCATATTGGCCCAGCTGCCCCAGGCTAGCATGGTCGCTCCCATCAAAATAAGTGCGTGAGAGTATGTGGTTGGCAAATACATAAGCTTATTTCCTGTTTACCGATTGGATAAACATTTCGTAGAATTTGGCGCTATCTGCAGAGAGATAAACGGTCATGACGGCGCCATTTGGATCTGTCTTCATATCCTTTGTGTAGAGGCTTTTAGGTGCAGACGTTACGAGCGATCCATAGTTTGCGCTCTTGTCGTTTAGATTGACCTTTACACGTAAAAGACGCTTGTCTTTACCAATTTTAGGGTCTGTCAGGATAGCCGCTGCAAGCGGATCCCAGTAGTAGACTTTTGCTGGCGCTTGCGATAGGACAAATTTTGCGCTGATAAAGCGGATAAAACCGGCTGTAGGAGTTGTTTCTTTTGTAATTCGCGCAATAATAGCGTCTGTAATTGGGACACTATTTGTTGCATCTAGAGGAACTAACTCAATTGGAATCCCTGATTCAAAGACTCTGGAGGCAGCGAGAGCATCGAGGTAGATATTGTACTCGGATTTTGGGTGGGCAAGCCCCTTGTCCTCACCCACGACATTGCCAGGCACATCGATGGTGCCGCCCATCAATACGATTTTACGAATACCAGAGACAATTTCTGGGGCATCCTCTAAAGCGTGCGCGATATTGGTCATAGGACCAATTGCAAGAATATCGAGCTTTCTCCCTTTTGCTTGCGCATCTTTTACCTGCTTCACAATCATCTCAGATGAGCTTATTGCAACAGGAGTAGAGTCGCTTTTCGGGAGCACAAATCCTTGAATATTATCGGCATCGCTTCTCCAGCTTGCAGGAAAATTCGATATCGGAGAGAGCGAAATTTTGGCGCCTGATGTAACAGGAATGTCGCTTCTTCCTAAAAAAGCGAGCAAGTTTCTGATATTTGGTGCGGCTTTTTCATAGGTGGCCATCCCAACGCCGGATGTTGTAATGGCTTTAACCTCGATACGCGGCTCTTTTAGCAGCATACAAATGGCCATCATATCATCGCTATCTGCGTCTGTATCAATTAATAGCGCTGTTTTGAATTGAAGTTTAGAAACAATAAAAACGCCTAAAACAAGAAAAACTAAGAGTAATAACCAACGTTTAGCCACGCAAACACCTGTAATAAAACTATCTATCATATAACCCCATATCAGAGAGCTCCTTTTCTTTCTTTTCTTTTTTTGATAAGAGTGTCATGGTGCGTTTATTAAAGGAGTTTTTTTATGATGCGTATACTTAATTTTGGGTCTTTAAATATCGACTATGTCTATGAGGTTAAACATCTTGTTCTGCCGGGTGAAACACTAACCAGCAAGAGCTTCACCAAGTTTGCAGGCGGAAAGGGTGCCAACCAGTCGGCGGCGCTTGCAAAAGCAGGAGCCAGCGTTCTGCACGCCGGAAAAATTGGAAGAGATGGACTTTTTCTGAAGGAAAAGCTGAGCGAGCTTGGGTGCGACACAACCCTTATTGAAACCTCTGAAACAGAGATCAATGGCCACGCTATTATTCAGGTTAATCCGGAGGGTGAAAATGCTATTATTCTCTACCCAGGTAGCAACCGAACTATTGAGAGTAGCGCTATTGACAGAGCTCTTGAGAAAATCGGAAAAGGCGATATCTTGCTATTACAGAATGAGATAAGCCGTGTTTCTGAAGTTATTCAAAAGGGCAAGAAAAGGGGAGTCACTATTGCTCTCAATCCGGCGCCTATGGACGCACTTGCTGCGCAACTGCCGCTAGAACTTATCGATATTCTCATTGTCAACGAGGTCGAGTGTGCCGAATACTTAGGTGTTCCAGTAAGAAAGAGTGATTATCAGGCTATGGCGGCGCAATTAAAGGCGAAATTGAATGTGAGCGAGCTTATCGTTACCCTTGGTAGTCAGGGTGTTATTTACCACGGAATTGAGAGCTTTTACCTTCCGGCAAGGCCGGTTAAAGTGGTTGATACAACCGCTGCCGGTGATACCTTTATCGGCTACTTTTTAGCAGGAAAAGCTCAGGGTCTTAAGGCTAGAGAGTCGGTTAAAAGAGCGATGGTTGCCGCCGAAATTTGCGTCGGTATTAGGGGGGCCATGGCTTCTATACCAGATAAGGCCGCAGTAGATGCTCTTTGGCTTGAAATTAATGGGTGAAATGGCTTTAATTAAAAGGAAATTCAACCTTAGATAGTCAGATATGAGATACCCAGAAAAATCTTGGAAAAAAGGGCTTTTTTTAGCTTTAGTGGCGGTCGGACTATTATCTGGCAATCTCTACCGAAAAGGTTTTTGGGATGAAAATCAGATAAACGTTTATGCGTCTGCAGCTAAAAGCGTTGCGGATGTTCGCTTCGATCCAAAAGCCGGACTAGCAGACCACGCTATGCACATCGCTGTTTGGCCGCTGGCGATCGTTAATTTCTACCCGCCATTTCTTCCCTTTTACGAAAGTAAAAAAAGTAGGCAAGCGCCTTTGCGCAATGGGAGTGCCATTTTGTCCGATCTCGGTGCAGAAAAGATCTCCTTTCAGACAGACGATGGGGTAACGCTTGATGGGGTTTACCTCTCTGCCGAAAAATACTTTCAAAATCGCGAGGCGGCTTTTCAGAAGTGGCGCGCTATTTTTAGCCAGAGAGAAGAGGCAGTATCCCATGCATTTTATGAAATTCAAGATGATGGTGAGAATTTCGAGGCGCTCTTTGGCCTGCCAGCGGAAGTTTTAAAGCGAGAGGAGAAGGGATCTATTAAAGGAGTTGTCTACTGCTTTGGAGTGGGCAACCTATACGAATGGAATATTGCCGCTGCAACCATGTATTTGGCGCGAGGCAAGGATGTGCTCTTTTTCAACTACCGCGGCCACGGAAAGAGCGAGAAGGTTCTTCCGGGCTGGGAGGGAACTTCTTTGGACGGGAAAGCCGCTGTAAATGAGCTTAAAAGGCGCCTGAATTGCGACTATTCGAATTTGCTTGTCCACGGCTATTCGCTCGGGTCGGGTCCTGCTGTATACTCGGGCGTGGCCTGCCCTGGCCTGAATGTTCTGATTGATCGCGGTTTTTCGCGGCTGAGCTTTGTTGCCAGTCAGCGCATCTCGCGCTTTGCCACCCTATTTAAACCAATTCTTGTTAACTCTGTCGAACGGTTTTATCGCTACCCAAACGAAGATTGGATCGGCCTTATTAAAGGACGTGTGCTTATTGTAGAGGGGATCAACGACACCTATATTATCTCGGAAAATGCAAAAAAACTCTTTAAAGCTCTGGCTATCGCCAGGCTTGGTGAAAATCCGGAAGAGGATGCCCTAACAGCGCTAGAAAAAGAGCACTGGATTAAGGTAAAAGGTGGCCACACTTCGCAAAAAAATCATAATGGGGAGAGCGCCTGGCCAGCAGATAGCAAGGCTCAGCAGTTGCTTACAGAATTCCTAGAAAAAAGTGAAAGTTAGTCAGACAAGTAACGAAAATTCTTGTGGCCTTTCTCCCATTTCTGTATATCTCTATAATCTGACTTAAACATAAAGAGGCTACCGATGAATAAACCAGCAGGACAAGAGCAGGAAGCAGTAAAAGAACAAAAACCATTAACCGATGGGCAGAAGGCTGCTTATTCAATCGGTTTTTTAAAAGGTCGTGAAGCTGGTGCTCTTTTTGAAATGGACATGGATCTAGCGATTTCTGGCTTTACAGCTGGGATGAAAGGTGAAACTCCGTTATTTGAAGAAGGGGAAATCCAAGCAACTCTTGCAACTCTCCAAAAGCGCTTACAAGAGAATCAGAAAAATGAGATCAACTCGATTGCCGAGAAAAACAAGCAAGTGGCCCTAGACTTTTTGAAAGAAAATGGCCAGCATGCTGATATTGTCACAACAAGCAGCGGTGTTCAATACCGCATCCTACACAAGAGCGACAAGAAGCAGAAACCAAAACTAACAGATCAAGTTAAAGTTCACTACGAGCTAACCCTGCCAGCTTCTTTTACCGAAGAGCTCAAAGGACGTCTGATTGACAGTTCCGTTAAACGCGGTGAGCCTGCAGTTTTTGGCCTTGGTCAGGTTATTCCGGGCTGGAGCGAAATTGTGCAGCTGATGAGCGTTGGCGAGAAGTGGGAGTGCTTTATTCCACCAGCTCTTGGCTATGGTGTTGCCGGCAACCAAGGAATTCCACCAAACCAGCTTCTGCGCTTTGAAATTGAGCTGCTCGAAATTATCAAGGGGTAGTTCTATGGCAAAAAAAGGTTTTAGCGACGGGGAAAAGGCGGCCTATAGCCTTGGTTTTCATGTCGGCAGCAATGTTGCCGACCATTTTACTATCGATAAAGATTTTGCCAATCTCGCTGCAGATGGCTTTAAAGAGGCTCTGCTGAAAGAAGAACCTCAAATACCGGGGCCAGAAATTTTGGCCATAGTCCAAGAACTACAGATGCGTAAACAGCAAGAAGAGGCAGATAGAATGAAAAATACGGCACAAGAGAACCTAGATTTAGGTAAAAAATTTACCGAAGCCCTTGATAAAAGTTTTCATTGCACAGCGAGTGGCATTTGCTACAAAACAGAGAAAGAAGGTGATGGAAAGGCCCATCCTAAGGCTACAGATCGCGTCACTGTTCACTATCACCTAACCCTTCCTGTATGTGCAATAAAGAGCTTAATTGGCAAAGTTGTTGATAGCTCAATTGCCAGAAAAGAGCCGGCCACGTTTGGTTTAAACCAGGTGATACCTGGCTGGACTGAAATGGTACAGCTCATGACAGTGGGTCAAAAAGTGACTTGTTACATCCCGCCAAACCTCGGTTACGGAGAGAGAGGATCCGGCCCCGATATTCAGGGCAATCAGCTCCTCTGCTTCACCATCGAACTGCTTAAAATCAACTAATAGTTTATAAGGGCAGAGGGGAAGGGGATTATTTAATTAAAAATTTTTTCCGTATCTGGCGCTTGGGTTACCTTTTTTCACCACAGAGAAGAGAGAGAAGGGTGAGAGCTTCGTCATTTTTACCCTTTTCATGAGATCTATTTCTTGCCAAAGGCGCGAAATAGATCGTAAAAAGCTTAAGAAAGGCAAGGCCCTCCGTGCCTCTATGGTGAAAAACTAATTAAGGGCCTTAAATAAAATACCCTTCTTTTTTCTTATTATTTTCTTTGTGGTGAAAAAATGAAACGGTCCCTCTTTGTTTCTGGCGGTGGGTGTTTAAGCGGTTCTGTAAGGCCTCCACCATCGAAGTCGCAGACAATGCGCGCCATTCTCTTTGCCTCTCTTGCAAAGGGAAACTCGGTTATTAATAACTATCTGCCCTCACCCGATGTCGATGCGATGATTTCCGCATGCGAGCTTGCAGGCGCCACCATCAAAAAAAATGGGGCCTCTCTTGAAATTTTTGGAGGCGATTTTACTTCCACAAGAGGAGTGGTTAATTGCGGAAATTCCGGGCAGGTTTTCCGCTTTTTTGGCGCATGCGCAGCACTCTCAGCGCACGGAGTTGCGCTGACCGGTGATGATTCTATACGTACTAACCGCCCCTCTCAGCCACTAATAAGTGGAATTCGCGCACTTGGCGGCCATGCCGAAAGGCTTCAAGATGGATCTATATTGATTAAAGGTCCTATAAAACCGGGTTTTCTTTCAATCGAGGGGGCTGATTCTCAGCCCGTATCGGCTCTGCTGATAGTAGCTTCACAACTTGAGGGCATCACAGAAATTGAGGTGAAAAATCCAGGAGAGAAGCCCTGGATAGCTATGACCCTTTTCTGGCTAAATAAAATGGGCGTCCAAGTAGAGAATAACGACTTTCAATTCTATCGTATTTTTGGTAGAGAAAAACCCTTAAAACGATTTTCTTATAATGTTCCAGCAGATTGGAGCTCTGCTGCTTACCCGATTGCAGCTGCACTTATTTCAAAGTGTGAGCTGATCATAGATGGCATTGATATGCAGGATGTTCAAGGAGACAGGGCGATTATTCCACTCCTCCAAGAGATGGGTGCAAATTTTGTAATAAACGGCGAAAAAATTACTGTCAAACCATCTAATCTTCAAGGAACTACGATTAATTTGGAAAAAGCCATTGATGCGGTTAATATTCTCTCTGTTGTGGCCTGCTTTGCAAAAGGGGAGACAAGGCTCTATGGTGGCGCTATTGCGCGCAAAAAGGAGTGTGATCGGATTGCCGTTATGGCGCAGGAGCTTACTAAAATGGGCGCCACCATTAAAGAAATGGATGATGGATTGATTATTCAAGGTGGAGGGCTTCATGGCGCTAAACTATTGAGTCACAGAGACCATAGAGTAGCCATGAGCCTTGCAATTGCAGCACTTAATGCTGAAGGTGACAGTGAAATTGATGATATCGTTTGCATCGAAAAGAGCTACCCAAACTTTATTAAAGATTTTAGCGCGCTTGGGGCCAATTTTACCGCGATGGCTTCTGTATGAAAAACATTGTTCTTATTGGCCACATGAGCTCTGGCAAAACGATGTGTGGTAAAATTCTTGCCGCAAGAGAGAATCTCCTTTTCATCGATAGCGATGAGCTGATTATCCAAAAATACGGAGCCGATTCCATACTAAAGGTCTATACAGAGCTTGGAGAAGAGGAGTTTCGCTTGGTGGAGGAATCGGTGATTAGCGAAATCAACCCAGAAAGGCCGGCCATCATCGCCACAGGCGCTGGCGCTATTCTCTCTGGAAAAAATAGAGCAAAATTTACAAGCCTTGGAGAGGTGATCTATCTTATAGAGCCTCGAGAGAGCTTAATTGAGCGCATTTTAGCGACACGCGAGCGCTTTCAAGGAGATGGAGCAAGGACTCGCTTAAACGCTATTTTTGATGAGCGCGAGCCTCTCTACCGCGAAATCGCCACCGTCACCCTCTCATCCGAATTGCTGCTTTCTCGGACAGGAATAGTAAAATAAGAGGAAATAACAAGGATGAACAGGATGGCTAGGATAAGAAAGAAAAAATAAGTAAATAAATATTCTCTCTTTCTTAAAGGATACACACGAAAAGATGCTTTCGCTACACTCTTTTTAAATGCAATTTTGTAGGATTATTAAATGGCTAGCAATTCATTTGGCAATTACTTCCGTATCACCACTTGGGGAGAGTCGCATGGGAAGGCAATCGGCGTCATTATTGACGGCTGCCCGGCAGGCCTTGCCATTACCGCTGAAGAAATTGCAGATGAAATGGGCAGGCGAGCTCCTGGAAAAGCACACACATCGCCGCGAAATGAGCGCGACAAGGTAGAAATTCTATCGGGCATTTTTGAAGGAGTTACAACCGGAGCGCCCATCTCGCTTCTGATTTGGAATGAAGATAAAAAGGCGGAGCACTACGCGCCAATTAAAGACCTGATGCGTCCTGGCCATGCAAACTTTACCTATCTCGAAAAATATGGCTGCTTTGATTATAGCGGCGGTGGTAGAGCTTCGGCGCGTGAAACAGCCGGACGGGTGGCAGCTGGCGCTATTGCAAAAAAGATGGCCAGCGGTATCCAAATTACAGCTCAGCTAAAACAAGTGGGAAAGCTGATAGCGCGCGATTTGGAGAAAGGGGAGCGCCCAAATCAAACAGATCTTTTCTGGGTTGATGAGCGTAGTAGAGTGGAGTTAAAGGATCTGCTGACCTCTCTTGAGCAAGAGGGCGATTCGATTGGTGGAACTGTTCAGCTATCCATTTTTGGCCTGCCAGCTGGTCTTGGTGACCCGATTTATGAAAAGATTGAGGCACGGCTAGCTTGTGCCATGCTCTCGCTGCCAGCATCAAAAGGTTTTGAAATTGGCATGGGATTTAAAGTGGCCGAAATGAGAGGCTCTGCCCATAATGACTCCTTTATTAGAGATGCGGATGAAAAAATCAGGCCTGGTAGTAACTCGGCAGGTGGAACGCTTGCCGGAATTTCAACCGGAGCGCCCCTCATTTGCCGCGTCGCATTTAAACCGACATCGAGCATCAAAATGGCCCAGAAAACGGTCGCTTTAAACGGTGAATCGGCTTTGTTTCAGCTGCCAGAAGGTTCGCGCCACGACCCGTGCGTGGCCATTCGCGCAGTTCCTATAGTCGAGGCGATGGGCGCCCTTGTTGTTGCCGATCTGCTCCTCGCAAACCGTCTTTCGAGAGTATAATTTATGAAAAATTCTATCCATATTGGGAGGGGTCTACTTCCACCTTTTCCAGAGGCTGTTGTGATTCGCGACACCCATGTAGCAAAGCTCTACCCCGATATTCCCTGGAAAGAGATCGTTATTCCGGCAGGTGAGGGGTATAAAACACGCGAAACAAAAGCTTTTATTGAAGATGAGCTCACCACCCGCGGGTATGGAAGAAAAGTAGTGCTTATCGCAATGGGTGGTGGTGTTGTGACTGACCTGACTGGCTTTGTTGCTGCCACATTTTGCAGGGGGGTGCCTCTGATTCTTTTTCCAACAACGCCGCTGGCTATGGTGGATGCTGCCATTGGGGGCAAAAATGGGGTCAATACGCCGCTTATGAAAAATGCGGTTGGAACGATCTATCGCGCAGAGTCGACCTGGATTGACATTGACTACATTTCTAGCTGCAGCGAGAAAGCGCTAAAAAATGGCCTTGCCGAGATGATTAAGCATGGTATTATTTGGGATCAGAGCTATCTCGATTTTCTAGAAGAGAACATAGAGCCGCTGCTAAAAAAAGATTTGGAAAAGTGGCTGCCGGCTATTTCGAAGAGCATTGAAATTAAGAGCGAGATTGTAGAGCAAGACCCGCACGAGAATGGGTTGCGAGTGGTCCTCAATTTCGGCCATACAACAGCTCATGCGATAGAGACTCTCTCAAACTATACCATACCCCACGGACAGGCTGTCTTAATGGGTCTAATAGTGGCTCTAAGGCTCTCGGATCACCCTTTTCAAGAGAAAATCAGCGCACTATGCACCGCACTTTTAGACGAAATACCATTATTTGACCCGAAAGAGCTCTTCGCACTTATGGCACGCGATAAAAAGGCCTTACATGGTGTCCCGTGCTTTGTGCTAGTCAGCAAGGCCCGCCACCACACCCTTGAGCCCATCACCGAAGCCGCTTTCATACAGGCCTATAGCTGCATGGATAACACGATAAGGCAGAGGGAAAGATAAGTAAGGATAGAAAGAAAAGAGAAAAGAATTAGCACGGATAACAGGATATTCAGGATAAGAAAGAAAGGATAAGTGATAAGAGGGAGGATAAATGAAAAACCAAGACTTTTTTATTTGTTCCTCGGATTTCGCTAAAGGGCGAAATCCCGCTCCTCCGGAGGGGTGTGCCTCTCTGCAGCAACTAGGGGCTTAGAAATAAATAGGTCTTTAAAATTAATTAATTACTCTTTCTTTATCCTCTTTCTTATCCTGAATATCCTGTTATCCGTGCCAATTTTCCTTTCTATCCTTGCTTTCTTGTCGTGCTATCGATGCCACCCCTTAAGTTTCTTGGGAGGGGAGGTTGGTTAGCATTTCCTCGAGTTCATCAGGTGCAACAGTGAGGACGTTATTTTCGCCTTCGCTTTTTGCCACCAAAATGGCGCAGCAGCTGTCGCTCAGAACGTTGACGGCTGTTCGGCTCATGTCGATAAGTCTATCGATTGCAAAGAAGAGGCCGATTCCCTCGATAGGCAGCCCCATCGACTTCAGAATCACAACAAGGGCCACCAAGCTTCCAGAAGGAATTCCAGCCACACCCATAGAGGTAAGCAGTGCAATAAATACTAGGAAGAACTGGGTAAGAAGAGGGATGTGGATCCCATAAACTTGGGCAACAAACATGGCAGCTGCACACTCGTAAAGAGCAGAACCGGACATGTTAATTGAAGTTCCAAGCGGAATCACAAGGCTGCAAATACGGTTTGAAACACCAGCGCGTTTTTCGACGCACTCGATGGTGATAGGTAGTGTTGCAGATGATGATGAGGTTGAAAAGGCGGTAATCAGCGCTGGGCCAAGGGCTTGAAAGGCTCTGATTGGGCTGACTCTTGCCACAAATTTAAGAAGCAGCGGAAGGGCGATAAGAGAGAAAACCGCAAAACCGAGCATAACGGTAAAAAAGAATTTAGCAAGTGAACCGAAGGATTCAACACCCGCTGTGATAACCGTTTTGCTAACAAGGCAGAAGACTCCAATTGGCAAGACGTTCATGACCATGTGTGTAATCTGAATCATTGCTTGGAAGACCCCTTCCCAGAAAAGTTGAAGAGGTGCTGCGACGCGCTTGTCAATTTTTGAGATTGCGTAACCAAAGAGAAGGCTAAAAAAGATTAAACCGAGCATATTGCCGGCAGAAAAGGCAGCAACAATGTTTGAGGGGACAATTTTCATTAGTAGTTCTACGAAATTGCCGCCGCCGGTGCTTGAGAGTTTTTGCTGGATCTCTGCGATATTGACCTCACCCACAAATTCTGCGGAAATAGCTGAGTGCGAGTATCCAGGACCGATGAGGTTGATAAAGAAAAGGCCGATGCAGATCGCAATCATTGTGGTGCTAATAAAGAAGATAAAAGTTTTGGCGCTTAGCCGTCCAAAATCTTGCTCATTCCCAATACGGGCAATACCTGTAATAATAGATGCGGAGACAAGAGGGACAACAACTAGAGTAAGGGCGTTAATAAATAGTTTGCCGATTACATCATAGGTGGCAACGAGATTGAGTCCGAGAATTTCTGTATTGCTCTTTGTTATAGATCCGAGGAGGAAGGCCATAAATATGGCGATGAAGACGCTCCAAGGTTTCTTTTTTGATTTTCCATGCATATTCAAACACTCTTGTTAAACCAGGCTTGCACCGTTATACCTTTAAACCGCGTTTTTTACCACGGAAAGCAGGCGATTCCTTGAAAATCGACAAAAAATTCTTGTGAAAGCTAAGGGATTATGTCACAAGAATCGGATATAAATCAAACACATTAAATGAGTTAGATAGTTTTAAATGAAAATTAAATTAATTTTTAATCCTTTATATCATTCTTCCTTAAAAACTTTTTAAAGTTGACAAACTCTCTTGTTGCTTCCATACTCCTCTTTTAAAACACTGAGGAGCAAATAAATGGTTGTAACTTACGAAGATCTCAACAGGAGAGTTGATACTTTAAACGCCCTTGGTGTGCGTAATCAGGCAGACACAATGGAGCTAGCGCTACTAAATCTTTACAACCGCTGTCACGCTAGTCAGATTAAAAAAAATGAACTCATTGATTCGGGAATTGACCGGGGTCCAAAATTTGATAGAGAAGTCTTAGAAAACATCCGAGACATTTTATTCCATACCCGTGAATATTGGGGAGGTAAAACAGTTCCGGATTATCTTGGTAGCCTAGATCGGGATTATCTTGGTAGCTTAGATTGTATTGCAAGGCAATCCTTGCTTTTAACAAGACCCTTTTCTATCACTTATAATCAGCACTATAACCCTATTTCTCCGTCTACCTCTGAGGAGATCAATCTGTGGCGGAACTTGGGCTTTCTTGTTCAGTGCCAGGTCTCAAGGCAAGAATTTAATGTTGCCCAAGAGATACCTATCTCTCATGAGGATGTAAGGGATCTTTTAAAGGAGCTGGTGGAAAAGCTTCTTCCTCTTCTTGAGAGCGAGATTGCATATCTTGAAAGTCAGCATTTCAATGGTATAAATGCGATAAGAACAGCTTTTCGAGATCCGCAGGAGCTGCCTAAACTTCACGCCTTTACCACTCATAGGCGAGAAGTTGTCAGGCTCAAAAAGATGCGACATGCGATTCAAATGATTGAAAAGGCAGATCTTACCCGCGCCATCCATAGAATGGCTTTTTTGCGTCAGCTACAGCTAATCGGAGAATCGATGGGAGGTAAAAACTTATCTGCAGTAGCCAAGAGCTTGACCCTACAAGTTGACTGGGGGCTTTTTGTTGATCTGCGCAATAAACTCTCCCATCCAGAGCTGGATTACAGATCGCAACACTTAGCGGCCCAGTTGACCCCTGAAATATTGGGTGGTGTGTGCGACGATATAACTCTTTTAGGAAGAGAAATCACTCGTGTACAAGATGCACATAATGTGCTAACCCAAGATAGAGCTTCGTTTTACAGGCGCTATAGTGGGCAGTGGTTTTTAAGAGACCAGACAAAAGAGATCTTCAAAACCTTTATTGCTACTTGCCGGAGCTTTGATCTTTTTGATCGATACAAAGCTGCCGAACTGGTCTCCTGTTTAGATGAGGGGATTCGTGGGCGAGCCCTATTTGTGAACCAGAAGATCAAACCCGCCATCAAACACATCTTAGATCCTCAAGACTATCCAGATTTTGCACCCCCAACAGCTGAACTAAAAGATCAGATTCGCACAGATTATCAAACCTTGCTAAATGTTTATAGCGCTGAGCTCCGACGCTTTAAAAGGCGAGAAAGTTCTGAAGGAGGGGAAAAAGACGGCATTGCACGTTCTCTCGCAAACCAACACACCCATATAAGAACTTTCTGTAACGCTTTAAATGTTAAGGAAGAAGACTATAAAGATGATCTTGCTGCCAGCCTTCCTCCGATACGCGATTTTACAACTCAGCGAGAGGTGATAAAGCTCTTTAAACAAGAGGTTGCTGCTATGAATCTAGTTTTAAGGGCTCTTCCAAAGGCGGAAGCTTTGGATTTAAACTTCCCAGAAACTCTTACAGCTCTGAAAATGAGCGAGAGCAATTGGGGAAGTCTTTTAAATGAATTTAATGCAACCATTTCTACTCCTGAGTCATATAGTGAAAATGCTGCTACACACATTAATAATATCCGTGCTTTTTATAGAGAGATTACATCGAGTTCTTTTTTGGAAATCGAAGGGCGCCCTTGGGGAGGTGAAAATAGTAGGGTGAGTCCTTCTGAACTCTTTTCTAAAGATCCATCTTGGCTAAAAAATCAGATAGCCATCCAATCGAGCAAATGCTCCTTCTATAGGGGTTTGATAAATGATCCTCTGATTGTAGACGGCGCTTTATTCCATATCGCGAAAGCGCAGAAATATCTCTTGCTACTCTGCCAATTAAGAGGGCTTCCCCCAGCCGAAATCCCTTGTTTTAACGAGATAAAAGCGTTTAGAGATTATATCGCGCATGGATCTGATCTCATGGACTCTATGAAATGGCCATTATATGTTTTTATGGTGCGCTATGCGGTGATGTTTACAAGGCAGATTAGCCCAGTTGTGGATACCATTTATGCTAGGGTTATTTAGGAGCAGGCAGTCCCTAATCTTTTATAGAACTCTTTCCAAAATTTTTTTAAGGTTGACAAACTCTCTTTTTAATTCCATACTTGCTGCTTTAAAAACTTTAAGGATTAAATAGATGCTCATAACGCGCCAAGATGTCGATCAGCGAATTGATACCCTAAATAGCTTTGGTGTCCTGACCCAGCCCGAGACAATCGAGCTAGCAAGGCTGCGCCTTCACACCGGGTGCGAAGATGTGCACAATGAAAAAGAGCGGCTCACTGATTTGGGGATTCGGCCGGGTTTAGAATTTGATAGAGAAGTCTTAAAAAACATCCGAGACATTTTATTCCATACCCGTGACTATTGGCCAAATGAAACCGATCAGGATTATCTTGGTAGCTTAGATTGTATTGCAAGGCAATCATTACTTTTAAACAAAACATTCTCTAATACTTATAATCAGCACTATAACCCTATTTCTCCGTCTACATCTGAGGAGATCAATTTGTGGCGGAACTTGGGCTTTCTTGTGCAGTGCCAGGTCTCAAGGCAGGGCTTTGGCGTTGCCCAAGAGATACCTATCTCTCATGAGGATGTAAGGGATCTTTTAGAGGAGCTGGTGGAAAAGCTTCTGCCTCTTCTTGAGAGAGAGATTGCATATCTTGAAGGTCAGCATGTCAATGGTATAAATGCGATAAGAACACCTTTTCGAAATCCGCAGCAGTTGCCTAACCTCCACGCCTTTACTACTCATAGGCGAGAAGTTGTCAGACTCAAAAAGATGCAACATGCGATTCAAATGATTGAAAGGGCGGATCTTACCCGTGCCATCCATAGAATGGCTTTTTTGCGTCAACTACAGGCAATCGGAGAATCGATGGGTAGTAAAAACTTATCTGCAGTAGCCAAGAGCTTGACCCTACAAAATGACCGGGACCTAGGAGGCACAGTTGACTGGGGGCTTTTTATTAATCTGCGCAATAAACTCTCCCATCTAGAGTGGGATTACAGATCGCAACACTTAAGGGCTCAGTTGAATGGGCAAATATTAGGTGCTGTGCGGGGCGATATAACTCTTTTAGGAAGAGAAATCACTCGTGTACAAGCTGCACATAATGTGCTAACCCAAGATAGAGATTCATTTTACAGGCGCTATAGTGGGCAGTGGTTTTTAAGAGACAAGACAAAAGAGATCTTCAAAACCTTTATTGCTACTTGCCAGAGCCTTGATGTTTTTGATGGAGACAAAGCTGCCGAACTGGTCTCCTGTTTAGATGAGGGGATTCGTGGGCGAGACCTGTTTGTCAACGAAAAGATCAAACCCGCCATCGACCACATCTTAAATCCCCCAGAAACAGAAAATTGTGAGCCCCCACCAGCTGAACTAAAAGATCAGATTCGCAGAGGGTATCAAAAGTTGCTGACTACTTATAAAAATGAGCTCTGGCTATGTAAAAACCGAGAAAATCCTGAAGGAAGGGAAAAAAACGGCATTGAACGTTCTCTCGCAAACCAACACACCCATATAAGAACTTTCTTTGGCGCCCTAGACTTTAGTGAAGCGGCCTACAAAACTGATCTTGCTACCAGACTTCCTCCAGCACGTGACTTTACGACTCAGATAGAGTTAATAAGCCTCTTTAGAGAGGAGATTGCTGCTATGAATCTAGTTTTAGCTGAAGCTTTAACCCTAAACTTTCCAGAAAATCTTGTAGATATTCCAATGAGCGAGCCTCTCAGGCAAGAACTCTTCACAAAAATTCCAGACAGCATCGCTGATTTTCGATCCATACAGGAATACTGTAAAGCTATTGGATCACCTTCTTTTCTCCAAATGGAAGGGCTGCCTTTTGGAGCTAGAGCAGGTGATATAAGCCATTCAACATCAGATTGCTTATTTCAAGATTTGCCTTGGCTAAAAAAACAGATAGCCATCCAAGCGAGGAAATGCCGCTTCTATATGGGTTTGATAAGGGATCCTCTTATTGTAGATGGCGCTTTATTCCATATGGCAAAAGCGCAGAAATATCTCTCTCTACTTTCTCAATTAAGAGGGATTCCTCCAGCCCAAATTCCTTTTTTTCAGGAGATAAAAGCTCTTCGAGACTATATCGGACATGGACTCGATCTGATGGACTCTAAGGATCAGCCACTACATGTTTTTATGGTGCGCTACGCAGTAATGTTTACAAGGCAGATCAGCACAGCTATCGATGGTATTCACGCTAGGGTGATTCAGGACCAGGCAGCGGCTAATCCTTAATCTTTTTTAGTAAGAAACAAAAAATATTAAATTATTTCTTTATTAAATCTAGATTTTTTTATTCTCAAATCGATATAGTGCGTTTGAAATAGAGATTTAGGAGCCACCATGTCCCAGACAAAACCACAAAACGTCAGCCAAAAGCTTATTGCAGCCCATTTAACCTCCGGCAAAATGGTTGTCGGTGAGGAAATTGGGATTAAAATCGACCAGACCCTCTGCCAAGATGCTACGGGAACGATGGTGATGCTAGAGCTTGAGGCGATGGGAGTGAAGCGGCCGAAAACAGAGATTTCAGCACAGTATGTGGACCATAACGTGGTGCAGAACGACTTTAAAAATGCGGACGACCATCTCTTTCTCCAGAGCGCCGCCAAACGGTTTGGCCTCTGGTTTAGTAGACCCGGAAATGGTGTTAGCCACCCAGTTCATATGGAAAATTTCGGAAAACCTGGCGCAACTCTACTAGGTTCCGATAGCCACACCTGTGCTGCAGGCTCTATGGGTATGCTTGCAATGGGTGCTGGCGGATTAGAGGTTGCCCTTGCTATTGCAGGGAAGTCGTTCTACACAAAAATGCCTAAAATTTTAGGTGTAAAGATTGTTGGATCGCTTCCAAATTGGGTCAGCGCTAAAGATGTAATTTTAGAGATGCTTCGAAGACACACCGTTAAAGGAGGTGTTGAAAAGATCATTGAATATTATGGAGAGGGGCTTAAAACGCTTTCTGCAATGGACAGACATGTCATTGCCAATATGGGAGCTGAGCTCGGTGCCACAGCAAGTGTATTTCCGTCTGACGAGCGCACAAAAGAGTTTCTAGTTTCACAGGAAAGGGGAGGGGATTGGTCTGAACTTAAGGCAGATCCTGGCGCCACATATGATGAGCATGATGAAATTGACCTTTCAACACTAGTGCCACTAATTGCCTGCCCAACAAGCCCAGATAATGTGGTTCCTGTCAGCGAAGTTGCCGGTAAGCCCGTTTTCCAGTCTATGGTCGGATCATCCGCCAACCCAGGCCTGCGTGACTTTGCGATTGCCGCTATGATTGTTGAAGGTAAGCGGGTTCACGACAGGGTCTCATTTGACATCAACCCATCTTCACGTCAAGTGCTTGAGAATATGACAGTTATCGGCTATCTCGAGCCGCTAATCCGCTCTGGCGGCCGCATCCACCAGGCTGGTTGCAACGGCTGTATCGGCATGGGCCAGGCTCCTGCAACAAACAAGATTAGCCTGCGCACCGTTCCGCGCAACTTTCCAGGACGCTCTGGAACTGAAGAGGATGCAGTCTACCTCTGCAGTCCAGAAGTAGCTGCGGCCTCTGCTTTAACCGGTGTGATCACCGATCCGCGCGATCTCGAGAAACTCTACGGCATGAAATACCCGGTTTGGAATGAACCGAAAAAGGTTATCCTCAACAAAGATGAGTTGATACCACCAAAAGAGGAGTGGATTGGTGGGCCTCTTGAAATGGGACCGAACATCAAACCGATTCCAGTCTTTCCACCTCTTGCAGATTCGCTAGAGGGCCCTGTTATGCTGAAGCTGGGCGATAATATCTCGACAGATACGATCTCTCCGGCAGGCTCGCTTGTTCTTCCATTTAGAAGTAACATCGGCGAGATTAGTAAATATGCGTTTAGCAAAAATAAGAGCTTCTACCAGGCGGTTATCCAAGAAGCTGGCCTTCAACATGAATCAGAGGAGAATCTGGCTAAAATCCTGCCTGCGGAGAGCCAATTTATTGTAGTTGCGGCAGAGAATTACGGCCAAGGCTCCTCGCGCGAGCATGCTGCACTCGCTTCGCGCTATCTTGGACTTCGCGCAGTGATTGTTAAATCTTTTGCCCGTATCCACCGTCAAAACCTTGTCAACTTCGGTGTTCCGCCTCTGCTTTTCGAAAGCAAGTCCGACTACGACATAATCTCTCAAGGAGATAAGCTCCTAATTAAAAACATTACAGAAGCTCTTAAAAGTGGAGCTACTCGAATCGAGATAGTCAACCAAACGCAGAAGAAGAGTTTTTACGCAAAGCTCGACCTCTCGCCAAAAGAGCGCTCGGAATTGCTCGCCGGAGGCCTAATGAACGTGATCAAAGCCGAAAACGCTGGTAAATAGGTATGAAACGATTCGTCTTACTAATTGGTTTGTTTTGCATCAATTTTATAAGTCTCTTTGCATTTTGGGCTTCTGGACACTCGACTATAGCCTAAATTGCTTATGAAAAACTAAGTGCAGATGAGCGCGCGACTTTTGACAGGTATCAAAAAGCGTTTGCGAAACACTTTCCGGCTTATTCCGATTATCGCGATTTTGTAAATGCCCCAGATAATGGTCCATTTAATCAAATCACCCTTTTTGCCCAGTGGCATTTTATTGATCTCATTAATGATCCGACAGACTTTTTAAGTGATTGCCAAAAAAGGAGATAGGAAACACCTGTATTAATAATAGCGTAGTTCACGCAATTAATTATTCGATCTCTGTTTTTAGCAATCCACGAGCGAGTGATTTTGCAAAAGGATTTGCCTTAATGACCCTGCTCCATTTTGGTGGTGATGTACATCAACCCCTACACTGTGCGAGCTACTACAGTACAGCATTTCCAGAGGGTGATAGGGGAGGAAATGATTTTCTTATTAACTACAGCCCAAATAAGCTTCACTCACTTGCAGATGGGATGTTTGGAATCGGTACAATTGATCGTTCGATACGTCACGATACGCCTGAACAGGCTAAAGAGTACTACTCTAAAATCAGCGATCTGTGCTCTTTAATAAAGAACGAATTTCCCGAGGATGAAAAAAGTGCAATTTTAGAGGCAAAGATTTGGGCTGAGGAGAGCGCTGATATTGCGAGGAAAAACTTTTATAAGATTCAATATGGAGACACTCCAACTCCAGAATATATTGCTACAGGTCAAACAATCTCTAAGCAGCAGGTCGCTCTTGCTGGTTATAGGCTTGGAAATTTATTAAAAAAGTTACTCAAAACTCCTGAAGCAATAGATGCGAGCAAACTAGAGGGGAATTATCAGTAAATATGAAACAGACTTTCTTCCTTCTTATTCTATTTTCACTTAAATTTACATCTCTTGTTGCTTGGGGAGAGGTTGGTCATGCGGCAACAGCACAAATTGCTTACGAGGAGCTTTCACCAGAGATAAAAACGAAGTTCGATAGTTACGTAGACGCTTTTTCTAAAAACTTTCCTGCATTTAAAGATTATCATGATCTAGCAAATGCACTTGATGACTCTCACTTTTTTGGTGGACTTAACCTCTTTGCAAGCTGGCACCACACAAATCTTATCAATGATCCGAAAAACCTTTTAAATCAGAATCAAAGAAAAGAAATTTTTAACTTGAGAGCCAATGATGATATTAGATGGGCAATTAAGGAATCAGTTGAAACATTAAAATCTCCTAAAGCCTCTGATTTAGCTAAAGGGTTTGCTCTGATGTTTTTGCTCCATTTTGCAGGTGATATCCATCAACCATTACACTGCGCTTCTTATTACGACAATAATTTCACATTTCCAAGAGGCGATATAGCCGGAAATAAATTTAAGATAAATTATCGGCCTAACCAGTTACATAGTTTGGCAGATCAGATGTTTGGAGTCGGAAAGTTTGGGAAATTCTTGGGTGTTCTCAACAAACATCAAATTCGTGGGGCGCTTTCTGCCGAAGAATTTACAAAAAGACTAAATAGTCTTGTTCTAATAATTAAAAAAGAGAACCCCAAAACCGATAGGGCCTCTATTTTAGATCCCAATATTTGGGCTGAGGAGAGTGCGGCTATTGCGAGGGAGAAGTTTTATACCATTAAATACAACTCAATTCCGTCGCCAGAATATATCGCTATGGGCCAAGAGGTTTGTAAGCAGAGAGTTGCAATCGGTGGCTATAGGCTTGGCGCTCTTCTGAATTCAATTCTAAAAGATTCCGAGGTCAACCGATAGGCGAAATAAAGCTGAAAATAGCCATTGGAATCTAACGGGCACCTTTTTATTCTTATCATCATTGATCTTGACACCTATTCCCTGTTTATGTAACCATTTTTTGTTAAAAAGAAGTGGTTGTTATATGGATATGATCCGATCCGTCGTAGATGGTTTTTCTTTCCGCTGGTCTTCTTTGCCAGAAACTATTGAAAACGCGCGCAGAATATTAGAAAATTATAAATCCCGTATTCCTAGCTCCGGAATGCGATGGTTTGTGCCAAGAAATCCTATCGAAAATAGAAGTAACATTTCTCTTCTTGATCAATTGAAACAAAAGTGGGAGGATATCGAATTTGCTGAGGAGATAGAATTTCTAGATAATCTTTTAAGATCAAACGATCTAGAGCAAGTTAGAAGCAGTTTCATTGAGAAGTGTCAAACTCGAGATCTTCAGAATTATGAGAGTTGCTTTGGCTTTTTAGCCAGACCTGAATCTAATTCAAACTCACTCTATTACAATCTATTCGTTTGCCTCTTTTCAACGACCACTACTGGAAATCTTTTGGATGGGCTACTTCCGCACACTAAAAAACACTTAAATTTGACATCCATTGACCTAATTTCTTCTCCACCAGAAGGTTTTCTAAGCAGTTTGCAAGATTCAGATAGGTTTAAAAAGTTTCCGGATAAGTTTTTGCCTGATATTTTCAACTCCATTCAAATTGAACAAGCTGACGATCTACTTTCTTTACTAGCATCTTTTCCTAAAAGCTATTACCGCTTTTTTCTTAGAACATTTTCCGGAAACTACTGGAATACTCTCTGGTCTCGGCTTATAGCAGATCGTCAAGTCGATCCGGCGAATCAGGCGATGCTTAACGATCTTCGTGAAGCAGCACAGGACGAAAAGGAGTCTGTTTCTAACCATTTTCTACAACCAAATATGAGTGGTTATTCGGAGCTTTATCAATGCTCACCCACATTTTTAGAAGAATTTATAGAAATAATTGCTTCTTTATCTTCTAGAGAAACAATAATTAAATTATTGCTTCTAGAAGGGGATTATAGGTCCTGGGAGAGAAAAAAGATAGCAAGCCAGCCTTGGTCAGTATTTTTTTCTCGGCATATGATGGGGCAAAACAATCTTTTTTCACATAATTGTTTTCTCAGATTTGGGCAGGAAGGCATTGATAGGATAGAGCGGGTTTTGCAGGAATACCTCTCAGAAAACCAATTAATAGACCTTATAAAATCCCAATCGGAACAAATGGCTCACTCGCTATTTACCTCTAACCAAAGCCAGCTTCTTTTCTTATTTTTGAGAAAGTATCTTTCTTTCGATAAAATTAT
>JAYUZV010000041.1:0-13008 GCA_043751475.1 Chlamydiia bacterium
ACCAATTTCAGCAAAAAATTCAGTAAGAATCTGAAAAATCAGGAAGAATTTATGAAACTCCTACTTTCTCACCTCAAAGAGTGGATCGATGTTGACTGCACCCCTCAGGAAATTGCCGAAAAGTTGACATTCGCAGGCCTTGAAGTCGACCAGATCGACCAACTAGAGCAGGGCGATGCCCTATTTGAAATCAGCTTAACTCCAAACCTCGGTCACTGCCTCAGCGTACTGGGTATTGCACGCGAACTAGCGGCGCAAATGGGCAAACGCATCAAGTTTCCTGCTCTGCGTGAAAATGAGATCAAAACCGCCCAAAACAGGATGCAAATAACCATACAAGCTGAGAAGCAGTGCATCAGATATGCGTGCAAACAGGTCGGGAATATTCGAGTGGGCCCTTCGCCAGAGTGGTTAAAAAATCGCTTAATTGCATCGGGTATTGGAAGTGTAAATAATGTGGTCGATGTTGGCAATTATGTGATGCTATCAGTCGGAAACCCTCTTCATATTTTTGATTACGATAAACTTCCTAAGAAAGAAATTGAGGTCAGCTTAACTACAAGCCCAAATCAATTTGTAGGGCTTAATGAGAAGAGTTATGCTCTACCGCTCAACTCAATTGTGATTAAGAGCGGAGATGAGATCATCGCACTGGCCGGTATCATGGGCTCCGAAAGCTCAGCTATTCAGCAGCAGACGCAGAGCGTGCTGATTGAGGCTGCAAGTTTCAACGCCTCCTCGATAAGGCGCGTATCGAAAGAACTCTCGCTGCGTTCGGACTCCTCCTACCGTTTTGAGCGCGGTATCGATGCCGGGATGATTCCCTTTGCCCTTGAAATGGCGGCCTCTCTTCTACAAGAAGTGGCTGGCGCCTCAACACCCAGTGCTATTGTAGAGGCCGGAGAAGCTCCGGTTAAAAAAACCATTACGCTACGCAAGACGCGCTGTGAGAAAATTTTAGGTCTCCCCCTTTCTCTATCTGAAATTTGTACGCTACTCAATCAACTAGAAATTGAAACGATCCGAGAAGATGAAAATGAAGGTTTGATCAGGGCAAAAATTCCCACCTACCGCGGCGATTTGAATCACGAAATTGACCTTGTAGAAGAAGTCGGCCGCATCTATGGTTATGGCAATTTGCCTCTAAAAGAGCCGATGTACGGTGTTTCCCGCATTCCGCACACGCCGCTCTATCTATTTGAGAAAAAAGTACGCACACTCCTTGTGGCCGAAGGTTTGCAAGAGTGGATCACCTGCGCACTTGTCGGTCCAAAAGAGGCTGGTTTAACGGCTGAAAAGGAGAGCGTGGCTGCACAAATCGCTGTGCTCCATCCCTGCTCTATCGAGCAATCGCTTTTACGCACATCACTACTTACCAGCATGCTTCCTTGCGTGAAACAGAACGCTGATTTCGGCAACCACACCCTACACAGCTTTGAAATTGGTAGTGTCTTTTTTAAACAAGGAAAGGGGTTCATTCAGCAGAGCTGTCTCGGCATTTTGCTCAAAGGCAAGAGCGCGCCCCACCACTTTAGTGCAGAAGAGCGCGAGTATGACCTTCTGGACTTAAAGGGGATTATAAAAAACCTCCTTTCCGCGCTCTCTATTAAAGGAGTGGTTGCCGAGACAACATCCTGCACCAATTTCCATCCCTATCGGCAGGGAGCAATAGAGTCGGGAGAGAGCCTGATCGGCGTCTTTGGACAGGTCCACCCAGACCACCTCGATGCCATGGGTATCGAGGGCCCTCTCTACTTTGCACAAATCAACTTGCACCATCTGCAGGAGCTGCAAAAAGAGGTGAAAAGCTATCGTGAGCTCTCCAGATTTCCCGGTTCAGAAAGAGATTGGACTGTGCGAGTGAAAGAGGAAGTTCCCGTTGCATCCTTTATTCGCGCTATCCATGAGAGCGCCTCTTCACTGCTTGAAAAAGTCTCGCTTAAAGACATCTACCGGAATGAGCAGAAGGTGGGGTCAGGTGTTAAAAGCCTTACTTTCAACCTCTCCTACCGCCAAAGCGATCAGACAATTGCACACGAAACGGTAGAGAAAGAACACGCCAGCATCACAAATAGTGTGGCTAAAAAGCTTGCGGATTGTATAGTCTAGAAAAAAGCAACGTAACCTGAAATTTTGGGGATTTAAATGAAAAAATTACTACCTCCTCTCTTTGTACTCTCACTCCTTTCACTGTCTAGCTGCGGAGACAAGAAAGATGTCGCTATTGTTACTCAAAAATATGTCCACAAGTATGGTTATGCTGTATCGAAGGCAGAGTGGGATGCAAAAAACTATCCGGGACAAGTTGTCACCACCCTGCGCGATGGTGTAACCATTGTTGCTAGCTACGAAAATGGCCAGTTAAATGGACCAACCACACAGACCTTCCCACAGAGTCAGACCATTGAATCGTATAAACTCTATAACAAAGGTGTACTGACCAAAGAAGTGCAATACAACAGCCGCGGCCTTCCAAAAATGGAGACTGTTTTTATGGCACCAGCTGCAAAAACTATTACTCTCTGGTTTGAAAGCGGATCCCCCCTTTCAATTGAAGAGTATTCCTCAGGGTCACTTATTGAAGGTCAATATTTTACACCTAGCAACGAGACAGAATCGCGCGTTGTAAAAGGAAAGGGCGTCCGTTCACTAAGGGATGCAGAGGGAATTTTAACTGCTAAAGAGCAGTTTGAAAATAGCTCTGTCACAAAACGCGAAACATTTTTTACAAATGGTGTTCCTGAGTCAATCACCTTCTATCAAGACGGCAAGCTAACTGGAGAGCGCCACGTATATAACGCCTCCGGAGAGCCCGAAGTGGTCGAGCACTACCAAAATGGTCTTCTTTCAGGCCTTGCCACCTACTTCAAAAATGGATGTAAATTCGTAGAGGTTAGCTATAAAGATGGCGAAAAGCATGGCGATGAGATCCACTTTATCGATGGAAAGATGATCTCCCAGAGAATCAGCTGGCAAGATGGGTTTAAGCATGGCGCTTCTAGCTTTTTTGTAGACGGCACAGCGCACACACACTGGTTCCACAAAGGCAACCGCGTGGGGCAAAACCGCTTTGATGAGCTGTGCGAAATGGATGAGCGTATGCAGAGCCTCCTAGAACAGAACAAAACCACCTACTAAAGACAGTAAGAAAGAGAATTGGCAGGATAAGCAGGATCAGGCTAGGATAAGAAAAAAGGATAAAGGAAGATAAGAAATTATTTTTTTCTTTCTTTTATCCTAGCCTGATCCTATTCATCCTGTATCCTGCCAATTCTTTTTCTTTCTTGCCTTCTCTTTGCTTTTTGGCGTTAAATTGGAGTATCGGGTAGGAAGCCGCCGGCTTGGAGAGCCCACATCTTTTTGTAGTGACCACCGCGCTTCAAAAGCTGCGCGTGGGTCCCCTCTTCGATAATCTTCCCCTTATCAAAAACAAGTATCCGGTCCATCTTGGCAAGGGTCGAAAGGCGGTGAGCGACAACAAGAGTTGTCCTGCCCTCCATCAATTTCTCAAGACTCTCTTGGATATACCCTTCTGTAACCGAATCGAGGGCTGATGTTGCTTCATCCAGCATCAAAATGGGGCTTTTACAGAGCATCGCGCGCGCAATGGCAATCCGCTGACGCTCACCCCCTGAAAGTTTAGTTCCTCTCTCGCCAACAACGGTCTCATACCCTTCAGGCATCTTACTAATAAAGTCGTGGCAGTGGGCCTGTTTGGCAGCTGCAATCATCTCTTTATCTGTTGCATCGCTCTTTCCGTAACAAATATTTTCAGCAAGTGTTCTGTGAAAGAGAATGGGGTCTTGCGGAATTAGCGCTACCTGCGTGCGCAGCGATTCAAGTGTCACCTCCGAGATATCAACCCCATCGATCAGAATTTTACCGCTATCGACCTGGAAAAAGCGCAGAATTAAATTCACAAAAGTCGTCTTACCAGCGCCCGAATAGCCGACAAGGCCGACCTTCTCACCCGCCTTAATCTCCACCTTTTTCTTCTCAAAAAGCAGCCCCTTGCCATAGTTAAATGAGACTGAATCAAAAAGAATCACCCCTTTTGTGATCTTTAATGAGCCAGCACCTGGCGCATCGACAATATCTTTTGGGTGGTCAAATAGTTCAAGGGCCTGTCTTGCAATACCGAACGCCTGAAACATAGGTGGAATAGAAGAAGATGCAAACCAGAGGAGCATAAACATATTCCATGTCATATCAAAAATCTGAACAGTCTGGCCTGTAGAAATTTTTCCATTTAACCAGAGGTAGACCATCAAGCCGTTAATTGAAAGACTTGCAATGATATAGGTTGCACTGAGCGCAACCCTTAAATATTCAACTGTTTCGCGCGCTTGCCTATTTTTAACCATCTCCTCACTCTGAAGCCTTCCAATATAGGAGCGCTCATAACGAAATTTAAAGAAGAGATTAACAGCGAAGTTATTTGTCAAACTATCGACAATTCTGCCTACAAGAGCTGACCGGAGCTGCCCGTGAGCCTCCTCCACGCGCGTACATTTTCCGGCAAAAAAGATGCAAAGTGTGATTTGGCAAACCACAAGCAGTGCAAAAATACCGGCAAAAAGCGGATTGACAAAGTAGAAAAAAAAGAGGCTAAAGATAGAGGCGATAAGTGTGGGCAAAAGTGCCCAGAAGAGCTGATTAATAGCCAAATTCACCTGCGTTGTCATATCGCCAATTTTTGCGGCAAGACTACCCGAAAAGTGCTGGTTAAAATATTTCGGGGTGTGCTGCTGGATGTGGTCGAACATCGCTAGGCGGATATCCGATTCTAACCGAGGAAGAAAGCGTGCGATTAAAAAGCCCAGCGCCCTAAAGCCAAACTCAGCAAAAAAAAGAAGAGGGATAGCCCAGATAGAGATCCCTTTTAAAGCGGCCCAGGCTAAATCGCGACTATTCTCATATTCTGTCATCACATCAATGACACGGCGCAAAAGATAGGGCCACATGGTAGAATCGACGGCCTGTGTAACTGATAGTAGTAGCATGCAGAAGAATAACCCCTTCTGCAATTTTGCAAAGCGCCAGAAAAAAGCGAGCACACCTGTTTTTTTACAATTAATTCTATTCATTGAATTTGCTATTAAAATAGTTGGATATAGTTATCTCTAAATCAAGGAAAAGAAAGCCCGGTTTTTGCCGGGCTTTCTTCAGTGAAAAGCTGATAGCTTAAAGGATCTCTTCTGGGAACTCTTCTGAAAAAAGAGAGTCGTCGGTAAAGGTTCCGTCAGAGATCTCGCTCTCAACGTCCTGGTACTGGTAAACACCTGCATCACAAGACTCTGAAGTTTCAGCTGTCGTTTCTGCAGCTTTTTTCACTTGCTCCTCTAAGGCGAGCTGTTCCTCTGTCAGGGTAGCAGCTGGCACTTCAATTGTAACAAGTTCGGGCTGATCCGCAGCGGCTGGAGCAGCAAAGGCGAGTAGTGTAGCTAGAGGTAGTAAGAAAAGGCTGTTCATATTCATTTTTACTCCATTAGAGGGGGCGTTTATTTTTTCAAGTAACGACCCCATTCTACTGCCGGGCTCTTTTTTTTGAAAGGATTGATCTAAAGTTGGCGCGTATTTTACAAGATATAGTAGAAGTAAGATAACTATTTTTTATATGTAACAGGTCACAGCCCATGAAAGATAATTCGCTTCAAAATCGCATCTCAACGCTTGAAACGATTAACGACCAGCTACATGCAGAGATCAGATACCTCGATGAGCTGCTAAAAGAAGCGGGCTTTGAAGACGGCACATCCACCCTTAAAAACGCCGCAAAAGAACTTATAGAACTAAACAACAACGACTTAGACTCCCACTCAAACGATTAGATAAGAACAGTGAGTATAGATATTTTTTTTACTAACTCCTTCAATTTTCAGCCCTTTAATCACTTTTTTTCACAAGCGGAGTACGGAAAGAATTATAGATGTCTGCAAATAAATGACAGGCCTCGCCTGTGAACTTAAACCCTATGGTTGACCCTCACCTACTGAATTTGCTATAGCGAGCAGCTATTTGAAGCGTGGGAAAGGCGCCTAAAGGGCTTCGGTTTGGTAACCGGCACAAAAGGTCTGCGGTGATCCTCTCCTTTACAGCTCTCGCAGCAGCATCCCTCAAAAGCTTTAACACACTCCGGACACCCGATAAAAAGAGCGTTACAGCTCATGTGGGCACAATTATAGAATACATCTGCTGGATTCTTGCAGTGGTGACAAGATGAGACGACCTCCTCTTTTTGGCCCTCAGCAAGCGGAATAGCTAGCCTGTCATCAAACATAAAGAGCTTCCCACGCCAGTGTTTACCACCCATTTGCTGGCCGTAATTAACCACACCCCCGTGGAGCTGGTGAACATGCTCGAACCCCTCGTTTTTTAATAAAACTGTATAGAGCTCGCACCGAATCCCCCCCGTGCAGTAGGTCAAGACCTTCGTTTTTTTACCGTCATAGCGCTTTTTAAGCTCACTCACATATTTTGGAAAATCACGAAACGTGGTGAGACTTGGCCTCTCGGCACCCTCGAAGTAGCCCACATCTGACTCATATTTGTTTCGAACATCGATAATCAGTGTATTTTCGTCGCGCTTTTCAATAGTTTCGGCCCACTGCTCAGGAGTCATGTAGGCCCCTGTCTGCTTCAAATCAACCTTCATATCCATAGCCACCAGCTGCTCGCGCTTTTTTACGGTCTGGTGAGGTAGCGAGTGCTCTTGTCCTGTATGAATTTTAAACCAGACATCTGCAAAACGCGGATCGCTCTTGAGCCACTCCATATAATGCTCGGCATCTGCCTGCCGACCAGATAGAACAGCATTTACTCCTTCCTTCGAAAAATAGATGCGGCATTTTATATCGCGATTTTTCAAGTAATCTTTATGTTTTTTTACCGCGCTCTCAGGGCTGTCAAGGGTGACAAAATGGTAGAATGTGAGATAATAAAAAGGTTCTTGCAACATAAAAATTCTCAGGTTGTTAATGGGTCTACTATAGATGAGCGCCCCCTCATTTTTCAAGGAAAAAGCGCTAACTCTCTTTTCCTCTTGCTTAAAAAAACTCCTCTCCTTTAGGATTATGTCCTTTGATACTATACTAAAAGTAGAGGATATACAATTCGATGGCACGTTATACTGGTCCAAAATTACGTCTCTTGCGCAAACTCAGTCTTACAAGCGTAACCACGCATGCAAAAACGACTGCAAAAAACCCAAACCGTCCCGGCATGCACGGCGACAAAAAAAAGCGCAATAAGCCAACCCCTTACGGGCTACAGCTGACAGAATTGCAGAAGCTCCGCACAGCCTATATGCTATCAAAAAAGCAGCTTGTCGGCCTGTTCCACACTGCGGAAAAAGCAGCTGGTTCAACCCCTGAAAACTTAATTGCACTTATCGAAACACGCCTTGATATTGTTACCTTCCGCAGCAACTTAGCTCCGACAATTTTTGCGGCTCAGCAGCTTGTGAGCCACGGCCACGTCCAGGTAAATGGGCGCAGAATGCCATTCCGTTCGATGCGCGTTAAAGAGGGCGATATTGTCACCTTAACAGCGAAAAGCGCAGGAAATGCAAACATCACTAAAATGGGAGAACAAGCTCCACGCGAGATTCCTCCTTACCTAGAGGGAAATAAGACGGATGGCTACAAACTAGCCTCAAAACCAACACTAGCAACTGTTGCGATACCGACTGAGGTCAACCTCGAGGCAATCTGCTCAACAATTGGCTACCGCAACTAATTTTTTCTGAGTATTCTACAACTAAAAAAGCCGCTACAACTCGTAGCGGCTTTTTTTACTATCTATTCACTACGACACAATCTGAAATAAAGAAAGAGAAAGTAACAAGGATGGAGAGGATCAGTAGGATAAAAAAAGCAATTAAAATAAAAAACCTATTTATTTCCTATCTTTTCTTATCCTACTGATCCTCTCCATCCTTGTTACTTTCTCTTTCTTCCCTGCTTCTTACTGTTAGAAGGTGGCGGATGAGCTGCGGAAGTTAAAGATAAAGTGGCGGATCGCGCGGGAAAAGATGAGTGTGGCCGAGACAAAAAGCAGCGCATAAAGCGTGAAAGGGATAAATAGCGCCTTTACCTGCGGTAAAACTTCCCGGGCAAATCCTTCCGTTTCAGGCATAACCATTCTGACCAAAACGGCGGATGAGGCGGCAAAAAAGGCGCATTTGGCGCCGTCTAGCAGGACGCTGCCCGAAATAAAGACCCCTAAAACTTTGCGCATTTGAAAGTAGAGAATGAGGCAGTTTAAAATAGCGGCAATACTGGTTGAAAGGGCCACACCATAGGTGTCCATTTTCAGCTCAAAGATAAAAAGGGCGTTAAGAAAGAGGTTAACCCCTACAGAAATCAGGGCAGCTTGCATCGGAATGCGGTAATTTTTACTGGCATAAAAGCCCTGCGCAAGCAAAATAATCATCACAGATGGCAATAGGCCAATGCCATAGCCAATGAGACAGCGCATCGTTTCAGCTGTTGCAAGGTCGGTGAAAGCTCCTCTGCCGTATGCGAGGTTGACAATGGGCCCTGCGAAGGTCAAAATAGCTACTGTTGAAGGAATAATTGCAAGAAAGGTGAGCCGAAGACCAAATTCGATCTGAGCCGTAAGCGCCCCAATATCGCCGCGCGCAGCAGAGCGCGACAAGGGCGGCAGAATTGAACTTGTCAGGGCGAGGCCAAAGATCGCAAGCGGCAGCTGCTGCAAACGCATGGCATACCAGAGATAAGCAGGGCCGCCTTCGGCCGAGTATTGGGCCGATATCGCGTCCAAAGCGCTGTTAATTTGGAGAGCGCCCACACCGAGCATCCCGTATCCAAGTGGCTTAAATAGGCTACGCACCTCGAGCGAAAAAGGGGATATTTTGGGGATTTTCCCTTCAAAAAGGCGTAAAATCGGCGGAAGTGTCACAATCCACTGCATAAAAACCGCGAGTAAAATAGAAAGAGACAAAAGATAGACAGCCGATAGGGCAGGAAATTTGAAGAGGTAGAGAAGCGTTCCAATCCAGATAAAATTGTAGAAAACAGGCGCTGCTGAAGGAAGAAAATAGCGCTGCTCGCACTGGAGAATGGCCCCATTGACACCGTAGAGACAGAGAAAGAGCAGCGCCGGAAGCATCACCATAGTCAATTTGATAATTTCATAATTGCCAGCGGTGATAGAAGTGCTTTGAAGGGCAAAAAAGAGGATCAGTTCAATGATTCCGATAAGTATGGCAAGAAAAATCGAGAGCGTCCCAAAGAGGTCTGCTAAAAATTGCAATGCCCTTCCCTTATTTTCTTTGCGCAGCGATTCGAAATGGGGAATGATTCCAGGAGAGAGCGCCCCCTCGCCGAAAAGGCGACGGCCTAGGTTAGCAAATCTGTAGGCGACAAGAAAGGCAGAAATGGGAGCGGTTGCACCAAAGACAAATGCCATCAGAGCCTCTCGGATAAATCCAGAAAGACGACTTAAAACAGTACCGAAAAAAAAGGCAAGTGCATTCTTAAAAATGGTTTTGCGATTGTCATTCAACGCATATACCTGCTTTCTTATTTCAAAACTCATTGTCAAGATCACCAAAATCGCTTAAAATTACTACTGTTTTATAAAGAGGAAAAGATGGAACAAAACCTAGCCGTTGGCGCGCACATGTCTGTGGCAAAAGGGCTTCACCTCGCTCTTATAAGTGGCAGTGCCATCAATTGTACCACAATCCAAATTTTCACACGGAACCAGCGTCAGTGGGCCCATAAACCGCTGACAGATGAAGAGATCTCGCTTTGGGAGCAGGCAAAAAAAGAGACAGGTATTGCACTTGTCATGAGCCATGCAAGCTACCTGCTTAATTTAGGCTCACCAAACAGCGACAATCTGGAGAAGAGTCGCCAAGCTTTTGCGCAGGAGCTTCTCCGCTGCCATGAGCTCGGCATTACCTTTCTTAACTTCCATCCAGGCGCTGCGATAGACAAAGATGAAAAAGCTCACACCCGCTGTTGCGATAAAATTATTAAATCTCTAGAGGAAATAGCTCATCTTGTTAAGAAGGGCGAGACTATTTTGCTTCTTGAAACAACAGCCGGACAGGGCTCTTGCGTTGGGTCGACCTTTGAGGAGATCGGCTACATCATTCATGGCCTAAAAAAAGGAAAAATATTTCCAATGGATAAAATTGGAGTGTGCATTGACACCTGCCACATCTTTGCTGCAGGATATGATATCAGCACGGAGAGTGGCTGGGATAGCACGCTTGACAAGTTTGAGGAGCATATCGGCCTTTCCTACCTGAAGGCACTTCATGTCAACGACTCTAAAAAAGGGTGTGGCAGCAAGCGCGACAGGCACGCCTCACTCGGTGCAGAAGATGGAATGATTGGCATTACCTGTTTTAAGACAATAATGACCCACCCAAAATTAAAAGAATTACCGAAATATTTAGAAACGCCAGACCCTACCCTCTGGCAAGAGGAAATTGCGAAATTAAGAGCATTTGCACAAGGAGCATCATGAACGGAAAAAGGCGAAAAATTGGTTCAATCAGAGATGATGAGCGCGGGGATGTAACCGTTTGTGGTTGGCTTCGCACGGCACGCAAGGCAAAGGGGTTTGTCTTTTTAGAGGTGAATGATGGCTCTGTGATGCACAATTTGCAGGTTATCTTTAGCGAGGGCACGAAGGGCTATGAAGCGCTCTTGCCAAAACTAACGGTTGGCGCGTCCGTGCGCTGCAGAGGAAAAGTGGTAGAGAGTTTAGGTAGCGGACAGGCCATTGAAATGCAAGCATCTAGCCTAGAGCTTTTGGGAGAGTGTCCGGCAGATAGTTATCCGCTGCAAAAGAAGGGTCATACCTTCGAATTTCTGCGCACCATCGCCCACCTGCGCTGTAGAACAAATACGATGGGCGCTGTTATGCGCATACGCAGCGCACTGAGCTTTGCGACCCACCAATTTTTTCAGGGGCGTGGCTTTCTCTATCTCCATACGCCGATTATCACAGGTTCTGATTGCGAAGGTGGTGGCGAGCAATTTCTTGTTTCGACAATCAATCCAAATGATCCACCTCGTGATGAGAAGGGTGCTGTCGATTTTAAGCGTGATTTTTTTGGCAAGAAGGCCTATCTCACAGTGTCAGGACAACTCAACGGCGAGGCCGCTGCGTGCGGACTCTCTGAAATTTACACCTTTGGCCCAACATTTCGCGCCGAAAATTCAAACACTACCCGTCACCTAGCCGAATTTTGGATGATTGAGCCTGAGGTGGCCTTTGCAGACCTTGCCGAAATTGCCGACCTATCCGAGAGCTACGTCCAATATACCATCCGCTATGTGCTAGACAATTGCCGCGAAGATCTAGAATTCCTTGATAAACGGATCGAACATGGCCTGCTTGCCCGACTAGAGGCGACAGTTGCGCAGCCTTTTGCACGCGTCACCTACACAGAGGCTATTGAAATTCTCGAAGAGTCCGGAGAGAAGTTTGAATACCCCTACACATGGGGTAGCGATTTGCAGACAGAGCACGAGCGCTATCTGGCCGAAAAACACTTTAAAAAGCCTGTGATTTTATATAACTACCCGCGCGCAATTAAAGCCTTTTACATGCGCGATAATGAAGATGGTAAAACTGTTGCCGCAATGGATCTGCTTGTCCCCAAAATTGGTGAGCTCATCGGCGGTAGTCAGCGCGAGGAGCGCGAGGCGCAGCTGCGACAGAAAATCATCGATTTTGATCTGCCCGTCGACGACTACTCGTGGTATCTGGAGCTGCGCAAATTTGGAACTGTTCCACATGCGGGATTTGGCCTTGGTTTTGAGAGGCTTGTTCTATTTGCAACCGGCATGGAAAACATCCGCGATGTCATCCCCTTTCCACGCACACCAGGACACGTCGAGTTTTAGACAAACTGCTGCGCTGCGCGCGAGGTTTTTAGGACAAAGAGCTGCATGTAGCGTGCAGTGAGGCTCGATGCCATCTCCTCGGAGGCGGCAACCGCGCTCATCTTGTTCATGCGGGAAGAGCGGACCATCGCGCCCACCTCCTCGATGTTAAATAGGTGGATGTGAGGGTCTTTTTTAAGTATCGGCGAGACATTGCGCGGCATGCCCAGATCAATGATACAGCGCGTGCTAACAACTCTACTTTGAGGATGAATCAGGTAGTGGTTTTGCGATGTCGCGCAAATCAGTAGCTGGTGAGCACTCCAGGTTGCAAGCTTATCCCATCCGACAACCTCTACACCCACCTTTTCTGCAAATTCGTGCGCAGCATAAGGCGATCTGGTACATAGCACAATTTTTTCTGCACCGCGACGCTTGAAATAGGTGATCATCTGCCTATTAATTTCAGAGTGTCCCACAAAAAAGAGAGGGCAACTTCTCATCTCTGGAATAAAATTCTCGGCCAGCTGAAAAACGGTCTGTTCAAGTGTCGGCATACCCTGCGGAAGCGGGTAGGTGGTCCGAATCATTTTTGATGCGCGCAGGGCTTTTTGAAAGAGGTAGTGAAGCTCTTGAGGAAGATCGCGCGAGATTGAGGCGGAAGCGTAAACATTTTTTACCTGTCCTTGAATCTCACTCTCAGAAATAATGGCGCTATCAAGACCCGCTGTCACGCGCACTAAGTGAAGGAAGCACTCTGCGCCAAAAAAGGAGTAGAGCTCCTCCGCAAATGCGCCGTCCATTTCTGCGCGCAATAGGGCCAGAATTTCGCTGTGAGCCTCTGCAAGATCGTCCGCTGAAAAATAGATCTCGACCCGATTACATGTAGCAAGCAGAACAGCGCTATAGGAGTTTTGCTCATTATCATCGCGCTGCATCACTCTCTTTGCGCATCTGGTAAAAGCTTCGCGCAGAGGCAAGTCTGCGCTTGTGGAATTCATTCCGATAAGACCGATTTTCATAAGCAATTTTTCCGAGAAGCTAAAACCCGGGTTATAAATTGTTTTTGATTTTTTTACCAGACCCCTTTTGCAGAACTGATCCCGACCACCCAGCAAAGGGATAAAAAAGAAAGCAA
>JAYUZV010000042.1:0-5871 GCA_043751475.1 Chlamydiia bacterium
ATTTTGGTTGAAAAGGTTTGGGGGTTTAGGGTAGGCTAGATTTACATTTTGAATGTTTAGGAGTTTTTACATGAAGCGTCTCTTTTTTTCCCTCTTTGCCCTTTTTACAACCACAGCTTTTGCAGATGATGGCGCTGCTAGTGCGCAGCAGCAAAACATGTACCAGACCTTTTTAATGATCGCTCTTGCCGGCGTCTTTTTCTACTTTTTTATCTGGCGTCCAGAGCAAAAAAAACGCGCCACTCTCGAAAAGCAGCGCAGTGAAATGAAGAAAGGCGACAGAGTGATGGCGGCGGGTCTTGTCGGTACTGTAAAGACAATTAACGATGATGATACAATCACAATTACAAGCGCTTCTAGCACACTCGATGTCTTAAAAGCGGCAGTTATTCCTCTACCAGCTACACCAACTAAATAGAACGATTAGCTTCGATTGATGTGCTTAGCTCCCTTAGCTGCTTATTAAGATCGGCTACAGTAGATCTGTGCTGCTCTTCTAGGCCACGTACTTCTCGCTCTTTTTCTGCAAGTAATGTGGCCATTTCCTCTTCGGATGATTGGAATTGACTATCTTTTTTCTCTAATTCACGGGTTAGAGCCTCCAGTCTTGCTTTGTAGTTTGCCTCTAATTCCACGAGCTCGGCGACATGGGTTCTTTCTTGTTTTTCGAGTCGAGCTGTTAAACACTCAATTGCTTTGTCAGCTTCCTCAAGGCTTTTTTTTTCCGTTTCGCTTAAAGATGAGACATCGCTATTATTCAGGGAATCTTGTAAGCGCTCGAGTTCATGGCTTTTGTTTAATAAAGAAGAGTTTAGGCTTCTATTTTTCTTTTCATAACCATCTCGACACCCTTCTAAATGGGTAATATCCTTCTTAAGCTCGCTGATTTCATGATTTTTCCTCGCTAGGACACTAGCATGAGAGGCCTCAAGTTTTTGGCGTGCTTGATCGGTCTCCTCTCTTATTTGCGCTATCTCCTCTCTATGCTTATTTGTTAGAGCTAGAATTTGTCTATCTAAAGTGGCAATTTTGGCGGTGAGCCTGGTCTTATCTCCTTCGAGATGTCCATTCTCAGATATGAAAAAGGCGTTGTTCGCTTGTAGCAAACTAACGTCATTGGTTAGTGACTCATTGCGCGTCCTAAGTTCGGCGATAGTGGTAGAGAATTGGGTGTCTGCACTCTTTTTTGCAGATTGGGCTTCTTCAAGCTCTTGCTCTAGGGCAGTTAGATTAGTTTGGTATTGGGCCGTGAGTGATTTAATTTTTTTATCTAGATCCTCTGCCCTTGTGATCAACTGATCGTTTCTAGTCTGCTTATCAGCTAGCTCCTCTTTCAGTCCTTCAGCGATTGGGTCGAGATTGCCCTCTCCAAAGACAGGAGTTGCTACCCTTGCGACCTGTGCAGCTCGGGCTTGCTGCGCGCGTAGGGCCTCTAGCTCTGCGGTGAGTTCGGTTACTTTACGGTTTGAAACACCGATAATCACCCGCTGCATCTGTTCCTTCAACTTTGCTTGATGTTCTAGTTCCGTAACATCTGCAAATCTAGTGAGCATTTCGCGCTCCAGTGAAGTAACCTCTTGGCCTAATGCAGAAATTTGAGCCGTTAGCGCTGCTTTTTCGTCTGCATGAGCAAGAAGTTCCTGGTCCCTTGTAATATCTAAATTGGTTGCAATTATTTTTCTTGCCTCAGATTGCTCGGAAAGAGCAGTTATTTTTACCACTTTTGCGGCAAGCTCTGTCTCAAGGGCATGTAGGAGTCCGTTTTGCTCGCGCAATTTTGCAAGCAGAGGGGCCTTGTCGGCTTCGGCTTTTGCACTTTGCTCGGTGAGATTTTTTACAGATGCTAAGTGATTCTCTAGAATACCTTGTTTCACACGTAGCTGCTGTTCAGCTTCGGCGAGTTTGCGCTCTAGGGTTTTAACTTCTGCTTGCGCTGCTGTTAGCATTGTCGCTTGAAGAACAATTGCCTCTTGTGAGAGGTTTTCTGCATGGGAGTAGAGCTGCTCTTTTTCTGATGTGGTTTTCCGTAGAGCGTCTAATGCTTCTCGTGCATCAAAAAGTTGCCCTTGAAGCGCTGCTTGAGATTGTTGTAAGGCTTGTTTTTCGGCGATAAGGGATTCAATAGAGAGGCGATCTTCGTCTAGATTGATTTCAAGGGAGCGAATACGCTCCGCTTGAGTCCCATTTTCTGCTGCAGCTTGGTTTAAAGCTTCCATTGCATCGTTAAGCTCACCTGAGAGGGTTTCATTGTTTGCTGCAAGCTGCTCCATTATTGGCTGCATTTTCTGAAGCGCCACTACTAGAGCATTACGTTGACTTGTAGTTTGGGCCAGAAGATCTTGGGTAGCGGTTAATTCATGCTCTTTGCTGGCAAGTAGAGCTTCAGTTGCAGTGAGCGTCGATGTACGGCGCTGTTGTGTAGCCTCTAATTGTGCAAGGCGTGCGCGCAATCTGTCGAGTTCTGCTTTAAGGCTAGCATTATTGCTTTCTAATAAACCAAATGCTTCGGTAATTTCTCTGTTTACTTCGCCGAGGCTATCTGCTTGTTTTTCCGCTGCGGCTAAAGCTGCCAATGTTGTGGTGATTGCCTCTTGAAGCTTCGCAATTTCGGCTGCATCCGCTGCTTGCTGTGCAAGAAGGGGCAGGCTGTTGGTGCGTGCGCTTGTTAATTCGTAGGTGAGTTGAAGTTCCTTCGCTTGAACTTCAGCGACACGAGCCTGTGCATCTGCGAGAGCAGATTGAAGGGGCGTTATCGCAGCGCGGATATTGACTTCGGCTTCTAGGAGCGCTGTTGCAGAGTCGGTAATTTGTCCTCTGAGTGTCCTGAGCTGTTCTTCAAGCGCCGCCACCCGTTGTTTAGCCGCTTCGGCTTCGGTAAAAGCTTGTCGGCCCATATTTTGCGAGAGCTGAAGGCGCTGTTTACCGTTGCTGATCGTAGCAGCTTGGGTGTCGATTTTGTCATTGGCTGTTTTAAGGGCATCTTTTGCTTCTTGGAGTTTTGCTTCCAGACCTGGCAAGAATGATTCTAATTGCGCAAGTTTTGTTGCGAGCTCATTTCTCTCTGCCTCTGTTGTCTCTAAAAGCGCGCTTTGCCGAGCTAGGGTCTCTAGGCTGCCAGCAATCTCACCACCTTGTCTTTCCAGTCCTTTGTATAAGGTTGCATTGTCTCTTTGCAGATCGCGATAGCCGTCTGCAAGGCGTCTGGCATCTTCATTAGTGTCTTGGAGGTCGGAACGGGCTGAGTCAAGAGATCGCCGTCTCAGCAAAAGATCGGCTTGAAGAAGGTCTCTATGCGTGGTAACCTCATGGAGTTGGCTTTCCAGCTCTCTGATGCGATTTTCTAGAATAGTGGTTCTGTCAACCATTGTCGGCGCTGCAAGCTCGGCATTCGAAGTGCTGTGAAGCGCGGTCTGAACGGCGGTTGAAGTGCGCGGCGTGGGTGATCTTGGCGCCTCATCGCTATCGACGCTGGGGGAGCGCGACCGAGGCGGAGTGGAAAGATTGCCATCAGAATAGGTAGCAGAAGTTGCGCTGCCAAAAGAGAGGTGCCGTCTGGCAAAGAATTGTGCCGAGCCACGGGCATGGAGGTGGTCATGGGCGGCCATACATTCGCGGTAGATGCGGCGGACATCGTCCATAAGTGCTCTGCCAGCGCTGCTGCCGCCATCAACTAGTTGCTTGCGACCATGAGTGATTGAAAAAGAGTAATCGGTGACATCGATATGAATGAGATCGGATGAGCGCAGTCCGAAGCTGTGGCCGCGCAGAACGTTTGCTGCGGCTGTTTGCACGGCATGATTGAGGGCAGCTCGGTGGTTTTCTTGGTGCGAACATGGAAAATCGAGCTGATTGCGACCAGAATAGAGGAAAACATCGATTTCGTCCGTGTTATACCGGCGATTTTCTTGATCGGAGCTGAAAAGACGCGGTGATAGCACCATTTGTTACTCTTTTTTATAAATGTTTAATAATACAACGTAATTATATCACTTTTTTATAAAACAATCAATTACTTTGTATTACTAAGTAGAAAGGGGGCGGTTTTACTGGATTTTGGGGTAAATGACTTTTCATGGTAGTTTATTTAAAAATGGGGGGATATCGGTAGCTGATGAAAATTATTACTTTTCAAATCAATCCGGTTGTCGGCGATTTGCCCTATAACTGTAAAAAAATAATTGATTCTATCCGGCAGGCTAAAGCACAGGGTGCGGCGGTTGCCCTTTTCCCAGAGCTCGCCCTTTGCGGCTATCCCCCGGAAGATCTTCTTTTACGAGCCGATTTTATCGACCAGATGGGGATTTATTTAGAGCAAATTGTCGCTGAAACAGATGGCATCATGGCCGTTTTTGGCATGGCGCGGCGCGGAAAGGGTGAAAAGGGTCTTTATAACAGCGCAGCAGTTGTTGCCGATAGGCAGGTGCTGGGCTTCCACGACAAGATCTTGCTGCCCACCTACGATATTTTTGATGAGAGGCGCTACTTTGATAGTGGCGAGAAGGTGCAAATCTGGAAGTGGCGTGACAAGCGGTTTGGGGTTTTAATTTGCGAGGATATTTGGCAGCACGCGCATCAGGTAGATGAGACGCGCTATGCGCGCGACCCTGTGGTTGAAATGGAGCTCTTGCAGCCCGATCTGCTGCTCAACCTCTCAGCCTCGCCCTACTATTTGGATAAAGAGCCACTGCGCGCACGGGTTGTCTCTAAAACAGCAAAGACGCTTAACTGCCCGGTGGTTTTTTGTGCGCAGGTGGGGGCCAATGATCAGCTGATTTTTGATGGCTACAGCATGGTCTTTAACCGCCATGGAGAGCTTGCTCAGCTGGCTGATGGCTTTGTTGAAGATGGTTTGACAACTGTTTTGGGCGAGAAGCTCCTTCCGCTGCGCATTGAACCGCTCCATCTGCGCAAAGAGCACGACCTCTATAAGGCCCTTGTCATGGGCACGCGAGACTACTTCCATAAACTCGGCTTTAAAAAGGCAGTCATTGGCCTTTCTGGCGGTATCGATTCGGCCCTTGTGGCTGCTATTGCAACAGAAGCGCTTGGCAGCGAAAATGTTGTCGGCATCACCATGCCATCACCCTTTAGTTCCGAAGGGAGCATTTCCGATTCGGTGCAGCTTGCAAAAAATTTAGGAATTGTCTGTAAGCAGCTGCCAATTGACGCCATTTTTGCAAGCTATCTGACCGCATTAGAGCCCCATTTTACAGGCAAGCAAGCCGATATTACGGAGGAGAATATCCAAGCGCGCATCCGCGGCATGCTGCTGATGGCTTTTTGCAATAAGTTTGGATATCTGCTGCTCTGCACATCGAACAAGAGCGAAATGGCGGTTGGCTACTCGACGCTCTATGGCGACATGTGTGGCGCGCTTGCACCGATTGGCGATTTATTAAAAGGGCAGGTCTACTTGCTTGCGCGCTTCATCAACCAGAACCGCGAGATTATTCCTCTTTCAACCCTTAAGAAACCACCGTCGGCTGAGCTGCGTCCCGGCCAGCTCGATAGCGACAGCCTGCCGGACTATGAGACCCTGGACAGCGCCATTCACGGCCTGATTGTGGAGCAGCTGAGCACCCAAGAGGTGGCAAATAAATATGCGATTTCGGAAGAAATTGTGCGGAAAATTTCTAGCATGATTCAAAGAGCAGAGTATAAGAGAAAGCAAGCAGCGCCATCGCTGCGCGTTTCGCCACGCAGCTTCACTGCTGGAAGGCGCCACCCCATCGTCGAAAGAGGGCAGGGATAAGCACAGATAAAGCAAGGCAGGATAAGAAAGCAAGAAAGAGAATTTAGCAGGATACAGGATGGGCAGGATAAGGCCAGGATAAGAAAAAAAATAAAGAAAATAAAAATTGGTTTTTTAAT
>JAYUZV010000043.1:0-16016 GCA_043751475.1 Chlamydiia bacterium
AGTAAAGAAAACAAAAGTAGCCCGTTTACAAGCCCTACAAGCAAAAGTAGTGGCACAAGAAACAAAAGCAGAGGCAGCGTTACAAGCAGCACTAAAAGCGAACCAAGCATTAACAACAGCAGAACAAGCACCAAAAGAAGGAGGAAAAGGGGCTGAAAAAGCTTTAGCAAGAGCAAAAAAAACAGCAGAAGCAAAAGAAAAAGCAGCAGCAAAAGCAGCAGTAGCACTAGCAGCGGCAAAAGCAGCGGTAGCAAAGGAAGCAGCAAAGGCAGCAAAATCGATAATTTTTTATTTTAATAGCAACTCTAACGAGATTATTAATTCTAATGATGAAGCCGAGATTATTACTCGTAATGATGAAGCTATCAGTGCTATCACAGAATTCCTAAAGCAAAACGCAGGTTACGAACTGCTTATTGAGGGTTTCTGCGATACGAATGGAAGTGATGAACATAACGAGAGGCTTGGGACGGCTCGCGCTGAATCAGTCAAAAGATTTTTACAAGAATTGTGGAAGATTGATGAATCTCAGATGATTTTAGAGACGAAAGGCGAGCAATCTCCTGTTTTTGATAAAGATCAAAATGAAAATATGGAAAGAAGTAGACGTGTAGAGTTAACGCTTAGGAAGAGGGGTTAACTCTAAGGGCAACTCTAATCTTTTTCTGGCTCCCGTGAGCACAAGCAATCTGGGCAGTATAGTCATTTTAAAGCTGCTCTTGATGTCATAGTTTTTGTTTCCTGTTTTTAAGGCGCCGCTTGATTTAGCGGCGCTTTTTTTATGGGGTGAGTGCCCTGGAAGAGGAACGAGGAGAGGGGGTTGCGGGTGGAGGGGTGTTCCATCTTTTGCATTTCGGGTGCGAGATCTTCGATGGGAGCTCTTCTGCCGATAGCAGCCATAGCCTCGATCTGAAAATCGCTTGGAATTTTACAGTCCATGGCCGCTTTTTCATAGTCAAAGCCGGACATGCCGTGCATGATAAAGCCCATGCTGGTGGCTTGTAGGGCCATATTTTGCCAGGCAGCGCCCGTGTCAAAGCTGTGGGTGGGCATTGGCTTGCCAGACTCCGATTTTGTGGCGGAGTAGATAAGGATTAGCGCGCTGGCATTTTTTACCCAGTTCTTGTTGAAGTCAACCAGCAAATTGAAAAGAAGGTTCCAGTGGGGGTCGCCATTTTTGGCATAGATGATACGCCACGGCTGGCTATTGTAAGCGGAGGGGGCCCATCTAGCTGCTTCAAAAATGGTGAAGAGGGTCTCGTCCGTGATTGCCTCACCTGTGAGCGATCTGGGTGACCAGCGGTTTAGAATCAACGGTTCTATGGGGTGGTCGGCGGCGCGTTTTTCTGTCATGATTGGCTACTTTTTTTGTTCATTTGATCCTTGGGTATAACATAGTGATAGTAAAAGTGTAACTCTTTTTTTGATAAAGTTGTGGAAATTAATTGTTTCGTGTATATAATCAAGTTATGAGAAATAGTAAAATAGATTACGTTGTTACAAATAAGTTAGTTGGGAAAAACCTGGCCACGCTATTTTCTGCTATTAAAAAGTCCTCGCGTACTGTTTTGGAAGATCGCGCGGAGTATCTCTTTCTGATTGATAAAAAAAGTGGGCATTTCGCTCCTATTGATCAATTCCACGGTAAAAAAGAGTGGGTCCCTGTAACAATTCATTTTTCTCGCCGCACCTTTTTTGATGCAAAAACTGTCTGCCCCTTTAAGCATAAACTCTATGCCTCAAATAAAAATCTTTCGGATGATGCACAATTTGTTTTCGATGAGACACTTAGTCACTTAAATCGCATTTGTCGCAAGCTCTCCCACCAGTGGGATTCGGCAATGGCCATTGAGGAGATTGAGAAGGAGTTTCGCACTCGCTTATCTGGCATTGCGCTCACTACAAAAAAACTGAATATGCGGGATAAGGCCCTCTTAAACTTGTGCCAAAAACGGCTAAAGGAAGAGAGAGCAGAAGCTATTTTACACGAGCAGGCCTACGGCGCTTTTATTCTTTCGAAGGATGCGCACGATAAGCTCTTTGAAAAACGCGAAGGATTGGTTGCGCTCACTGTTCACTACGCCTCTGAAACACCTGACCATTTAAATGAGCACATCATTCGCAGCAAAATGGTTGTGCGCGATGAAAAGGGCTGGACCTTGTACAACGACAATATCGCACTTGATGGTAAGCACTACCGCTACCTATCGGAGCTTCTAACTTCTCTTGGCGCCACCCACATTGTTAACGCCGCCTAACTCCTTCAGCAGTGGATGGGCAAATCATAGGGCTGAAGTTCTCAAACACATCCTATCGTTTATTTGCAGACATCTATAACTCGTTTCGTACATAGCTATTAACTACCTTTTTTTGACCACAGAGAAGAGAGAGAAGAGTGAGGGCTTCGCCATTCTTACATTTTTTACGATCTCCTCCTTGCTGGAGGCAAGGAGGAGATGTCATGAAAAGGGTAAAAATGGCGGAGCTCTCACTCTTCTCTCTCTTCTCTGTGGTGGAAAAAAAGGTGATTAAGCGCCACCTACAGAATAGGTTGTGTCGTTTCTCTTTGCTTTTTTGCGGCAGCAAGTGACTCTTCCATAGAGGCTTTTTACGCAGTCGGGAATGCAGTTGGATGCGCTGAAGTGCCATCCTTGTGTGTTGAAAAAACCTTCGCTCATCAGATACCTGACAACCCCAATAAAAACGCCTACGTTGATTAAGATGAAGGGGATAAGCGCTGGGCAGGCGATTACCATAGTAATTAGACCACTGATAATTAGAATTAGACCGATGATTCCAATGATATGGACAATTGTCTTTTTCTTGATCTGCTTATTCACATCCGTTAGCAGCCCCTTAGCCTCTGCAAGAGCTGCCTCATCACCGTTCTCGATCCGCGAAATAAAACCCTCGCCCTTCTCTTTTAGATGGGCAACAAGCCAAGGTGCAATGCGGTTGGCAAGGGTGAGCTCCTTGCCTATGCGCAGCTCCGCTACAAGATGGCTCTGGCTCTCTACCTTCTCATCTTTGGGGGTCTTTTTTGGCAGGGCGTCCTCGACAATTTTTTCCACTCTAGCTTCATCTTCCGGAGTAATTGTTAGCCATTTGGTCTGGATGTATTTTAAATCTTTTACAATTAGTCTTTTGCTCTCTTCTAAAGAAACGTCTTTCGCGCTCCATTTTGTGTAGTTTAAACGATTTCTCATCTGGCAGACCCGCTTAATGCCGACCAGTTCATGGACAAGGTCAATTGTGCAGACCGCTATTCCAAATATAGCCACACCGGGAGATAAGATTTTTTTTGGAAAGCTAGGGTTTTTTATCACGTGATAGGTTGAAAGAGCTTGAAAAAGTGTAAAAATTCCTGTAAAAAAGGCTAGTGGCGCTTGGATAATGCGCATGGCTGTGTCAATTTCTTGTTCGCTGTTGTGCAGCAGACGCGCCCTTTCTAGGCGATAGAGGCTGCAGGCAAAGTCATAAGGGGATGAGAGTACGGTCATCGCTGAGGGCGAATTTAAAATAAGGTTGTCATGTGATCCAAGCTCTTTTGGCTTGTCTGGTGGCAATACGGACATATTAAACCTGCTACAATCTATATAGATTTTACACCCGTTTGCATTAACCATCAATCGTAAGTAATTAATAGCAAATAAGAAAGGTTTTAATGATGCAAAAAGTTTTTGTTTTTACAAAAGATAGTAGTGCAATTAATGGCTATCTCTTTGCTGTGGAAAATGACGCTCACCCGATTTTCTCTTTTCCCGTTGTAGTTGGAAAATGTGGGATGGGGGATGAGAAGGTCGAGGGGGATTTTAAAACACCGCTTGGCACCTTTCCGCTGCTATCCCTTTTTGGCTTGGCTGATACCTCTCCAAATTCAAAAATGCCCTATATCAAAATAGATGAGAACCTCGTTGCAGTGGATGATCCGCGCTCACGCTTTTACAACAAAATTGTTAGTAAAGCAGAGGTAGCCCCCGATTGGGAAAGCGCTGAAAAAATGGATATTCTTCTTTATAAATATGGCGTTGTTGTCGGTTACAACACGGATAAGCCTATTCCAGGCAAAGGGTCGTGCATTTTTATGCATACTTGGCAGGACGAATTTACAGGCACTGCCGGCTGTATCGGCATGAGCGAGGAAAACCTTATAAAACTAATTGGTTGGCTGGACGCAGCTAAAACCCCGCACATTATGCACAGCATTATTAATGCCGAGTAGGACCCGCCGCTTTCTTTTTAATGCCCCAGAAAAAGAGGAGAAACATTCCAAAACTGAGAAGACTAAAGAGCCCTGCTGGCATAAATTTGTGTGTCATGGCAAAGCGCCAGCTAAAAAAGCCGTCGAGGGCACCGAGTGTCATTAGGACAAGTAGATTTTTATAAAAATCGCCAAAAATTTTAGTTTCAGAGAATAAAAGGAGGAAGAAGGTTGATGTAATGCCAAGGATAAGCGATGGCACGCTATTACCTAGGAAGTAACCGGCCAGTCCTCCTGCAAAGAGAAGGGAGGTATAAATTCTTAGAAAAAGGGTGCTTTTATTCATAGTGAGATACCAGATCAACTTTTGATTTGAAGCGTACCATTTTTTCTATTTTTAGGTTATAATTACACCTATCATGAAAAAAACAGTGATTCTTTCGGAGGATAACCTCCAACTTGCAAGTGATCTGCTGAAAAAAGGCGAGCTTGTTGCTTTCCCAACCGAAACAGTTTACGGTCTTGGCGCTAGGATTGATAATGAGAGCGCGCTGCTCGCTATTTTTGCCGCTAAAAATAGACCGGCCGACAACCCGCTCATTGCCCATTTTTCAGATTTGACTCAGCTTGATTGGGTGGCTGAGGATATCCCACCGATTTTCTATAAGCTATTTGCAAAATTCTCACCGGGTCCTTTGACCTTTGTCCTAAAAAAGCACTCCTCGCTAAGTCTTCTTGTAACAGGAGGTTTAGATAAAGTGGCCGTCCGCATGCCAAACCATCCAATAGCACTTAAGCTCATCGACCTTACTGGAGTTCCTTTAGTTGGCCCCTCTGCCAATATTTCGAGCAGACCAAGTCCAACAAGCAGCGCGCACGTTCTCTTTGATTTGGTTGGCCGGATTGCCGCAATTGTAGAGGGTGGAGAGTGCGCTGTCGGTATCGAATCGACCGTAATTGATTTAACAGGCGAGGTGCCGCGTCTTTTGCGTCCCGGTGTGATTACAGCTGAGGAGATTGAATCCGCTATTGGAGTAAAAATCGAGAGAGTTCTATCGGGAAAGAACTTGCCATCGCCGGGTATGCGCTACAGACACTACGCGCCAAATGCCGCTGTCCATCTGTTCGACAGCGTCGATGCTATCAGAGAGCATCTGCAGAAAAAAGAGGTGAGGGCAGCACTTTTTGCATCAAAAGAGTGTGCTATTGAAGGTGTTACCTATTTTCCGCTATCAGAAAAAAGCTACTACGCCGCTCTGCGTACTGCGGATGCGCTGATGGTCGATGAGATTCTTATTCTCTGCGATGAGCAGATCAAAACCCATGCGGGCCTCATGAACCGCATCACCCGCTCTGCACACGGATAAGCAAGCTAAGCAAGCAAGGAAGAAAGAAAAGGGAGTTTGCAGGATACAGGATAGACAGGATCAGGCTAGGATAAGGGATAAAGGGGAGGATAAATGAAAAAACAATGTTTTTTCATTCGTTCCTCGGATTTCGCAGCAAAGCGAAATCCCGCTCCTCCGGAGTGGCGTGCCTCTCTGCACAAGTTTCAAGTCCTTTAATTAAAACCTTACTTTTTTTCTTATCCTCGCCTTATCCTGCCAATTCTCTTTCTTTTCTTGCTTCCTATCCTTGCTGATCAGTGCTAGTCGCCGAGGGCTTCGTCGAGTTTGGTAAGGGCGTCTTCATGGGCTTGGAGGATAAGATCTTGAAGCCCGCTGATGTCGCTTACAGCATCTGGATGGATGGTGATTTTTTTCATTGCGCGGTTGCCATCGATGGCAATTAAAACAAGGTTTTGGGAGGAGTTGCCCGTCACAAGAGTTTTATCCGCTTTTTCGCGCATTGCGGCAAATTGTTTCATGAGAGCTTCTTTGTTTTGCGGCATCGCTCCAGGCACTGCTGAGGTAGCGCTTTTTGGTCTTTTCATGAATGACATAGGTTTTGTTCTCCTTATTTCTTAACCGAGCCCTCTAAAATAGCGGCGGCAAAGCGCAAAAGGGTCTCATCTCTTGGGCTCTCCTCGCGCTGAGGAAGGGGGTCAGGTTTTTTTTCTTCTTCTTTTTTAACAATGGGCGGCGCCACTTGTTTTGGTGCGGCGGCAATTTTGGCCTCTATTTTTGCTATAAAATCGTGCTCTATAGGAGTCTCGATCTGTGCTGGTTTAGCAGGAGGCTCTGCTCGAACAATTTCTTTTTTATTTTCAAGCGCTATCAGTCTTGCGGCAATAGCGTCCAGCGGCAGGCGGTGTTTTGATCTGAGTAGTGTAAGTAAGAGCATTTCTAGCTGCACACGTGCAAAGGCAGAGCCGCTACTTTGGGTGGAGATTAGCGTGTCTAGAATATAAAGGCACTGCTCTCTGGTGTACGAGGGGGAGAGCTCAAGATAGGTCGGGCCATGAGCTGGATCGCTATCTCCAGGAGGGCTACCTGTCAATTGGATATGTAGGTGGGTGCGGAAGTGCGAGGTAAGTCTCTCGTGAAAAAGGGCAAGGTCATACCCCTTTGTAAAGAGATTGCTGGTTAGGGTGAGGGCAAAGGAGAGCTCGCTTTTATCGATGGCTCTGTCGAGGTCAAAGAGGAGCTCTTGGGGGGCGAGGCCGAGCGCTGCACCTACATCTTCTTCGGTTACTTTTCCCGACGAGAAGCAGAGCATCTGGTCGAGGAGTGCTTCAGCGTCGCGGAGCGCACCTTCAGATACAGATGCGATGAGGCGAAGGGCAGCAGGTTCTGCTTGAAGCCCCAGGTCGGCGGTAATTTTTGTGAGAGTTTCGCAGATCGCGCAGGTGGAGATGCGAGCTAAATCGAAGCGCTGGCAGCGGCTAGAAATTGTGACAGGTACTTTATTTGATTCTGTTGTGGCAAAGAAAAATTTAACGCGCGCAGGTGGCTCTTCAATGGTTTTTAACAAGGCGTTAAAAGCCTCTTTGGTGAGCATGTGCACTTCGTCGATAATATAGATTTTATAGCGCCCATTTGGCGCTGCATAGAGGGTGGTTTCGTTGAGCTGACGGATGTCGTCAATGCCGCGATTAGAGGCTCCGTCAATTTCTAGAATATCAACCGATCTGCCAAGTAGTAGGTCTGTGCATGAAGGGCATTTTCCACACGGCTCACTATCAGTGTTTAAGCTTGTGCAGTTTAGCGCTGCTGCTAGAAGGCGCGCGAGCGTGGTTTTTCCCGTTCCGCGCGAGCCGCAAAAGAGGTATGCATTTGCAACTTTGCCATTTTTTAAACCATTTTTAATGGTTTTAACAATAGGCTCTTGCCCCACGACATCACTGAAGCGGTGTGGGCGGTATTTGCGGGGTATAGGGATGTATTCTTTTTCCATAATCTCTGCCATGATATCGCTCTTGCTATAAAAAAGCGATGGACCTATCCTAATCATGCAAAAGTTTTGATTTTTTTACAGATTTTAAAACCTATATTTAACGCGCTACTTCGTTTAGTAGGTGGGATAAGGCCAGGAATTTTGCATTGGCAGCATAGGTTGATGCGCGATTTAATCTTTTTTGCGTTAATATGAGAACAAAGGTGTAAATTTAGGGTAGTTTATGAGGGCATCCCCTCCGGATGAGAATCTGCAAGAAGAGCCGCTTTGGCAGCAGATTCCTGGGAAAAATTTTTATAGAAGAGCGTCGCTTTTCCTCCTTTTCTTTCTGACACTTTGGCTATTATTTCAATTTCGCGAGCAGCGCATTGAGACACTCGAGCTCGGCTCTAAATCAGACAAATATGTGATTGCTCACGTTGACTTTGACTATTCCGATGCCGATGCCAGGGCCGCTGTCCAGCGCGAGGCGATGCTCGATATTGGTAAGGTTAGTCGCATTAAGTTGAAACAGATTGATGATGTGATCGACGATATTCAGACAAGCTGGCGCGATGAGGTGCCTCTTCGAAATATTCAATCTCGCCCTGTCAAAGAGATGCTTGAAATTGCGCGCACCAACTTAAAAAAGACTCGGTTTACAGACCAGAGAACCATCGATGCGCTGCGCGAATACGGGATAGATACCGAGTGGGTTTTGCCGAATGAAAACCCCGATGCAGCAACGTTGCAAATCGAAAAAACCGATGAGACATCTGACTACTGGGATAATCTTTTAAGCGCCGCAGGTGAAAAAGGGAGTCATGGCGCAAAAATACGGAAATATTTAACGCGTAGGCTCAGTACTGTTGACTGGACTGTCCAGAGCGATCCTGAACGAACTGATGCTTACAGAAATATCGCTGCGCAGCAAGTGCCAACTCAAAAAAAACGGATCGAGGCAGGTCAACCTTTAATTGCCAAAAATGAGACGGTGACACTCCGCCACCTCGAGATGCTCTCTGCCATGAAGCAGGAGATGAGTCGCAATAAACATCTGTTTGACCTCTTTCCCTTTCTTGGTAATCTGCTGCTTGCCCTAATTTTTACCCTCCTCGGCGGAACCTATTTGAGCGTGAAGCATAGCGAGATTTTTGTTTCAGTCTCAAAAATGGGCCTCCTTATTACGATCTCTATTTTGACAATAGCTCTTGCTAAAGGAACAGAGTATCTGCTAATTAACGAGGCGCATCACTATTGGGCTATTGTTCACTACCCTATTTACGTTCCATTTGCATCTGTTTTGATATCTATTTTACTCGGTATGGATATCGCCCTTTTTATTACGGGATTTCTTGTTGCTATTTTATCAATTTCGCTTGCAGTTGATATCGACCGTTTTCTGGTAATTAATCTGGTTACAGCTGTTGTCGGTATTGTCGCCTCGCGTTTTGTCCATAAGCGGCGCCAAATTTACAACCTCTTTTCACGCATGGTCTTGAGCTCTGCACTTGTTATTTTTACATTCAATTTAATGGACAACCACTTTTGGAGCCCGACTAGCTTCCAAGATTTACTGATCACAGCACTCTTTCTTTTTGCACTTGCAACCATTATCGTTGCGCTACTACCTCCTATTGAATCGCTTTTTAATACCATGACTAGCATGCGCCTGATCGAATATCTCGACCCGAGCAATCCACTTCTTATGCGCATGGTAAAAGATGCAAAAGCGACCTACTCGCACTCGCTTTTTGTTGCTAACCTGGCAGAATCGGCAGCCGCAGCCATCGGCGCTAATGGGCTGCTGTGCCGCGTTGCTTGCTATTACCACGATATTGGCAAGCTTAGGTCGCCCCACTTTTTTACGGAAAATCAAGGGACGCAGTGTCAGGCCGCCGGTCTTTTGACACTCAGAGAGCTCTCGCGCGAAATCATTAAACATGTCGAGGATGGCGTCCAGTTAGCGCGCCGAGAGCGTCTGCCGGAGGCAATTATCGACTTTATCCGCAGCCACCACGGAACAACGAGGATGCGCCTCTACGAGATGCAGCTGGCGAAAGAGGGGAATGATAAGAGTCTTGTCGACGAGAGCGAATACCGTTATCCAGGCCCTAAACCGCAGACAAGAGAGCAGGTTATTGTGATGCTAGCAGATTCAACCGAAGCAGCCTCTCGCTCACTCGATGAAGTTAATAAGGTGACAGTGAGGGCGCTTGTTGAATCGATCGCCCATGAAAAAATGGAGGATGGGCAGTTTGAGGAGAGCGACATCACCTTCCGCGATCTCTATCTTGTGAAAGAAGCCCTGATCGACGAAATCCTTGTCGAGCGCCACGCCCGTATCAAATACCCCGACCGCCTCTAGTCTGTTCATAATGTCTGGCTTCCCTGGAGCGTTCCTATTGACATTAAGTTGGAAAAAGATTTAGACTCCTTCGCATAAACATTTTAGGAGCTATCTCATGTTTCGATCTCTTGTAGCTATTAGCGCACTCTCTTTTCTTGCCCCTTTGTCAGCAGACGAGAGTGCCAACCGCATCTATCTGTCAAGTGGAGTTTCCTGCCGCAACACTGAGGTGAAATCCGAAGATGGGAGTTCTTGTCAAGCAAACGGGGTATATCCTTTTGTTGAACTCGGCTTTGACCATACTAAAGCCAACTCGATTTACTGGGGGCTTAACCTTGGACTAGCGGTTGGAAAAAGAAAGATTGCGATAAAAGATAATGAGAATCTTGCGGATGAAGAAGATGGCATAGATTCCGATGAGGAGATCTCTATTGACGACTTAAATTCTTTAGGTTTGGACGGTGAACTGCGTCTTGGATATACATTTAAACACTCGAAAAGAGCTCTTCTTATTACCCCATTTGTTGGGTATGGTAGTTTTGGTGAAGTGTTTGATGTTGAAGATAGCAGCATTGGATATGGTGCCCAATATTTGGCAGTTGGGTTACGTAATAGCTATAAATGTAGCCAAACATGGGATATCGATTGTAATCTTAAGGTACTGCGGACATTTAATGAAACACTTCTTGCAAAGGCTGATGGGGCAGAAGTTCGGATGCATCTAGACGGAGGCCATTGGCAATTCGGTGCTGAACTGCCACTGCGCTACTATCCAACTGCATCGCGTACAGTTGATATTTCTTTTGTTCCTTTTATCTCCTTTTGGTCAGATATGGGTGATAAAAAACCGTTATCCACCTTTGATATGGATGATGAACGAGTTTCTGAGCAAACAAATAACCGATATAAGTGGAGTAGTTGGGCTCTAGGTCTTGGCGTCCAAATCGGCAAGAAGTTCTAAACTGCTCTACCAATGTTTCACGGTTTTTCACACGCGTATTCTTCCTGTTTGCGGTTCAATAGGATCTAAAAAGCTTTCTCATCAAAACCGCCCCCCTTTTTTAGAGGAATTGTGAGGGGGGCGCATTAAACTGCTTTCCCCACCGCGAAAGAACTATTGGGTGCATTCTTAAGCATCCTAAAGAGGCCGTCTTATTTCCTTTTAAGAGAGCTAGTACCAGTTTGAGCTTAAATTCAGCTGCATGCCGTTTGATTTCTTTTGCCATTTTATCTCTTGTCAGATTTGACCATAAACGCTCTGAGGTCGAAGGGGAGTAATTTTGTAATAAGACAAGATCGTGCATGGTGCCATTCTCAGATTAAGTGGCATTTTTCCTGAAGACAAGAAATCATTGCATTTTTATTTATAGTAAAGATCGTTCGATGGACCAGCAGTAAAAATGTGGTTATCGGGAGTAATTAACTGCCAATTTTCTCTTGGGTCAGATCTAGTAATAAAAAAAACAAGGACCATCTGGTTATCGAAAGTAAAGGTAATATCAAAAGCATTGCTATTAAGATGATAGCCTATTAATTTATCAGGCAAGGAGCGTTTATAAATTGCATCTAGTTGAGTAATTCTTTCTTTTATATATTCTGTTTTATTGCCACTGCCGGTGCTATAACAGCAATTTCTCTCCATACGCCAAGCGCACCCAGGTGCAGTAAACCACCATTTTTTCGCTTCTCCATTTTCATCTGTTTGGGTAAATTCGGCGCTTAAAACATTTTCATCCGTGAAATTTATGGCCGTGATTTTTGCGCCAATTAGGCCGTCCAATTCCTTCACAAGTCTTTCATATTCATATCCATTGGGAGTATTTTCCCACCAAATTTTTTCCGCCTCAATTTCGAATACCATAAAAGCATCATCTGGAGGAATAGTAATAGCAGGATTATAATTACCCCAGATGATTTGAAACATGACTTTATTTTCGATAATTTTGAAGTCGAATATATCAGCATCTTCATAAAGCATCTTAAATGCTTCATTGTAAATCGCGCCATCCTTTTTAATTGCTTTTATACCATCGATATGTAGCTTTCCTTTAAGGGTCTCTTGTTGTGTAAGAGAAGGAAAGGTCTTTAAAATAGGTTCTTCCGGATTTTTCAACCGGTAGGAGTTCCGTCCATCTTCTAAATCTTCCTCATCGAGTTGAGCGCTTTCCATAAAAAGAATCGTTTCTGATCCTATCTGTTTAACTTCATTGATATAACCATCATGAAAAAAGGATGTGTAGGGCTGTATCATCATATCATTCTTGGTTCCATTGTGTTCCACCAAACATTATCTGGGTGATAGAGATGGGATGGTTCGCTATTTCTTCCAGTGGCATTCCCATTTTCATCTAAATATTCATTATTTTCACCTTTTTTAGCCTTGGGATTGAGTCGATGAATATGATCGTGCTCTTTATGACCACCCTCACCAGGTTTTGCTTTGTCTAAGCGAATCTTATCTCCATTTCTCTTGTGTTTGAATGTATGGTGACCATTCTTTTCCTCTTTCGGGTGACTGATATTTTCCCAGTCTGGATCCGTAAAGGGGTCCTTAGGAAGAGTATCATCAATTCCACCTTTTTTGTTACGGTACATTGTATCATCGAAGTAGTCATTTTGTCTCGATTTAGCGATGCTGTCCTGGAGCTCTTTTCCTCCCAAGTAGAGAATAGCAACGGGTACAACTTTTGCAAAAACCCATGGAACAGCTGTACTAACAATCCAGGGTATGGCAACTGTAGTAAACCATGGAGCGACTAACTGAAGAAATTGCCCGTCGGGATCGTAGTAGGAGAAGGGGTTGTTGAGGAGATACTGGTAGAGGTTGACGCTGTCGATGAAGCCGGCGGGATCGGTGGTGAGCCAGCGGCCAGATTCGGGCACGTAGTAGCGCTTGCCGAAGTTGATGAGTGAGAGCTCTGGATCGATGCGCTTAGAGGCGTAGCGCCAAGGCGATAAGATATACTCTTTGGTGTAGGTCGGCTCGCCGAAGGCGGAGAAGGTATAGGTAGCCCAGGTGGCGCCGGAGAGGTCGAGGAGTTTACGGATATTGTTCTGTCTATCGGTGAGAGCAGGATAGATCTTTCCATCGATTTCAACAGCAATTGTGCGCGGGTTATTTTTTGGTTTTATGGGGCCTAAAGTACGTAGGTTTTTTGGTCTGTTTTCACTTGTAAATGCGCCGATTTCTTGCTCATCGTCGTAGAGGTAGTTCTCGTGGAAGGTTTTTGTTGTTTTAGTAAGGCGCCGGCAGAGCGGATCATAGGTAAAGGTGATGCTCTCTTTAGGTGATGTGGTTTTGACAAGTCTATTCAGCGCGTCATAGGTGTAGCTAGTGGTTTCATTAGCCGTTTTTTTAGTCAGCTGGTTTCCATTTGCATCAAAGGTGTAGGTCGCTTTTTCGTTTGCAAGCCGCTCGTTTAACTCGCTGATTTGGTATGGTCTGCCGTTTTTATTTCTTCGGTTATAAAGCGAGTCGTTTTGGTAGGTGTAGCCAGGTTCAGAAATCAGTTGGGAGAGGTCGTCATAGGCAAAATGTCCCGTCTCGTTTGAGATAAGCCGAAGCGTAGCATCGTAGGTGCACTTTTGGGTAAAATAGGATGAGGTGATCGAAAGTTTTTCACCGCGCGGGCCTGTTTTATGGACAATCTGTCCTAGGTTATTTGGGAGCGTCTCTCGGATAAGAGTACCGTTTAAATCGTACTCACTATAGCCGTGAGTATAAAGGAGCATTCCGTCACGCGATAAGCGCTTTAGCTCGCGCAAAAAAAGCGCGTCATAACCGTAGATAACCTCACCAGAATCATCCATTTTAAGACGTGTTATGCGGCCGAGGTTATCATACTCTTTATTGACGGTGAGGCCGGATGGGAAGGTCTCGCTAGTTACATCACCAAAGGGATCGATCTCTCGTCTAATTGCCGTTTTCTCGACCTTATCTTCGGCAGAGATGAGCTTGCCAAGTAAATTGTAGTCGAAGGTGTGATGGATAGAACCGTCCGACGATTTTAGAGAGGTTAAATAGCCAAAAGGGTGGTAGCTGTAGTGTAAAGTAAGCCCACTGGGTGGCTCTTTTGTGGCTACCTTGCCAGATGGCGTGTAGGTGTAGGTAGTTTTGCGCTCCTCACTACTTCCGCGCGTTTCTGTCGCAATTTTATGGTCCGGTGTATAGGTGTATTTGATGACTTGGGTTTTTTCACACTTTCCATTTTGATAGACGTAGTCATTATTGTAGAGGATATTGCCGGCCGGATCGCGCACCATTTCAGTGCACGAGATAACCCGTCCCTTAGAGTCTAAAATCTCTTTGCGCACACTCTTGTCAAAGGCATCGCGTCTTTCAAGTGTCACAATTCCAAGCGGATCTCTCCTTGCAATTTGCAAGACAAAGTTGCCAGATGGCCCCATACACTTTTCGTTGTAAGCTGTTTTGCTGGTGTAACCGGCAGCGTCTTTGTGCTCGATCTCTCGTGCAAAGCCATCGTATAAAAAGGTGTCGATGGCCTTACCACCCGCGATATAACGGGTGACCTCTGTGCGGTTGCCATCCACGTCATAGCTATACCCTATTTTCTGGAGCAGGACACCTCCAGCACCACACTTGCGCTCCTCGACAACTCGTCCTTCTAAGTCGCGCGTGTAGTGAATAAGTAAGCTGTTTTTGCCGTTTTCACGGCAAATGGCAGAGACCCTTCCAAGCGCGTCATAACGGTAGGTTGTTACCCGTCCACAATAGCTCTCGCGCACCTTCCGTCCTGCGCCGTCATAGCTATACTCTGTTTGGTAACCAGCGCGATTTGTCTCAGATAATAGATGAATCGGACTGTAGTAGAATTTTTCCACTCCAATTTCTCTATTTTGAGCGAGATAGCGCTTAAAAAGGACGCGTCCTAGGACATCATATGTGTATGTTGTTGTCACTCCGTCCTGATCTGTATGCAAGGATAATCTGCCATTTTTCTCGTAGCGAAAAGACTCAACCCCTCCGTTTGGGTGGATAATTTCTACTGGTGATCCATAGAGATTATAGCGCGTTTTGGTGGTGTTTCCGTTCGGGTCTGTTTCGCTGATTTTTCGTCCAAAAACGTCGTAGACCGCATGAGCCACCACCCCTTCGTTTAAAAATTCACTTTTGACAACCTTCTCTGTCAGCGGATCGTAGGTAAAGTTCTGCTCTACACCAAAATGGTTGGTTTTTTTGATGCAGCGGCTATGGAGATCGTACTCTCCGCGCGTGATATGCAAGGTGCCATCACTGCTTTTTTCACACTTCTCACGCAGATGACCGTTTGCTGTGTAACTGTAGCTTTTTTCGAGCTTACCCGAGAAGGTTTTTGCCGAAATTTTTCGCCCTTTTGCGTCGTAGTCGTAAATCGCTTTGTTGCCTAGCGCATTTGTCTCTGAGAGCAGATCTCCACGCTCACTATATTTTTTGTAAATCGTATAAGCCAGTTTGTCGTCGCTGCCGTAGATAGCCTCTTCGGTGATATTGCCATACTTGTCGTAGATCAGGTGCTGCTTTTTCAAGAGTTTCTCTGTGCCATCTTCGACAAAATATTCCGCTATCCACTGAGGCATATGGAGAAAGGGTGCAGATGAACGAAGGGTATAGCGCGTGATTTTTTGCTCATCAAATCCCGATTCGCACCTTTTTTCGATGAGGTTATTGGAGCTATCATAGAGAAAGTGCTCTGTCAAAAGCTCTTTTTTTCCCTCGCTCACAATCTTCGAGGTCACTAAGTTCGTATTCGGCAAATAGGTGTAATGAGTCACCTTGCCATCGCCATCCTCTTCGCGCAAAAGGAGGTTGTAACCGTCACTAGAAAAAAGCCGTTTAGTGAGATAAGAGTCCTCTTTGCCGCTACCGGTCAGATCGCCCGTAAAAACCTCGACTATCGGGTTGCCGTAGCTGTCATATTCGTAAGATCTCTTGTAGAAAAGCCGTTTATTTTCATCGCGCATTTCAACGCTTTTCAGCCAGTTTTTCTCGTTCCAAATAAAAATCTTCTCTTTTTTCAAGATGGAGCCGTCAAAGTATTGAATCGATTCTAGCGTCAAGTTTTTAGAAAAGTTATAGCGAAGAGAGGTTCCATCGCCATTATCGACAGTGGTGTAGCCACTCTTTTCACCGCTAATCGGCGGGTCATAATT